>JAUVXK010000189.1 GCA_030603635.1 Burkholderiales bacterium | reverse complement strand
AATCCGGGCCCTGCGCGCCCACGTGGCCGAGGAGCGCAAGGCCGTGGAAAGCAACGACGTGCCGGGTCGCACCGAACTGCTGGGTGACTTTCACGTGCGCATGGCCGAGCTCATGGGCAACCAGGTGCTCGCCGACATGCTGCGCGACCTGATTTCGCGCTGCGCCCTCATCACACTCATGTACCAGAGCACGCACGCGGCCGAGCACTCCAACGACGAGCACGCCGACATCGTCAAGGCCCTGGCCGCCAGGGACGAGACGCTGGCCGTGCGGCTCATGGACGAGCACCTGCGCCATGTGATGACCAGCCTCACATTCGACCGCAAACTGCCCACCAGCGACATCGCCATGGCGCTGGCCTGACCATGATCTACGACAGCACCGCCCCCTACCCCCGCGACCTGGCCGGCTATGGCCGCACCCCACCGCATGCCCGCTGGCCCGGCGGTGCGCGCATTGCCGTGCAATTCGTCCTCAATTACGAAGAAGGCGGCGAGAACTGCGTGCTGCACGGCGATGCCGCCAGCGAAACCTTCCTTAGCGAAATGTTCAACCCGGCCGCCTTCCCGGCCCGGCACATCAGCATGGAAGGCATTTACGAGTACGGTTCGCGCCAGGGCGTGTGGCGGCTGCTGCGCGAGTTCGAGCGGCGCGGCCTGCCGCTCACGGTGTTCGGCGTGTCCACCGCGCTGCAACGCTCGCCCGAGGTGACGGCGGCGTTCGTGGAAGGGGGCCACGAGATCGCCTGCCACGGCCTGAAGTGGATCCACTACCAGAACCTGCCGGAAGAGCTGGAGCGCGAGCACATGGCCCAGGCCATGCAGATCATCGCCGAGCTGACCGGCGAGCGGCTCGACGGCCCACGCCAGCTGCACGGCGCCGGCTGGTACACGGGGCGCGACAGCCCGAACACCCGTCGCCTGGTGGCCGACTTCGGCCACTTCGACTACGACAGCGACTACTACGGCGACGACCTGCCGTTCTGGATGAAAGTACGCAAGACCGACGGCACCGATGTACACCAGCTCATCGTGCCTTACACGCTGGACTGCAACGACATGCGCTTCTCGTTGCCGCAGGGCTATTCGCATGCCGACCCGTTCTTCCAGTACATGCGGGACACGTTCGATGTGCTGTACGCCGAGGGCGATCCCGCTGGACTGGACCGACCGAAGATGATGAGCATCGGCATGCACTGCCGGCTGCTGGGGCGGCCTGGCCGCATCACCGCGCTGCAACGGTTTCTGGATCACATCCAGCGCCACGAAGGGGTGTGGATCGCCCGGCGCATCGACATCGCCCGCCACTGGCGCGCCACCCACCCCTGCCCGGCCTGAAGGACCGCGCCATGCCCTACACCCTGGAACAACTCAACACCGTGTCACTGGACCAGGCCGCGCAGATGCTGGACGGCCTGTATGAGCACTCGCCCTGGATCGCCGAGCAAGCACTGGCCCAGCGCCCTTTCGCCAGCCTGGCCGCCCTCAAGCTGGCCATGGTGCGTGTGCTGGACGCCGCCGGGCGCGAGGCACAGCTCAAGCTGATCCGCGCCCACCCCGAACTGGCTGGCAAGGCGATGGTGGCAAAGACGCTCACGGCCGAATCCACGAACGAGCAGAACACCGCCGGGCTCACCCAGTGCACGCCCGCAGAGTTCGCCAAGATCCAGCAACTCAACGCCGATTACAACGCCAAGTTCGGGTGGCCCTTCATCCTGGCGGTGCGCGGGCCACGCGGTACCGGGTTGAACAAGGCGCAGATCATCGCGGCCTTCGAGCGCCGCCTCCACGGCCACCCAGCTGTGGAGCTGGCCGAGTGCGTGCGCCACATCCACCGCATCGTGGAAATTCGACTCAACGACAAGTTCGCTGCCGAGCCCGCGCTGGGCAACCTCGTGTGGGACTGGCAGGAACAGCTGGCACAGCACAGCGAACCCGGCTACGCCGAGCGCGGCGAGCTGACCGTGACCTACCTGACCGAGGCCCATCGCGCCTGCGCCGCCCGCATTGCCCAGACCATGCGCGAGGTGGGTTGCGACGAGGTGCACATCGACGCGGTGGGCAACGTGGTGGGCCGCTACCACGCGGCCACACCCGGCGCCCGCTATCTGCTCACGGGCAGCCACTACGACACCGTGCGCAACGGCGGCAAGTACGATGGGCGCCTGGGCATCTACGTGCCCCTGGCCTGCGTGCGCGAGTTGCACCGTGCCGGCCAGCGCCTGCCGTTTGGCATCGAAATCGTCGCCTTTGCCGAAGAGGAAGGCCAGCGCTACAAGGCCACCTTCCTGGCCTCCGGGGCCCTGGTGGGCAGCTTTGACCCCGCCTGGCTGGACCAGACCGACGCCGACGGCGTGACGATGCGCCAGGCCATGCAGACGGCCGGTATGCCGGGCACGCTGGAGGCCATTGCCGCGCTGAAACGCAACCCGGCCCAGTACTTGGGCTTTGTGGAAGTCCACATCGAGCAAGGCCCGGTGCTCAACGAGATGAACCTGCCACTGGGGGTGGTCACCTCCATCAACGGCAGCGTGCGGCTGGCGGGTGAGGCGATCGGCACCGCGAGCCACGCCGGCACCACGCCCATGGACCGCCGTGCCGACGCCGCCTGCGCCGTGGCGGAGCTGATGCTCTTCGTGGAGCAACGGGCCCGCCGCGACGGCGACTCGGTGGGCACCGTGGGCCAGTTGCAGGTGCCCCACGGCTCCATCAACGTGGTACCCGGGCGCTGCGCCTTCACGCTGGACCTGCGCGCCCCCACCAACGCCCAGCGCGACGCCCTGCTGGCCGACGTGCGCACCGAAATCGACGCCATTGCCGCACGGCGCGGGGTGCGCTTCACGCTGGAAGAAACGATGCGCGCCAGCGCCGCCCCCAGCGATCCCGCGTGGCAGGCGCGCTGGGAACGGGCGGTGCAGGCGCTGGGCCTGCCCATCTTCCGGCTGCCCAGCGGCGCCGGCCACGACGCCATGAAACTGCACGACCTGATGCCACAGGCCATGCTGTTCGTGCGCGGACAAAACGGGGGCATCAGCCACAACCCGCTCGAATCCACGACCAGCGAAGACATGGAACTGGCCGTGCGCGCCTTTCAGCACCTGCTGCAGCAGGTCGCGACCGCATCCTGACCCCCACCCCCATACCCCCTACA
>JAUVXK010000111.1 GCA_030603635.1 Burkholderiales bacterium | reverse complement strand
GAAGGTGGTTTCGTCAGGACGCACGAAGTTGCCTGCCGCGTTCTGCACGGCCATGTAGGGGATGTTGTTCTTCTTGGCGTAGGCGTATTCGACGTAGCCGATGGCGCCGCGGGTGCGCTGCACGTTGGCGGCCACGCCTTCGTTGCCACGGCCACCGATCGAGGTCGGAGCCGGCCACTTCACGGCAGCGCCCTTGCCCACGGTGTCGGCCCATTCCTTGCTGACCGCAGAGAGGTAATCCGTCCAGTTGAAGGTGGTGCCGGAACCGTCGGCGCGGTGCACGACGGTGATGGCCTGGTTGGGGAAGGTCTTGCCCGGGTTCAGCGCCGCGATCTTGGGGTCATTCCAATTGGAGATCTTGCCCATGAACATCTCGGCCAGCACGGGGCCGGTGATGCGCACTTCACCCTGGGCAAAGCCCTGCAGGTTGAACACAGGTACCGTACCGCCGATGATGGCAGGGAACTGCACCATGCCGTCACGGTCGAGCTCGGCACCCGGCACCGGCGCGTCAGTGGCACCAAACGCGACGGTCTTGGCGCGGATCTGGCGGATACCGCCTGAGGAGCCGATGGACTGGTAGTTCAGGCCGACGCCGGTCTGGGCCTTGTAGGCTTCGGCCCACTTGGCGTAGATCGGGAACGGAAAGGTCGCGCCTGCACCGGTGATGTCGGCGGCCATAGCGACATTGCTGAAGCCGATGGTGGCCACGGACAACGCTGCAGCGGCAACGGTTTTCAGAAAAGTGCGTTTCATCGATATCCTCTTGAAGGAAGGTTGGAAGGGACATCGACGACTGTAGGAAGCTTCCGTGACACTTCTGTGACAATTCATCGAAAAGCCACCCGCTGATCCACTTCCGCAGCTCGCACACCCTGGCATGGCCCGGCTTCGGTGGTATGCTGGGCCCCCTTCAAGTGATTGAACGGCATGCAAAACGGAACCCTGCTGGCAGCGGTGGACCTCGGGTCCAACAGCTTTCGCCTCGAAATCGGACGCTACGACTCGGGCCACATCGAGCGGGTGGAATACCTCAAGGAGGTGGTCCGCCAGGGCAGCGGTCTCGATGAGAACAAGAACCTCAGCCTCGTGGCCATGGAGCGTGGCTGGGAATGCCTTGCCCGCTTTGCGGAGCGCCTGCACGGTTTCAAGAAGAACCAGGTGCGTGCCGTGGCCACCCAAACGCTGCGGGAAGCGCGCAACCGCGACGACTTTCTGCGCAAGGCCCAGCAGATCCTCGGCTTTTCGATCGACGTGGTTTCAGGCCATGAGGAAGCCCGACTGATCTATCAGGGGGTGTCGCACCTGCTGCCGCAGTCCGACGAGCACCGGCTCGTGATCGACATCGGGGGGCGCTCCACCGAGGTGATCCTCGGTCAGGGTTACACCCCGATACGCATGGAGTCGTACCGGCTCGGCAGTGTCGCCTGGTCCACCCGGTACTTTCCTCGTGGGCAGTTCACCAGTGCCATGCTCAAGACCGCCGTGATTGCGGCCAAGGCGGTGCTTGACGAGGCCCTCGAGACCTTTCCCAAAAGCGAATGGAACGTGGTTTACGGCTCATCGGGCACCATGGGAGCCGTGGCCGAGATCCTGGGCACCCACGGTTTTCCCCAAGGCATGATCACCAAGCCAGGGCTCGACTGGATGACGGAGCGGATGTTGCGCGCCGGCAACATGGATGATCTCCGGCTGGATGGACTGAAGGAGGACCGCCGCCCGGTGCTCGCCGGGGGTGTGAGCGTGCTGCATGCCCTGTTCGAACTGTTCGAGATGGAGGCGATCCAGCGAGCCGAGGGGGCCTTGCGTCAAGGCGCCCTATACGACCTCATCGACCGCGACAACGACCAGACGGACGTGCGGGAACGCACAGTGCGCTGGCTGGCCGAGCGCTTCACCACGGACAAGGCACAGGCGGCACGGGTGTCGGCCGTGGCCACTCGGCTTTTTGCCCAGATCGCGACCGCAGATCCCCTCAATGGCCGTTATTCGCAGAAACTGGACTGGGCAGCACGCCTGCACGAGATCGGGACACACATCTCCCACGCCGACGCCCATCGGCACGGGGCCTACATTCTCGACCACGTCGATGCCCCAGGCTTCTCGCTGCCGGAGCTGCACCGCATGAGCCAGCTGGTGCTTGGTCAGCGCGGCAAGCTGCGCAAACTGGAAGCCGAGCTGGCCGATGAACTGTTTGCCAAGCAACTGATCTGCCTGCGACTCGCCGTCCTGCTCTGCCACGCCCGCAAGGACCCGGACATCGCCGCGCTTCGCTTCCAGTACAAGCCGCATCAGTTCAAGCTCACGGCGGTGCCGGGCTGGGCGAAGCAGTTTCCGCAGTCGGCCTGGCTGCTGGAAGAAGAAGCCCTCGCCTGGCAGAAAACCGACTGGCGGCTCGCGCTGGACCTGCGTTAGAGCAGCTCTGGCGTCTGGACGGTGAGGATGACCGTCTGCGCCTGACCGTTGCGTTCCCGCTGGCGCAGCCACCACACCGCGCCTTTGCGGATTGAGCATTCCGGTTCGCTCAACCCCAACAACCGGGCTACGGTCCGGCCCAGGGTCGGCTGGTGCCCCACGATCAGTACCGCCTGCCTGGCGTGTGGCCACTGGACCAGGCCCAGCAGGTCGTCCACCTCCGCGTCGGGGCGTAGCTCCTCTCGGGCCTTGTATTTGCGCCCGAGGGCGATCACCGTCTGCTCGGCGCGGACCGCCGGGCTGGAATAGACACGGACGCCATCGGGAAGTTGCCGGTCAAGCCAGGCGGCCATGCGACTGGCCTGCCGCTCGCCCTTGGCGGTGAGGCGGCGCGACAGGTCTGCCCCGGCACCTCCCCCCTCGTCCGTTTCCTCCAGATCTTCGGCCTCGGCGTGCCGCCACAGGATCAGGTCCATCGTCACCCTTTGCTGCCGTGTCGCCCCATCAGCGTGGACTGGGCCGAATGCAGGGCATTGCGTCCTTTCCCGCTCTGGGTGGAGGCCTTGATGTAATTGCCGTCGGGCTGCAACAGCCAGGCGTCGCGTGCATCCTGCAGGTACTGATGGATGCATTCGTCCATCAGGCGATGACGCAGCGCCGCGTCGGTCACGGGCCAGGCCAGTTCGATGCGGCGCAACATGTTGCGGTTCATCCAGTCGGCACTGGCAAGCCAGAGCTCTTCCTCGCTGCCCATGCGGAAATAGAACACCCGGGAATGTTCCAGTAGCCGTCCGATGATGGAGCGGATGTGCACTCGCTCGGTGAAACCGGGTACCCCGGCAGGCAAAATGCAGGCTCCGCGCACGATCACGTCCACCTGGACCCCCTGCTGGGAAGCATTCGCCAGGGCGCGCGCCAGAGGTTCGTCCGTGAGTGCATTCATCTTGAGGATGATGCGCGCCTCCAGACCCGCCTTGGCCGCCGCCACCGTGGCATCGATGCGTTCGAGCATGCCTTTGTGCAGATGGAACGGCGCGACCAGAGCCTTGTTGAGCTTGGGCAGTCGGTTCTGGCTGGCCAGGTGAAGAAACACCTGCTCCAGATCGCTGGTCAGGGCATCGTCGGCGGTGAGGTAACTGACGTCGGTGTACAGCCGTGCCGTCCCCGGGTTGTAGTTGCCGGTCGATATGTGGGCGTAGCGCACAATCCGCCCTTCCTCGCGGCGCGTGACCAGCAGCATCTTGGCATGGGTCTTCAGACCCACGATGCCGTACACCACCTGCGCCCCCACCGACTCCAGCCGTTCGGCCTGGTTGATGTTCGCCTCTTCATCGAAACGGGCCTTGAGTTCGACCACCGCCGTGACTTCCTTGCCCCGTCGGACCGCCTCGCGCAGCAACTCGACCATCTCGCCCTTGGAGCCCGTGCGGTAGATGGTCTGCTTGATGGCGAGGACGTCCGGGTCTTCCACAGCTTCCCGAAGGAACGCGAGCACGGCGTCAAAGCTTTCGTAGGGCTGGTGGATCATCACGTCGCCCTTTTTCAACCGCTCGAAGAACGACTGCCCCGGTGTAAGCTGCGCGGGCCAGCCCGGGTGGTAGGGGTCGAATCGGAGCGTAGGGGCGTCCACCCGGTCGATCAGCTGGTTCAGACGCACCAGATTCACCGGGCCGGGCACGCGGAACAGGGTCTCGGGGGGCAGGTTGAACTGCTGAAGGAGGAAGTCGGAAAGAAAGTCCGAACAACCAGCCGAGACCTCAAGGCGAAGCGCCTGACCGTAATGCCGTTGCTGCAGGCCCAGGCGCATGGCGGTACGGAGGTTTTTCACCTCCTCCTCGTCCAGCGCCAGATCGGAGTGTCGGGTGACCCGGAACTGAGAAAACTCGGTGACGGTACGCCCTGGGAACAGGTCGTTGAGGTGCGAACGGATGATGCTGGAAATGGAAGCGAAATACGCGATCTTCGAATGGCGCTGCCCCGGGATCCGGGCGTAGCGCGGCAGCGCGCGGGGCACCTTGACGATGGCCACCTCGTTTTCACGGCCAAAGGCATCCCGCCCGGCAAGTCGCACGATGAAGTTGAGCGACTTGTTGGCGACCTGGGGAAAGGGATGCGAGGGGTCCAGCCCGATGGGCAACAGCAGCGGCTGCACCTCCTGCGTGAAATATTCCTTGACCCAGCGACGCTGTGCGGTGTTGCGCTCGGTGTGGGCCAATACCTTGATACCCCGCTTTTCCATCGCCGGCAGGAGTTCGTCGTTGTATATCGCGTACTGCTGGGCCACCAGGTCATGGACTTTCGAGGCGACATCGCGGAAGGTCTGGGCATTGACTGCGCCGCGTTGCTCGTTGGTCTGGAATGCCGCCAGATGCGGGGCAAAACGGACTTCAAAGAATTCGTCCAGGTTCGACGAAACGATGGCCAGGTAGCGCAAGCGCTCCAGCAGGGGGACATCGGGCCGTCGCGCCCAGTCCAGCACCCGCTCGTTGAATGCGAGGATGCTCTGGTCCCTGTCGAGAAATCCGCTTTTGATGGGGGGAGTGGCGCTCATTCGGGTCGTACTTGTGCTGATCGGTCTGCCCCCGATTATTGAGCAGCCGGGCAGCCTGAATATGTCAATTTGATGAAACCCGGGGGACACCGGGAGGCTGGTACTCAGGCGACGAGGTCGGCCAAGGCCTCAATGTCTTCAGGGAACATCTGCCCGCGCTCGGCAGCGAGCACCCGGCCTCCAGCGTCCAACAGCAGGGTGATGGGCAGCCCCTGGGGCTTGGGAAAGCGCTGCCGCCATGACGCGCTGGTCCAGGCGGAAGGGAAGGTGTAGCCTCGGCTGCGCAGATACTGGCTGGCGAGTTCCGCATTGCGGTCGATGGAGAGGCCCAGAAAATCGATGCGGTGGCGTTGCCCGCGCCAGAACGCCTCCATGCTGGGGCTCTGCAGCGCGCAGAACGGGCAGATGCTGGCCCACCAGTAAATGAGCAGAGGCCGCCCCCGTGCCGAGGCGTCGAAGGACTGGCCATCCAGCAGCGTGACCGGAGGCACGCGCAGCACCGAACCCAAGGCGGGCAGCGGCGGGGCCTTGGCCTCTTCGGCGGCGGCCGAAGCGGGCTGCGCCCAGACTGCACCTGTCCCGAGCACCGCGCCGGGCAGCACAAGGCCGAACTTCAGCAGACGGCGCCGCGATGAAGAAGGCGCCGAAATCACAGGGAGCGGGTTCATCACAGGCATAGATTACGCCAGGATGAGCGCAGCGCCAAGCTTTCTCAAAGCCACTTCTGCATGAAACGGGCCTGCCCCATCGTCGGGTCGAGCTGGTAACCCTCGAAACCGATGCGCTGGTACAGACGCACCGCCGGGTGATTGCCTTCCAGCACCTCCAGCGTCAACTTGCAGGCCCCCCGTGCCCGGGCCAGCGACTCGACCCGTTCCAACATGCGCTCGGCAATGCGCTGGCCACGATGGGTGGACAACACCGCTACATCGTGGACGTTGACCAGTGGACGGCATTTGAAGGTGGAAAACCCTTCGATGGCATTCACCAGCCCCACCGGCTCGGCGCCATCGAAGGCGAGCACGCTGAACGCCTGCGGGCGACGCGCCAGTTCCGCCACCAGGTGTTCCTTGACGGCGGCGCTCAGCCCCTCACCGCCACCCGCCGGATCGCGGGCGTAGGCATCCAAAACGTTCACGATGGCGCGTGCGTGTTGCGGATCGCGATAGTCCGCCTCGACGATGCACAGGGCGCTCATGCCTCAGCCACCCCGGCCAACCGCTCGGCCCAGTGGCTGGCCACGTCCGCATCGCGGGCTTCGACCATGACCCGCAGCAACGGCTCGGTACCGCTCGCGCGAATGAGCACCCGCCCCCTCTGGCCCAGTGCGGACTCGGCCTCCCGGATCGTGGCCTGCAGGGCAACGTTGTCCTGCCAGGCCTGGCCAGGTCGCAGGCGCACGTTGATCAGTACCTGCGGGTAAAGCTCCACCCCACGCAGCAGTTCGGCCAGGGTCTGGCTACTGCGTGCACAGGCCTGCAGCACCTGCAGGGCCGACACGATGGCGTCCCCCGTTGTCTGGCGGTCCAGAATGAGCAGATGGCCCGAGCCTTCGCCGCCGAGCTGCCAGCGGTGCTGATGGAGGGCTTCCAACACGTAGCGGTCACCCACCTTGGCGCGCACAAATTTCACCCCCTTGGCCTGGAGTGCCACCTCCACCGCCATGTTGGTCATGAGTGTGCCCACCACGCCAGGCACCACCTCGTCGCGGCCCAGGCGGTCGTCGGCGAGCAGGTAGAGCAGCTCGTCGCCATTGAACAGGCGGCCGGTGGCGTCCACCATCTGCAGTCGGTCAGCATCCCCGTCCAGGGCGATACCGACGTCCGCACCGTGCACCTGGACGGCCGCGATCAAGGCCTCGGGGTGCGTCGCGCCGACATCCTGATTGATGTTGTAGCCGTCCGGCTGGCAGCCGATCTCGATGACCTCCGCCCCCAGTTCATGAAACACCTTGGGCGCTATGTGGTAGGCCGCGCCATGGGCTGCATCCACGACGATCTTCAGGCCGCGCAGGGAAAGATCGCTGGCAAACGTGCTCTTGCAAAACTCGATGTAACGACCGGCCGCGTCGTCGAGCCGGCGCGTCTTGCCCAGGCGCGCGGAGTCCACCCACACCGGTGCTTCGGCCAGTGCCTCTTCGACCGCCAACTCCCAGTCGTCGGGGAGTTTGGCACCCTGGGCATTGAAGAATTTGATGCCGTTGTCGGCGAAGGGGTTGTGGCTGGCGGAGATCACCACACCGAGCGACGCCCGCTGGGCCCGCGTGAGGTAGGCCACCGCCGGCGTGGGCACGGGCCCGAGCAGCACCACATCCACGCCGGCCGAGTTGAATCCGGATTCCAGGGCCGACTCCAGCATATAGCCCGAAATCCGGGTGTCCTTGCCGATCAGGACCACCGGATGTTCTTCGGGACGCTTGAGCACGCGCCCGACCGCATGCGCGAGGCGCAGCACGAAATCGGGCGTGATGGGGGGCTGCCCGACGGTTCCCCTGATCCCGTCGGTTCCGAAATACTGTCGCTTCATATGGGCCGTGTTGTTGTCATGGTTGGTGCAGGGCCGGATTATCCCTCTTGCTCGGCCATGGCCTGCCACACCTTCAGGGCTTCGGCCGTCTGGGCGACGTCGTGCACACGCAGCACACGGGCACCTCGCTCGGCCGCGAGCACCGCCGCCGTGACGCTGGCCAAAACCCGGTCCTGTGGCGACTCTCGCCCCGTGATCCGACCGAGCGACGACTTGCGCGACCATCCGGCGAGCAGGGGGTGGCCGAGCGCCAGCACCTCGCGCTGACGGGCCAGGAGTGCAAAGTTCTGCGCCACCGTCTTGCCGAATCCGATCCCGTAATCCAGCATCAGGCGCGCGGGGGCCACCCCCAATGACCGAAGCCGCTCCGCCCGTTCGGCCAGAAACGCCACCACCTGGGCAACGGCATCTCCCTCCATGGGGGCGATCTGCATGGACCGTGGCTCCAGGTGCATGTGCATCAGGCACACACCGCAGCGGCCATGCCGTGCCACCACCGTTTCACCCGACAGACCGTCCGCCCCCGCGCGCCGCAAGGCCCAGAC
>JAUVXK010000113.1 GCA_030603635.1 Burkholderiales bacterium | reverse complement strand
CAAGGTGGAGGCGGCGGTCTCCGACGACCTGGTCGAGCGTGTCATCGAAGCGATCGAGGGTGCGGCACGCACCGGCAAGATCGGCGACGGCAAGATTTTCGTGTTCCCGCTGGAGCAGGTGGTGCGCATCCGCACCGGCGAGCAGGGTGCCGAGGCCCTCTGACCCCCTTATTCATCAACCAACGAGCTGACAACATGAAACGACTGTTCTGGAGCGTGTGCCTGGCCTTGGGCCTGGCGCTGGGGGGTGCAGGCGCTTGGGCGCAAGGCACCGAGGGAGTCACCCAGGAGGTGGTGGAAGCCGCCACCGAGGTGCTGGAGACCATGGCCGCTGCCGAGGAGGCCGTGACCGAAACGGTCGACAAGGGCGATGTGGCCTGGATGATGGTGGCCACCCTGCTGGTGGTCATGATGGTGGTCCCGGGCCTGGCGCTGTTCTATGGCGGCCTGGTGCGCAGCAAGAACATGCTGTCGGTACTGATGCAGGTCATGGTGGTGTTCTCGCTGATCACCGTGCTGTGGGCCGTGTACGGTTACAGCCTGGCGTTCGGTGGCGAGGGCCTGATCATCGGCAACCTCGACAAGGCCTTCCTCATGGGCATCACCATGGATTCGCTGGCCGCCACCTTCACCGAGGGCGTGATGATCCCGGAACTGGTGTTCGTCGCCTTCCAGGCCACGTTCGCCGGCATCACCTGTGCGCTGATCGTGGGCTCGTTCGCCGAGCGCATCAAGTTCGGCGCGGTGCTGCTGTTCTGCACGATCTGGTTCACCTTCAGCTATCTGCCGATTGCCCACATGGTGTGGGGCGAGGGCGGCTACCTGCTGGACAAGGGGGCGCTGGACTTCGCCGGTGGCACGGTGGTGCACATCAACGCCGCCATGGCCGGCCTGGTGGGTGCCTACATGGTGGGCAAGCGCATCGGCTACGGCCGCGAGTCCATGGCCCCGCACAGCCTGACGCTGACGATGGTGGGCGCTTCCCTGCTGTGGGTGGGCTGGTTCGGTTTCAATGCCGGCTCCAACCTGGAAGCCAATGGCGGTGCTGCCCTGGCCTTCATCAACACCCTCGTGGCCACCGCCGCCGCTGTACTGGCCTGGTCGTTGGGTGAAGCCATGCACAAGGGCAAGGCCTCCATGCTGGGCGCCGCTTCGGGTGCCGTGGCCGGTCTGGTGGCGATCACACCGGCCTGCGGTTCGGTGGGGCCGATGGGCGCGATCATCATCGGCTTCATCTCGGGTCTGCTGTGTCTGTGGGGCGTGAGCGGCCTGAAGAAAATGCTGGGTGCCGACGATTCGCTGGACGTGTTCGGTGTGCACGGTGTGGGTGGCATCGTCGGTGCCTTGCTCACAGGCGTGTTCGCCGCCCCGGGCCTGGGTGGCACCGGCGATGAGGACTTCTCCATCGCTGGCCAGCTCTTCGTGCAGGCCGAGGGTGTGGTCATCACCATGGTGTGGTCGGCCGTGGTCGCGTTCATCGCATACAAGATCGTGGACATCGCCATGGGCCTGCGCGTGAGCGAGGAGTCAGAGCGCGAAGGTCTGGACATCACCTCGCACGGCGAGTCGGCTTACAACCGCTGATTTCTCATTCTCCCGGGGTTCGGCCCGTGCAGCTGTGGCGCACGGGCCATTTTTTCGGGGAATAAGCCGTCACAATGGCGCCCCATGGAATGGCTCTTTGTCACTGTGGCCTCGGGATTGGCCGGCTTTGTGGATTCGATTGTGGGCGGCGGCGGGCTGATCCTGGTTCCGGCGCTGTTTGCGGCTTTTCCGAACGCGCATCCGGCCACGCTCTTCGGCGTCAACAAGAGCGCTTCGGTGTGGGGCACGGCCGCTGCAACCGTGCAGTACGCCCGTCGGGTGGACATGCGCTGGTCGGCCCTGCTGCCGGCTGCAGCGGTCTGCTTTGCCGGCTCCATGGCCGGTGCCTGGCTGGTCACCGTGGTCTCGCCCGACTTTCTGCGCCGCGTGTTGCCGTTGGTGCTGCTCGTGGTGCTCGTCTACACCCTGGCCCGCAAGGACCTCGGTCGACATCATCAGCCTCGCTTCCAGGGTCGGCAGGAAGCGCTGGCGGCCTGTACGCTCGGGCTCACCATCGGCTTCTATGACGGCTTCTTCGGTCCCGGTACCGGGAGCTTCTTTGTGTTCCTGTTCGTGCGTTGGCTGGGCTATGACTTTTTGAATGCCAGCGCGTCGGCCAAGCTGCTCAACACCACATCCAACCTCGCTGCACTCGGGTTGTTTGCCTGGAAGGGCCATGTCTGGTGGCACATCGGTCTGGCCATGGCGGTGGCCAACGTGGTGGGCAGCCTGCTGGGCACGCGGCTGGCGCTCAAGCACGGCGCCGGCTTCGTGCGCGGGGTGTTCATCGTCGTGGTGACAGCGCTCATCATCAAGACCGGCTGGGATGCCTGGGCCATGGTGCCTTGAACGAGGGGGATGGGGTTCAGTCGCTCCCTGGCCAGGGCACGTCCCCGATCGGTCGCTGTGGCCCGATCGGGGCGGCCGACTGGCCTTTCTGGGTGGCAGCGATGTCTTCTTCGCTGGGGTAGAGGCCGAGCAGCAGGTAGTCGAACACGCGCCGAGCGATCGGTGCTGCGCTGGTGGAGCCGAATCCGGCGTTTTCCACGATCACGGCCAGCGCAACGGTGGGGTCTTCCACGGGCGCGAAAGCGACATAGAGGGAGTGGTCCCGCTGGTGCTCGGCCATCTTGGCGGCATCGTAGCGTTCGCGCTGGCCAATGCTCACCGCCTGGGCGGTTCCGGTCTTTCCGCCGCTGCGGTAGGGCGCTCCGGCGAACACCCGGGCAGAGGTGCCTTCGGTGGTGACCGCTTCCATCGCCTCCAGCACCACGCGCAGATGCTCCGGCCGGTGGCCGAGCGGGGTGCCGGCCGCCCGGTAGATGGGGCGGCCTTCCCGGTCCTGCGCGGTATGGGTGCTCAGTCCCAGGTGTGGCGTGTGCCGCACGCCGTCGTTGGCCAGACTGGCCATGGCCGAGGCAAGTTGCAGGATGGTGAAGCTGTTGTAGCCTTGGCCGATACCGACAGAGATGGTCTCGCCGGCATACCAGCGTTGCTGCTCGGGCCGGTTGAAGGTGCTGCGTTTCCACGCCGGGCTGGGCAGGATGCCCCTCGCTTCACCGACGAGGTCGATGCCCGTGTGCTGCCCGAAGCCCAGTGGTTTCATGAAGTCGTGGATGGCGTCGATGCCCATCTCGTTGGCGAGGGTGTAGTAGTACACGTTGCTGGAAACCACGATGCTGCGCCGCAGATCCACCATGCCCAGGTTGCGCTCGCCCACGCTGCGGAAACGGTGGTTGCCGAATACCCAGAAGCCGGGATCGTTGATGGCTGTGGAGGGCTTGCGCAGACCGGTTTCGAGTGCGGCCAGTGCCATGAACGGTTTGTAGGTGGAGCCTGGAGGATAGGTGCCACGCAGTGCGCGGTTGAGCAACGGCCGGTCGATGGATTCGTTGAGTGCCCGCCAGTTGTCGGCATCGATGCCTTCCACAAACAGGTTCGGGTTGAAGGTGGGCATGCTGACGAAGGCCAGGATTTCGCCATTGCGTGGGTCTATGGCCACCAGTGCACCACGGCGGTCGCCATACAGACGCTCGATCAGGTGCTGCAGCCTGGCATCGATGGTGAGCCGGACCGAATCGCCGGGGATCGGGGGAGTGGTCTCCAGGCTGCGCACCGCCCGGCCGGCCGCCGATGTCTCGACCCGCTCGAAGCCGGTGGTCCCGTGCAGGCGGTCCTCGTAACTCTGTTCGATGCCCAGCTTGCCGATGTGGTCGGTGCCCCGGTAGTTGCCCCGTTTGTCTTCCGGCCAGTTGGCCATCATCTGCTGCTCGCGCTGGTTGATCCGGCCCACGTGCCCGATCACATGGGAGGCCGTCTCACCGAGCGGGTAATGGCGCAGGCTGCGGGCCTGGATCTCCACGCCCGGCAGGCGGTAGAGCTGTGCCGCGATGACCGACATTTCTTCCGGCGTGAGACGGGTGCGCAGCGGCAGCGAGTCAAAGCGCCGCGACTCCGCCACGAGACGCTGGAAGCGTCGCAGATCGCGTGGGGTGATCTCGATAAGCTCGGCGATCGCATCGAGGGTCTCCTGCAACTGCCCGGTCTGTGCCGGAACGATCTCCAGGGTGAAGGTCGGCTGGTTGTCCGCCAGCACCACGCCGTTGCGGTCCAGGATGCGCCCGCGCGGCGGGGGGATCGGCAACACGGCCGTGCGGTTGCTTTCCGCCTGGGTCAGCAGAGTCTCGTGGCGCTGGATCTGCAGGACGTACATCCGCGCGCCGATCAGCCCGAGCGCCAGCAGCACCACGCCGAGTGCAATCCACACACGCAGGCGGAACCGCAGCAATTGCAGTTCGACGTTCTTGAACTCGGTCATGGTACGCCGGTGCTCAGATCGGGCGATTCTCGTCCGGATCGTGGGCGCGCCGCTGGGGCGCGAGCAGCAATGCCGTCGCCAGCGGCCAGAGCAGGGCCTCGAAACCGGGGGCCAGCAACGCGGACCAGCCGGCCCAGCCCGAACCCGCCATTCCCCGTGCCAGCCATTGGAGGGCGTGCGTGACGGCGAACAGGGGCAGGACGTGCAGGGCCTGGCTGGGCAGATCGAACCACAGCATACGGCGGTGGATCAGGATCGACAAATAGCTCAGCACCGTATAGGCCAGTGCGTGTTGTCCCAGCAAGGAGCCGTGGTGCACGTCCAAGATGAGGCCGAAGGCGAAGGCCGTGCCCACACCGATGCGACGTGGCTGGTGGATGGTCCAGAAAGCGAGCGTGAGGGCCAGGAAGTCCGGCATCCACGGTGAGCGCCCCAGCAGGGCAATATGGACCAGCATGTTGAGCAGCACAGCGCCCACCAGCGTTGCCCAGATGAACCAGGGGCTGGCCGGCAGCAGCAGGGCCTGGCCGGTTCGCATCATCATGATGCGGCCTCCACGTCGCCTGCCGGGATGCGCGGTCGCCCGGCCGGGGCCACCACCAGCACATGCAGGGTGTTGTCCATCCGCGCCATGGGTTCGGCCTCGATACGGGCGAATCCGGTGCCGCCCACCGCAGAGACGTGCGTCACCGTGGCCACCGGCAGCCCGGGCGGATACACCCCGTCGATGCCGCTGGTGGTCAGCACGTCGCCCGCCTCGGTGTCGGTGTTGACCGACTCGAAACGCAGTTCCAGCCGGCCGCCGGGCATGCCATAGGCGAGGCTGCGTTGCCCGGTGCGGGTGTTGATCACGGGGATCGCCTGCTGCCGGTCGATCAGCAATGTGACTTCCGCCGTGGCCAGATAGACGCGCGTTACCTGTCCCAGCACGCCGTAGCCGTCCATGACCGCCGAGCCGGGTTGAATGCCGTCACGCTGTCCCAGGTTGATGACGACCTTGCGCGAAAACGGATCGGGCACCTCATACAGAATCTGGGCACCCTGGGCCCCCGTGGGCAACCGCTCCTGCATGCCCAGCAAGGCCCGCAGCTCCCGGTTCTCCTGGGACAGGTGCTCGACGATGGCGGCGCGCTGCACCTGGCGCACCAGTTCGGCGCGCGCTTGCGCCGCTTCTTGCTGGGCCGCCTGCAGGCTGCCCAGGTACTGGCCGGACCAGCGCGCGGCGTGCAGGGGCTGCAGCGCCAGCCATTGCAGGGGATAAATCACGGTGGCCACCACCTGCCGCACCGGTTCGGCCCATTGGCGCTTGGCGTCCACCACCATCAGCAGCGAAGCGATGGCGCTGAGCACCAGCAGCTTGGACAGCGCCGAGGGCCCCTGCTTGAAAAAGGGAGGCGGCGTGCGGTCAACGGTTCCCAGCGGCATGGCCGGTGGCGGGTGCGATTATTCGTTGGTGAAGATGCTGCCGCCCAGGCGGTCCATCTGGTCCAGCGCCATGCCGCAACCCTTGACCACGCAGAGCAGGGGCTCTTCCGCCACCAGGACCGGCAGGCCGGTTTCTTCGGAGAGCAGACGGTCCAGGTCGCGCAGCAGGGCGCCACCACCGGTCAGCATCATGCCGCGTTCGGCAATGTCGGCACCCAGCTCGGGCGGGGTCTGCTCCAGCGCGGTCTTGACGGCACTGACGATCTGGTTGATCGGGTCGGTCAGGGCTTCCAGCACCTCGTTGCTGGAGATGGTGAAGCTGCGCGGCACGCCCTCGCTCAGGTTGCGGCCCTTGACCTCCATCTCCTTGACCTCGGAACCCGGGAAGGCGCTGCCGATGTTCTTCTTGATGGCTTCGGCCGTGGGTTCGCCGATCAGCATGCCGTAGTTGCGGCGGATGTAGTTGATGATGGCTTCATCGAACTTGTCGCCGCCCACGCGCACGCTGCCCTTGTAGACCATGCCGCCCAGGCTGATGACGCCCACTTCGGTGGTGCCGCCACCGATATCGACCACCATGGAGCCGGCCGCTTCGCTCACCGGCAGGCCGGCACCGATGGCCGCCGCCATGGGTTCCTCGATCAGGTAGACCTCGGAGGCCCCGGCACCCAGTGCGCTTTCGCGGATGGCCCGGCGCTCCACCTGGGTGGACCCGCAGGGCACGCAGATGATGATGCGCGGGCTCGGCTTGAGCATGGAGCGCGGGTGCACCATCTTGATGAACTGCTTGAGCATCTGCTCGGTGACGGTGAAGTCGGCGATCACACCGTCCTTCATGGGGCGAATGGCCTCGATATTGCCCGGCACCTTGCCCAGCATGGCCTTGGCCTCGTGACCCACGGCCTGGATGGTTTTCTTGCCCTGAGGGCCACCTTCGTGGCGGATGGAAACCACCGAAGGTTCATCCAGCACGATGCCTTTGCCACGCACGTAGATCAGCGTGTTGGCGGTGCCCAGGTCGATGGCCAGGTCGGTAGAGAAATGCCGACGGAATGATTCGAACATGTTGGGTTGTCCTGTACGGCCTGCCCGGGTCCGGCTTGCGCATGTACGCGGGCAGCGCCGGGAGAGTATTTGGCTGAAAATCGGGGTGGTTTGACGAAAAATTGGCCCGAAAAGCGGTGAATTTCAGGTCTGCTCATCAAACCTAAGATAATACTCCATCGCCTGTGCACCCCCAGATGGATCGGGGCCTGTAGGCGCTTTTCCCCTTCTGTTTTTACACACGGTTGCAATCCGGCCGTGTTCTCAAGCGACACCACATGTCCCTGACCATGCAAGACATTGGGCGCATTGCCCATCTCGCGCGCCTGGAGCTCTCGGAGCCTCAGGCGCAGGCCATGCAGGCCAAGCTCAATGGCTTCTTCGACATCGTTGAACAGATGCAGGCGGTGGACACCACAGGCGTGTAGCCCTTGGCCCACCCGACCGCCGTGATCGACCACGTGGCGCTGCGCCTGCGCGATGACGTGGTGAGCGAGCCCAACCAGCGCGAGGCCAACCAGGCCAGCGCCCCCGCCGTGGAAGACGGGCTGTTCCTGGTGCCCAAGGTCATCGAGTGAGGCGAGCGAACAAGACATGAGTGAACTGCACCAACTGGATCTGACCACCCTGGCCGCCAAGCTGGCCGCGCGCGAAGTGTCGAGCGTGGAGGTGACCCGCCACCTGCTCGACCGCGCCCAACAGCATGCCAATCTGGGTGCTTACCTGGCCTTCAACGAGGAGGCCAGCCTGGCACAGGCGAAGGCGGCCGATGCACGCCTGGCTGCTGGCGAGCGCACCCCGCTGCTGGGCGTGCCGCTGGCGCACAAGGACATCTTCGTCACCAAGGACTTCCCCACCACCGCCGGCAGCAAGATGCTGGAGGGCTACCGCAGCCCGTTCGACGCGACGGTGGTGTCGCGCCTGGC
>JAUVXK010000132.1 GCA_030603635.1 Burkholderiales bacterium | reverse complement strand
CCCACGGCGACGGCCTCCTCGCCATCGTAGAGGTGCAGAAAGCCCCGGATCTGCTGCGCCTGGTAAAGCTCCACGCAGCGCGCCTCGAAGCGGCGGATACGCAGCATCTCGCGGTACAGTTGGTGCAGGTGGGCGCGGTCGAGGTGGATCTTGTCGGTCATGCCAGCCCTCACTTTTCGTCGCTTTCCAGCGTGGACAGATCGCCCTCGGGCAGGCCGAGTTCGCGCGCCTTGAGCAGGCGGCGCATGATCTTGCCGCTGCGCGTCTTGGGCAGATTGGCGCGGAAGTCGATCTCCTTGGGCGCCACGGCCGCTCCCAGGCGCTTGCGCGCGTGGCCCAGCAGTTCGCGGCGCAGGGCCTCGCCGGGCTCGAAACCGGGCTTGAGCGCGACGAAGGCCTTGACAACCTCGCCCACCGTCGGGTCGGGCTTGCCGATCACGCCGGCCTCGGCCACGGCCGGGTGTTCCATGAGCGCGCTCTCGACCTCGAACGGCCCGATCAGGTGGCCGGCGGACTTGATCACGTCGTCGGCGCGGCCCACGAACCAGTAGTAGCCCTCGGCGTCGCGCCGTGCGAGGTCGCCCGTGAGGTACCAGCCATCGACGAAGCACTTGCGGTAGCGTTCGTCCTCGTGGAGGTAGCCACGCATCATGGAGGGCCAGGGCGCTTTCAGGGCCAGTTCGCCCTCCTCGTCGGGGGCTTCGACCACCTGCACGCCAGCCTCGGTGCGGTGCACGATGGCTGCGGCGATGCCGGGCAGCGGCTTGCCCATGGAGCCCGGATTGATGTCCATGGCCGCGTAGTTGGCGATCATGATGCCGCCGGTCTCGGTCTGCCACCAGTTGTCGTGGAACGGCAGGCCGAAAGCCTGCAGGCCCCAGAGCACGCCCTCGGGGTTGAGCGGCTCACCGACACTGGCCATGAAGCGCAGCGCCGACAGGTCGCGCCCCTGCAGCGCCTCGGCACCGAGCTTCATCATCATGCGTATCGCCGTGGGCGCGGTGTACCAGACGGTCACGCGCTCTCTTTCCAGCACCTCGTACCAGGTCTGGGCGTCGAACTCGGCCTCCACCACCACGTTGGTCACGCCGTTGCACAGCGGCGCGATGATGCCGTAACTGGTGCCCGTCACCCAGCCGGGGTCGGCGGTGCACCAGAACACGTCATCCTCGTGCAGGTCGAGCGCATAGCGGCCCGTGACCATGTGGGCAAGCACCGCCGCGTGCGCGTGAATGACCCCTTTGGGCCGGCCAGTGGTACCGCTCGTGAAATGCAGCAACGCCATCGATTCGGGGTCGGTCGGTCCGATGGTGAAGGCGTGAGGCTGGCCGTCCATCACATCGGTCCAGCGATGCAGACCGGGTTCACCCGCCAGTGCCTCGGGAACCTCCCCCACCAGCATCACATGGGTCAGGCCCGGCAAGCGCGTCCGCAGGCCCTGGACCTTGCGCAGGTAAAGCTCGGGCGTGGTCACGAGCACGCGCGCGTCGCCCATCTCGCAGCGGGTGGCAATCGGCTCCGGGCCGAAGGCCGAGAACAGCGGTGTGACCACGCACCGGGCCTTGAACGCCCCCAGCACCGCCACATACAGCTCGGGTAAACGCCCCATGAGCACGAACACCCGCTCACCAGGTTGCACCCCGAGGGCCTGCAGGCCGTGCGCAAAACGGCTGGTTTCGCGCGCCAGATCGTCATAGCTCAGGTCGCGCCGTTGCCCGCCCTTACCGGTCCAGCGCAAGGCCACCCGGTCCCCCCTGCCGTGTTGCACGTGTCGGTCCACCGCCTCATAGGCGATGTTCAGGCCTGCACCGTCTGGCAGGCCATCCAGCAGGGCTCGGGCAGTGGCCCAGGAAAAGGTCGCGCACGTGGTGGCATGGTCAGCCAGGTGGGGCAAAGGGGCGCGTTCGGTCGGCGGTTTGACGATGCGTGTATGGGGCATCACGGCCATGTCAGACGCCCCCACCACGGGCTCCACCAACAGGTGGTGACGGGGCCTTGTCCAGCAGTTTGCCCAGCATGTCGATCGGCAAAGGCAGCACCACGGTGGTGGCCCGGTCGCCAGCCACCTGGGTCATGGTCTGCAAGTAGCGCAGTTGCATGGCTTCAGGGCGCTGGGCCAGCGTGGCGGCGGCTTCCAGCAGAGCTGCAGCCGCCTGTTTTTCGCCTTCGGCATGGATGACCTTGGCGCGTCGCTCACGCTCCGCCTCGGCCTGACGGGCAATCGCCCGCACCATGGAATCGTTGAGGTCGATGTGCTTGATCTCGACGTTGGTCACCTTCACGCCCCAGGCATCGGTCTGGGCATCGAGGATCTGCTGCACGTCCAGGTTGAGCCGTTCCCGCTCGGCCAGCATCTCGTCGAGTTCGTGCTTGCCCAGCACGACGCGAAGGGTGGTCTGGGCCAACTGGCTGGTGGCCATGAGGTAGTTTTCCACCTGGATGATGGCCTTTTCCGGATCGACCACCCGAAAGAACACCACAGCGTTCACCTTCACCGACACGTTGTCGCGGGAGATCACGTCTTGCGGCTCCACGTCCATGGTCACGACGCGCAGGTCCACCCGCACCATCTGCTGAAGACCGGGAATCACGATCACCAGCCCCGGCCCCTTGACCTTCCAGAAGCGCCCGAGCTGGAACACCACGCCGCGTTCGTATTCCCGCAGCACCCGCAGCGACGATGCCAGGACGATGATCAGCACGGGGATAAGCACCCCACCAAGACCGATGTTGAAGTCCATGAACATGTGATGCCTCCTGAAAAATGGTTGCCATCAAGGGTGCGGCCGTGGTTGATCGGTGGACGCCTTCCCCACTGGCTCCACCTCCAGCAGCAGGCCAACCATGCCGGTGACGCGCACCCCCTGCCCCACGGCCAGCGGTGTCGCTGAGTGCACCTGCCAGCGTTCGCCGTGCACCAGGGCCCACACCTGGCCATCAACCACCGTGGTGACCTGGCCCATGGCGCCCACCATCTCTTCACGCCCGCTGACCACCCGCGCCTTGCGGGCCCGCAGCGCCATGCTCCCGCCAGCCAGTACACCGGCTGCCGCCGTGAGCGAAATGCCGAACAACACCGGCAGAGGCACGCCCATGCCGGGCACGTCGGTGTCGAACAGCAACAGCCCGCCAGCCATGAAGGCGATCACCCCGCCCACGCCCAGCACGCCGAAGGCCGGGGTCAACAACTCCGCTGCGAGCAAGGCAATACCCAGCAGGATGAGCGCGAGCGCGGCGTAGTTCACCGGCAGCATCTGCAAAGCAAACAGGGCCAGCAGCAGGCAGATGGCCCCCACCGTTCCAGGCAAGCCGAAACCCGGTGACGTGAACTCGAAGATCAGCCCGTAAATGCCCACCATCAACAGCACCAGGGCGAAGCTCGGGTTGGCGATCACGCTGAGCAGTCGGTGCCGCCAGTCCGGCGGCTCGGCGACAGCGACCAGCCCTCGGGTGGCCAGGGTGTGCTCACCCGTCCCCAAGCGAACGACCCGGCCGTCGATCTGGGCCAGCAAGCCCTGCAGATCGGCGGCCACCACGTCCACCACGCGCTGCTCCAAGGCTTCGGCAGCGGTCAGGCTCACGGCCTCGCGCACCGCTAGCTCTGCCCATTCGGCATTGCGTCCATGCTGCAAGGCGAGACCGCGAATGAAGGCAGAAGCGTCGTTCACCTGTTTGGCCGTCATGGCATCGGCCGGTGCGGCAGTGGCTTCGGCAGGTTTGTCGCCGGTATCCGGCCTCTCCCCTTTCGGATCATCCCCTGGCTTCGCGGGTCGGGGCGGGCTCGGCACGCCGATCGCCACGGGCGTGGCGGCCCCCAAGGTGGTGGCCGGTGCCATCGCGGCCACGTGGCTGGCGTAAAGGATGAAGGTGCCGGCACTGGCGGCCCGAGCACCCTGAGGGCTCACATAGGTGACCACCGGCACCGGAGACGCCAGCACCGCCTGGATGATCTGACGCATGGAGGTGTCCAGGCCGCCCGGCGTGTCGAGTTCGAGCACCACCAGTGTCGCCCCTTCGCCGGGCGCTTTCTGGATGCCTCGCACCACATAGTCCGCCGTCGCCGGCCCGATGGCGTCGTGGACGGTCAGCACCTTCACGAAAGGCGCCTGCGCCGCTGCCAACCACCACAAGGCCAGCAATGGGATGAGACACAGCCACCCCCACCAACGGGCCCACAAGGCCCGGGCGTGCACATGGGGTACAAGGGAGGGTGTCGACATCATGACCATCCTTCATGACATTCGACACCAGGGAGGCTACCAAGTCAACCCGCCGGGGCGGAGCGCATGCCGTAAATCTGCTCACCCAGGAACAGGTATTCGGCCCGCAGAACGGCATTGCCTCGTTCGCCGGTGAAGGTAAAACCGATCAGGGCCAAGGCCGTACCATCGGTGATTTCGGGCACGCGCCACTGGTTCATGCGGGTCAGCGGTGCCAGCTCCACCTCCCAGCGGGCGTCACGGCGGTTGGGCAGGCGGGTATTCGCCAGCAGCGCCTGGGTGTCCACCCGGGCCATCTGCTCGGGCAGGCGGCGCGAGGCAAGGTCGGTCGGCAGGGCAAGGCCAGCCGCGACTTCCAGCACGAATTCGGCATGTGGGTTGCGCCAGCGCACCTCGCGTGCCACCCCTTCCAGGTAGAGGGGACGCGTCTGGTCGAAACTGCTCCAGCCATGGTGCGCATGAGCCAGCCAGGGCCAGCCCCCCAACGCCACCACCGAGCCCGACAGGCAAAGCAAGGATTCCCGACGGTTCATGGTCACACTCCTTTCGCAACAGGGTCAGACGTACGCGATCCAGCGCCCGGCCAGCACGATGCCGATCCACAGTGCCGCAGACAACACCATCAACAGCCGCGCGGTCAGATCAAGGCGGTACAGCGAGCGCCGACCATGAAACCAAGCGGCGTTGCCACCCGCCAGCATGAGCAGCACCATCTTGATTAGGAAGGCCCGATTGGCCAACAGTTCCTCGGCCTGCGTGGCAAACATGAGCAGACCGCTACCGGCCGCAAGGGTGAACCCCAGCGCGACCAGCACCAGGCTGAGGCGCGCCAGGGGCAGAACCGGTAGGTTGGCAGCCCCACCCCACACCCGGACCTCCAACGCCATGAGGTTGCCGATGATGAGCGCGATGCCCCAGATGTGCACCACCTCCAGAAGTGGGTAGGCCCACGGATGGACCGACAAAGCCGTGAACATGCGGCAAGCCTACCGCAATCCGGTCCCATGCGCCGACAGGCGCCCCCATGCCCGACCCGGAATCAGCAAAACCGGCACAATGCCTCCATGCGAATCCTTCACACCATGCTGCGCGTGGGCAACCTCCAGCGCTCCATCGATTTCTACACCCAGGTGCTCGGGATGACGCTGCTGCGCACATCCGAGAACCCCGAGTACAAGTACTCGCTGGCCTTCCTGGGTTTTGACGGCGGCAACCCCGGCCAGGCCGAGATCGAGCTGACCTACAACTGGGGCGTGGAGCAGTACGAGATGGGCACTGCCTACGGGCACATCGCCCTGGGCGTGCCTGATGCCTACGCCGCCTGCGAGAAGATCAAGGCCGCTGGCGGCAACGTGACGCGCGAGGCTGGCCCCGTGAAAGGCGGCACGACGGTGATTGCCTTTGTGACGGACCCTGATGGCTACAAGATCGAGTTGATTCAACGCGACGCCGAAGCTGCCGGAGCCGGTCTGCGCTGACCGAAGAGCACGCGGCGGGGGCACACCCCGCCACGCGTGAAACTCAGAGCGTTTCCGCCCCGCCCATGTAAGGCCGCAGCGCCGCTGGCACCGTGATGCTGCCGTCGGGATTCTGGTAGTTTTCGAGCACGGCCACCAACGCGCGGCCCACGGCCAGGCCAGAGCCGTTGAGGGTGTGCACCAGCTCGTTCTTGCCCTGGGCATTCTTGAAACGGGCCTGCAGGCGGCGCGCCTGGAAGGCCTCGCAATTGCTCACCGAGCTGATCTCGCGGTAGGTGTTCTGCGCGGGCAGCCACACCTCCAGATCGTGCGTGCGGGTGGCGCCAAAACCCATGTCGCCCGTGCACAGGGCCAGCACGCGATAAGGCAAGCCGAGCTTCTGCAGCACGGCCTCGGCGTGGCGGGTCATGTCCTCCAGCGCCTCATAGCTCTTTTCGGGGTGGACGATCTGCACCATCTCGACCTTGTCGAACTGGTGCTGGCGGATCAGGCCACGCGTGTCGCGACCGGCGGAACCGGCTTCAGACCGGAAGCAGGGGGTGTGCGCGGTGAGCTTGATGGGCAGGTCGGCCTCGGCCACGATTTCGTCACGCACGAAGTTGGTCAGCGTCACCTCGCTGGTGGGAATGAGGTACATCGCCGACTCGCTGTCACCCTCCTGGCCGCCCTTCTTGGCGGCGAAC
>JAUVXK010000174.1 GCA_030603635.1 Burkholderiales bacterium | reverse complement strand
TGTGAAGCGCTGCTGCGCTGGAAGCACCCGGAATGGGGGGACGTTTCCCCCGCGTCTTTCATCCCGATTGCGGAAGGCAGCGACCTCATTCGCCCCCTCGGGCGCTGGGTCCTGACACAGGCGATTCAGCAGATGGCGACGTGGCGAGCCAGGTTGCCGGTGGCGGCCATGTTGCGCCTGAAGATATCCGTCAACCTGAGCAGGGCCCAGTTGCATGACCCTGAACTGGCCCCCTTGATCGAGCAACTCCTGAAGGAATACGCGGTCCCGGCCAGTGCGCTGAGACTCGAAGTCACGGAATCGCTGCCGCTGGACGATCCCGACAGCCTGGCCACACTGGAGCGCCTGCGCCAACTGGGCACCACGCTGGCCCTGGACGACTTCGGCACCGGGTATTCATCGCTCGCGGCCCTGCTGAACCTGCCGGTCCGCAGCGTCAAGATCGACCGAGAGTTCATCTCCGGCATCGACAGCTGTCCTTCCCGCCAGGCACTGGTGGCCAGTGTGGTGCGGGTGGCCGAGGTGATGGGCCTGGAGGTGGTGGCCGAAGGCATCGAACAGGAGGCCGAAGCCCGGGAGCTGCAGGCGCTGGGCTGTCACCAGATTCAGGGCTGGTACGTGAGCCGGTCCCTGCCACCCGAGGTGTTTGCCCAGCGCTGGCTGCAGGCACCGGGAACCGTGCCTGAGTCCGAGACGAGTCGCGCGCCGCCGTCGTGCGACCCTGCGGCCTGCACGCTCAACCGGTTCGGGAGTTGCCCGACCGCGTTTTCTCCGTCGAGCACCGCTGAACCGGTGTCGGCGCCGTCCTTTTGATCCATACCGGAGATCCGCCATGACGTCCAACACCATCCCCGTTTCCTCCGCTTCGGCGGGCGAATACCTGACCTTCCGGCTGGGCCCGGAGGAATACGGCATCCCGATCCTGCAGGTCCAGGAAATCCGCGGCTACAGCGAGCCCACGCGGATCGCCAATGCACCGGGGCATCTCAAAGGCGTGCTGAATCTGAGGGGGGAGATTGTTCCCATTCTGGATCTGCGCCTCAAGTTGCGGCTGGACTGCGCACCCTACAACAACCTGACCGTCACCATCGTCCTCAACATCGGCGCCCAGGTGGTGGGGGTGGTGGTGGATTCGGTGTCGGACGTGGTGGCGGTGGAACGCGAACAGCTCAGATCGGTTCCAGATTTCCACAGCAACATCGATGCCGCTTTCGTCAACGGCATCGCCACGATCCAGCAGGGAGACCAGCAGCGCATGCTGATCCTGATGGACATTGAACGCCTGCTGTCCAGCGACGAGCTGGGCCTGGTTCCCCCTGTCGAGCGGCTGGCCGCCTGATTCAACCCGAAAACTCTAGGAGCATTCCATGGGCATCCTCTCCAATCTCCGCATCGGCACGCGACTGGGCCTGGCCTTCGGCGCCCTGCTGCTGATCATTCTCACACTGGGCAGCACGGGCTACGTGGCCTCGGGCAAGCTGTTTCAGGAAGTGGAAACCATCTACGAAGATCGAACCGTTCCCCTGGGCGACTTGTCTCGGGTGGATTACCTGCTGCAGCGCAACCGCGTGCTGGTGATGGACGGTCTCATCAACAGCCGTCCAGAGGCAATTCAGGGGCGAATGGCTGAACTGGGAACCAACAAGGAAGAAATGGACCGGCTCTGGCAAGCCTACATGGGCACCCGGCTGACGACGCAGGAGCGCCGGCTGGCCGAGGCCTTTACTCAAGCCCGTCAGGTTTATGAGAGCGAAGGGCTCGCACCGATGGCTGTTGCGCTCCTGGAGGGCGACCTTGGTCGAGCGGAAGCCCTGTATACAGACAAGGTTCTCCCGCTGGCACCCACGACAGCGACCGCCATGCGCGATCTGGTCCAGCTCCAGATCGACGTGGCTGCTCAGGAGTTTCAGCTCTCTGGTGAACTTAACACCATAGTGACCGCCGTCATGATCAGTGGCACGGCCATCGCCTTCGCGCTGGGCGTGTTTCTCGCGGTGGTCATCACCCGCTCCATCGTGAGGCCGATCCGCCGGGCCGTGGACGTGGCGGAAACGGTGGCTGCGGGCGATCTGAGCTCCTCCATCGTCGCCACGGGCAAGGACGAGACCGCCGACCTGCTGCGCGCTCTCAAGGCCATGAACGAAAGCCTGGTGAAAATCGTTTCCGAAGTCCGGCAGGCCAGCGATTCGATCGCCACAGGCTCGACGCAGATCGCCACCGGCAATGCCGATCTCTCGCAACGCACGGAAGAGCAGGCCTCCAACCTGGAGGAAACCGCCGCTTCCATGGAGGAGTTGACGGTGACCGTGAAACAGAACGCCGACACCGCCAGGCAGGCCAGCCAGATCGCCCAGGGCGCCAGTACCGCCGCGACGCGAGGTGGGGAGGTGGTTGGTCAGGTGGTGACCACCATGCAGGACATCACCCAGAGCAGCCAGAAAATTGCCGACATCATCACCGTGATCGATGGCATTGCCTTCCAGACCAATATCCTGGCCCTGAACGCTGCGGTGGAGGCGGCTCGGGCAGGGGAGCAGGGCAGAGGGTTTGCTGTGGTGGCAGGTGAAGTGCGTACGCTGGCTCAGCGCAGCGCCTCGGCGGCCAAGGAAATCAAAGACCTGATCACCGCCAGCGTGGAGCGCGTGCAGACCGGTTCTGCCCTCGTCGGGCAGGCGGGCGAGAGCGTGCGCGATATCGTGCAGCAGGTGCAGCGGGTCACGGACCTGATCGGCGAAATCACCGCCGCCAGTCAGGAGCAGTCCAGTGGCATCGGCCAGGTCGGCGAGGCGGTTCAGCAACTCGATCAGGTCACCCAACAGAACGCCGCTTTGGTGGAAGAGTCTGCTGCGGCTGCCGACAGCCTGCGGCACCAGGCCCAGAAGCTGACCGAACTGGTGAGCGTGTTCAAACTCTCGCAGGATGATGCCCCGCGCCGGGTGGCCCCACAGGTGACGCCTAAGCCCGTGGCGCGTACTGCGAAAGCGATGCCGGCGCCCGTGCGTGCCGGCACCGCCCCATCGCTGCAACGGCCTCAGGCCACAGCCGGCAAGGCCAAACCCCGTATCGAGCGGGCTGAACCGGCCTTCGAGCGCTCACCCGGGCGGCTGGCCATGGCCGATGGCGGTGAGTGGGAGTCGTTCTGATGCCATGGTGGGCGGGGGGAACCGGTTTGGCGGCTATCATGGAAAGCCCGTCCCTTTCCACTGAAACCGTCGCCGCCGTGGTTCCCGAATCCACCCTGTCCAGGATCGTTGCTCGTGCATTGCCCCATCTGCCGGACGTGATGTGCCTGCACGAGACGAGCGGACATTACCGGCTCGTGAGCCATCAGATGCGCGAAGTCTCCGGCTGGCGCCCTTCCGAACTGATCGGGCAGAACCCGTACGACTGGATCCACCCGGACGATGTGGAGATGGTCAGGCGCCGCTACCACGACGCCATTCTTCGCGGCGCCTCCGTCAGGGGACGGTATCGGTTCAGGCATCGCCAGGGCCATTACGTCTGGCTCGATTTCACGGGTGTACCGGTCTTTGAGAACGAAGAGAACCCACGGTCTGTCTCGTCCATCATCACCTTTACCCGGGATGACACTTCGCTGGTTCACGCCCAGGAAGCGGCGCTGGAGCGCAGCAACCACCTCTCACTCATGCAAGAGATGGCCGGGCTGGCCTGGTTCACCATCGATTTTGAAAGCCAGAGCGTCAAGCACAACGAGGCCTTCGTCGAACTCACC
>JAUVXK010000159.1 GCA_030603635.1 Burkholderiales bacterium | reverse complement strand
CGGCGTATGCGGTAAATGGCCGGGTCGCGCAGGTTGATGTTGGGGCTGGCCATGTCGATCTTGGCGCGCAGCACGGCGGCGCCGTCGGCCAGCTTGCCGTCGCGCATGTCGCGAAAGCGCGCCAGGTTCTCGGCAGGCGTGCGGCTGCGGAACGGGCTGTTCACGCCGGGTTTGCCAAAGTCGCCCCGGTTCGCGCGCATTTCCTCGGCCGTCTGTTCGTCCACGTAGGCGTGGCCCGCTTCAATCAGGCATTCCGCCGCGCGGTACATGAAATCGAAGTAGTCGCTGGCCTGGTACAGGTGGTTCTGGCCGTTGGCTTCCCACTTGAAGCCGAGCCACTGCACCGCGTCGAGGATGGAGTTCACGTATTCCGTGTCTTCCTTCTCGGGGTTGGTGTCGTCAAAGCGCATGTGGCACACGCCGCCGTAGTCACGCGCCAGGCCAAAGTTCAGGCAGATGCTCTTGGCGTGGCCCACGTGCAGGTAGCCGTTGGGCTCGGGCGGGAAGCGGGTGCGGATCTTGGCCGGGTCGGGCACGCCTGCCTCGTGGTGGGCGGCGTCGCCGGGGCTGCCGCCCCATTTGCGCGTGGCGTAGGTGCCCTGGGCCAGGTCGTGTTCAATGATCTGGCGCAGGAAGTTGCTGGGCTTGTGTTCGGCGCCTTCGCTGGGCGCGTGGGTTTTGGCGGGAGCAGAAGAGTTCATGCCGCCATTTTAGGGGGCGCCTTCCTCAGTTCAGGCGGGGCTTCAGCACCATTTCGCGCTGGCGCAGTTCAATGTCGAAGTGGCGCAGAAAACTCTGGCCCAGCAAGGCCTTGCGGTCGCTGGACACATCCAGGCCGGTGATGACCGTGGTGTCGTTCAGCGCCAGGTGGCCCACGCGCACCGGTATGCCATGCACCATTTCGCCGGGGCGCTCGCCATTGGCGGTGCGCAAGGTCACGGCTCTGCCCCTGGGCAGTTGGGCCTGGCGGGCCTGGGCGTCGGTCACGCTCACGGCAGAGGCGCCGGTATCCACCAGAAACAGCACGGGCACGCGGTTCACCTCGCCGGCCACGTAAAAGTGGCCGTCGGGGTGGCGCGGAATCACCAGCTCACCGTGTTGGCCGGTGTAGGGTTGCAGGTGTTGGCGTTCCCGCGCATCCAGCCACTTGAACCCGCCATACAAGGCCACCGCCAGCAGCACCCAAACCAGGGTGATGGCCAGGGCGCCGTGGCGGGCGGTGCGTTGGGGGTTGCTCAACGCACTCCCCAAGCCTGCAAACGGCTGCTGGCGTATTGCGCTGCATCGCCCTGCCGGGTGGTTTGCAGGAAGCGCTGGTACAGCACGGCGGCTTCGCGGCGGTTGCCCGCGCCTTCCAGGGCCACCCCGCGCAGGAAGGTGATGCCGGGGTTGCCGGGCAATTGCTGGTCGAACCGGGTGAGGTGCTCATAGGCTTGCGTCGGCTGCTTGAGTTGCAGCGCCAGCACGCCCGCCAGCTTGTGGGCCTGGGCTTCCTGGGGGTAGAGGCTCTGGGCGGTTTGGGCGTAGGCACGTGCCTCCTGGGTTTTGCCCATGGCTTGCAGGCACTGGGCCATGCGCAGGTTGGCCGCGTAGTCCTGCGGGGTGGCCCGAATGGCCTTGTTGAATGCCGTTTGCGCGGTGGGCAGTTGCTTGCGGCTCATGGCCACTTCGCCTTGCTGGCAGGCTTCGATGGTGGGCTTGATGCGCCGCAGGCCGGCCGTCTGGTCCATGAAGCGTTCGCGCCGCGTGGGCCGGCTCAGAGTGCTGGCGTACTGCGTGCGCGCCAGGCGGTCGGCGGTGGCTTGGCGCTCGGTGTTCATGGGGTGCGAGCTGAACATGGTTTGCAGCAAGCCTGGGGCTTGCTTTTCCTGGTCGACCAGCAACTGGTGCAGGCGGGTCATGCCGCTGGCCGGGTAACCGGCACGCGTCATGTACTCCTGGCCCAGGGCGTCGGCTTCGCGCTCGTTGTCGCGAGAATAGGAAGCCAGCAGTGCGCTGGCACCAATCTGCCCGCCCACCAGGGCCAGGCCGGCCCATTGCTCGTCGGCCATCATGGCCACGCCCACCAGGGCTACGCTGGCCAGCAGCCCCTGGCCACTGCGCTGGGCCGCGTGGCGGGCATTCACGTGCCCCATTTCATGCCCCAGCAGGGCGGCCAGTTCGGCCTCATCTTCCAGGTTGACCAGAATGCCGCGCGTCACGCCCATGGCGCCGGCCGGGAAGGTGTAGGCGTTCACGTGGTTGGCATTCAGCACGCGGTAGCTGTAGGGCATGTGGGGCCGGTGCGTGTGCTGGTGCAGTTCGGCGCCCAGTGTGCTCACGTAGCGGTTCACCGCTGCATCCTGCACCGCCCCCAGGTCTTCAGAAAACTGGTGCGGGGCGTACTGGGCATCGGCCGCGCGTTCCTGGCCTTCGCTCATGCCCACCAGAATGCGCTCGCCCGTCACGGGCGACTGTGCGCACCCTTGCAACGCCGCCAGGCTGGTGGCCGATACGCTGGCCCCGAGCAGCCACAGCGCATGACGGCGACTGAGCCGTTGGCGGCTCAAGGCGGCCGACAACTGCTCGTGCAGGGGCTGGGAGGTTCGGAGGGTGTGTTTCATGGTCGGGATTTTGACCTTGTCGCCGTGCGCTTGCACAAAGCCACAGGCCCACGGTTACGGGTCGATACGTTCTTCACATTTCCGGTAATCAGGTAACAGGGTTTTGGACCTGTAATGCAGCCATCGGTTCTGACAACCGCATTTGGAAAGGATGACACCATGAAACGACTCCATTGGCTGGGTTCCGCCGCTGCGGCAATCGTGATGAGCTCCGCCGGGGTGGCGCAGGCAAGCAATGTGTATTGGTCCATTGGGGTGCACCAGCCCGGTGTTCATGTGGGGGTGAGCAATGCCCCGCCCGTGGTGGTGCAGTACCCGGTGGTCGTGCACAACCCTCGCCCGGTGGTGGTGACGTCTCCGCCTCATCACGCGGGCTGGGTGCCGCCTGGGCATCGGCATGCCAAGCACAAGCGATACGACAAATCCCGCCACCAGCAGGTGACGCACGTGCACCATCACCACTACCATGGCAGCACGCCGGTGACGATTGTGCAAAGCGCACCGCCTGTGCGCCCGCATTGGCGCTGAGCCAGAGGGCCAGCACAGCCGCTACATGGCCTTGAAGCGATAGGCATACAGCCGGCTCACCGGCCATGTTTCCGGGCGGTCTCGCAGGTGAACGTGCAGCCGCCCGGCCTCGTCGCGCGTGACGTGCTGGATGTGCGTGGCCTGCACCACCGTGCCCCGGTGGATCTGCCAGAACGCCTCGCTGGACAAGCGGGGCAGCAGTTCCCTGAGTGGCGTGCGTATGAGGTATTCCCGGTCCTGGGTGAGCACCCGCACGTACTTGTCGGCCGCCTCCAGCACCCGCACCTCGGCCACAGGCACCATGTGCAGCGTGTTGCCGACGCTGGCCTGGATCACGGTCAGTGGGGTTGAGGGTGGTGTGGTGGGGGCTTCGCTGTCGATCAATGCCTGCCGCAACTGCGTGAGCAGGTCATCTGGCGCTCCACCCGCCGCGTTCAGGGCTCGATCCGGCAGTCGTGCCTGAAGCCGTGCCACGGTGCGCGCAAGCCGTTCCGGTTGCACGGGTTTGAGCAGGTAGTCCAACGCTTCGGCCTCAAAGGCCTGGGTGGCGTATTCGTCGTAAGCCGTGACGAACACCAGTTGGGGAAACGGCTGGTCGGCGGGCCACAGGTCGCCCAGTTCCGCTGCCACTTCCAGGCCATTCAGGCCAGGCATGCGAATGTCCAGAAACAACACGTGAGGGCGCAGCACCAGCGCTTCGCGCACCGCACGGGGACCATCACCCACCAGCGCTGCGATCTGCAGAGCGGGCCAGGCGCGCGCCAGCTCCGCTTGGAGTGAAGCGGCCAACAGTGGTTCGTCTTCGGCGATCAGAGCGGTGGGGGTCATGGGATGGACGGTTTGGGGCGTGGCAACGTCAAGCGTACGGTGGTTCCACTGCCGGGTTGTGACAGCACCTCCACACGGCCCGCCGTGACCCCAGTGCCCAGGCTGGCCAGGCGCTCACGCACCTGGGTCAGGCCAAAACCCCCTTGCGCAGAGGCGCTGGCTTGCGGGTCCATGCCAACCCCCGTGTCGATGACATCGATCTGCAGAGCCTCTGGGGTTTCCCGGGCCTTGATGACGATCTCACCCCCATCGACGCAGGGCTCCAGCCCATGACGGATCGCGTTTTCCACAACGGGTTGCAGCAGCAGCGGCGGGACGGGGTGGCGCAGCAAAGCGGCCGGGGCATCGAACGTGTGTCGAAGGCGCGGCCCCATGCGAATCGCCATGAGTTCGAGATAGTCATTCAGGCGCGTGAACTCGTCAGCCAGGGTGTGGGTTTTCGCCGTGGCCTCGGTCCGCGAGCCTCGAAGTGTGGCGCGAAGGTAGTCGCCCAAGCGGTCGAGCATGACCACCGCGCGCGGTGGATCGGTCTGGATCAGCACGCGCAGGTTGGCCAGGGTGTTGAACAGCATGTGCGGCTCGATCTGGGTTTCCAGCAGCTTCAGTCGTGCCTCAGTGGCTTGGCGCTCCAACGCTTCTGCTTTGCCTCGCACGTTGAAATAGAAGGTGAACCCCAGGGCCACCAACACGGTGGAAAACCAGAATCCCCAAAAACGCTGCGGTGAAAGCGTGAACCACTCCCAGGTGGATCGACCGGT
>JAUVXK010000004.1 GCA_030603635.1 Burkholderiales bacterium | reverse complement strand
GCGTGCAGGGTGATGCCGTTGTCTTTGTACCAAGACCAGTCGTTGAGGACGATCTCTTCCAGCGTCTGCTCGCCCGCCAGCACGGGCGACAGCAGGATGCGGTTGTAGTTGGGGTGCGGCTCGGCACCGAAGACGGTGATGTCGTAGAGGCCCGGGGCGAGCTTGAGCAGCTCTTCCAGGGAACGGACGCCGGCCATGCCGTTGCCCACCATCACCAGTTTCATCTTCTGTTTGGGATTGACGCGCATGTCCATGCTGTTCTCCTGCGCTCAGGCGACCTTTTCCACATGCGCCTGACGCGTGTAGAGGAAGTCGATGACGGCCTTGCGGCATTGCAGATAGGCCGGGTCTTCGGCCAGCTCGACCCGATTGCGTGGGCGAGGCAGGTCCACTGCCAGCACCTCGCCGATGGTGGCTGCGGGACCATTGGTCATCATCACGATCCTGTCGGCCAGCAGCACGGCTTCGTCCACGTCGTGGGTCACCATCACCACGGTGCTCTGGGTGCGGGCCACGATCTCCAGCAGTTCGTCCTGCAGCTTGGCGCGGGTCAGGGCGTCCAGGGCGCCGAACGGCTCGTCCATCAGCAGTACCTTGGGCTCCATGGCCAGGGCACGGGCAATGCCCACGCGCTGCTTCATGCCACCGCTGATTTCGCCGGGGCGCTTCTGGGTGGCGGGGGTCAGCCCCACCAAGGCAAGCGCGGCGTGGGTGCGTTCGACCAGTTGGGCCTTGCTCTCTGCTTGAGCCCCCGTGCTTTTGGCCGATGCACCGAATACCCGCTCCACGCCCAGGTAGACGTTTTCGAAACAGGTCAGCCACGGCAGCAGGGAGTGGTTCTGGAACACCACGGCGCGTTCCGGGCCGGGACCGGCGATCTCACGCCCCGCGCACAGCAGCACGCCTTGGGTGGGTGTGGTCAATCCGGCGATCAGGTTCAGCAGCGTGGATTTGCCGCAGCCTGAATGCCCGATCAGTGCGACGAACTCCCCCTTGGCAATGGTCAGGTCGATGTGGCGCAGGGCAGGAAACAGGCCTTTCTTGGTCTTGAAGGTCTGCTCCACCCCTTCGATCTGGATGTACTTCTGGTCGTTCATGATTTCACCTCTTCGAACGTGAAGGCCGTGGCCAGCTTGATCAGCGCCATTTCCAGCAGCAGGCCCACGATGCCGATGACGAAGATCGCCACGATGATGTTGGTGACGTTGAGGTTGTTCCACTCGTCCCACACCCAGAAGCCGATGCCGACGCCGCCGGTCAGCATCTCGGCGGCCACGATCACCAGCCACGCGGTGCCCACCGCCAGGCGCACGCCTGTGAGCATGTAGGGCAGCACCGCGGGGAACAGGATCCTGGTCACGATCTTCCACTCGCTCAGGTTCAGCACGCGGGCCACGTTCATGTAGTCCTGCGGAACGCGCTGCACACCCACGGCGGTGTTGATCACCATCGGCCAGATCGAGCAGATGAAGATGGTCCAGATGGCGGCCGGGTTGGCACCCTTGAACACCAGCAGCCCGATGGGCAGCCAGGCCAGTGGCGATACCGGCCGCAGCAGACTGATCAGCGGATTGAACATGCGGCTCAGGAACGTGAATCGCCCGATCATGAAACCGAGCGGGATGCCCACCGCTGCCGCGAGGCCGAAGCCCATGGCCACGCGTTGCAGCGACATCAGCACGTTCCAGCCGACGCCCTGGTCGTTGGGTCCGTTGCGGTAGAAGGGGTCCGAGAAGATGTCGACCGCCTGCCGCCAGGTTTCCAGGGGGGTGGGAATGCTGCTGCCGGTGGATACCGACACCAGGTACCACAGACCCAACAGCAGCATCAGCCCCAGCACCGGGGGCACGATCCGGGCGAGTACGGTCCCGGGGTCGACGTTGTAGGTGCGCACCGGGTATTGGGGTTCGGCCATGGCGGGCCTGGCCTGGGCAGACACCGGGGTGGCCTTGGGCGGGTGGGCTTGCGCCTGTGGCCGGGCGGGCGTGGCACCGAGCCGGTCGATCGGGGTCTTGAGAGCGGCACTGATCATGAGGGACTCCTGTGCTGGCGTGCGCGATTCAGGCGCGGACGGTGAAACTGTCGGCGTACCTGGCGGGGTCCTTGCCGTCCCATACCACGCCATCGATGAGTTTGCTGCTGCGCATGTCGCTGGCGGGCAATGGCGTCTTGGACGCGGCGGCGGCCTGCTTGTACAGGTCGATCTTGTTGATCTCCCTCGCGAGCTTCAGGTAGTCCGGGTGGTCCTTGATCAGGCCCCAGCGCTTGTGCTGGGTCAGGAACCACATGCCGTCGCTGAGGTAGGGGAAGTTGACGGCGCCGCCGTCGTAGAACTTCATGTGGTCAGGATCGTCCCAGGTCTTTCCCATGCCGTTCTGGTAGCGGCCCAGGATGCGCTGGTTGATCGCATCCACACTGGTGTTCACATAGGCGCGTGCGGCAATCGTTTCGGCCATTCGGAGCTTGTTCTGCAAACCGGCATCGATCCACTTGCCAGCCTCCAGGATCGCAGCGGTGACGGCGCGGCAGGTGTTCGGGTATTTCTGCACGAACTCATCGGTGGTGCCGAGCACCTTTTCCGGATGGTCTTTCCAGACCTCCTGCGTGGTGGCGGCCGTCACGCCGATGCCGTCGATGATGGCTCGGTGATTCCACGGCTCACCCACACAGAAGCCGTCCATGTTGCCCACGCGCATGTTGGCCACCATCTGCGGCGGGGGCACGGTGATCACCTTGGCGTCACGCAACGGGTTGATGCCGGCCGAAGCCAGCCAGTAATAGATCCACATCGCGTGCGTGCCGGTCGGAAAAGTCTGGGCGAAGGTGTATTCGCGCTTCTCGCTCGCCATCAGTCTGGCCAGTCCGGCTGCGTCCTTCGCGCCCGCATCCGCCAGCTTCTTGCTCAACGTGATGGCCTGGCCGTTGCGGTTCAGGTTCATCAGCACCGCCATGTCCTTCTTCGGGCCGGCGGTCCCCATGTGCACACCATAGACGAGCCCGTACAGGACGTGAGCCAGGTCCAGCTCGCCGTTGACCAGTTTGTCCCTCACGCCGGGCCAGCTGGCCTCCTTGGTCGGAACAATCTTCACGCCGTATTTCTGGTCGATTCCCAGCACAGACGCCATCACCACACTGGCGCAGTCGGTCAGGGGGATGAAACCGATCTTCACCTCTTTCTTTTCCGGGGCGTCGGAACCCGCCGCCCAGACGCCGTGGTGTCCCAGGCTGGCGAACAGGGCTCCTCCAGCCAGGGCCATTCCCTGCTTCAGGGCATCACGGCGTGTGGTGCCGGTGGCGGGGATGGATTCGGAACGGGTGGCGGTGTGGGTGGTTTCCTGAGGAAGGGCGGTCATGGCAACTCCTGGGTGAGAAGGGGGTGGGGGCCACAAACACAAACGGCGTCCGCAACGCACTCATCGAGTGGTCGGGGACGCCGTTGTCCGGAGTGTTTGCGCTGGGGCTTTGACTTGTGCCGCCGTTGGCTCAAATCCTTATCGGAGTACAAGCATTTTTCGTGCCAGTCCTTGCAAACCCGTTCAGGCCGGAAAAAATGGACAGCGGCCGATCCGTCATGCCCGCGAATGGGGAAAACCCTGAGCCAAACCGGGCCTTTGCACGGGGTTGGTGCGTCAGCTTTTCGGGGAGAGCAATGTCGCCATTGACAGCACGGCTTGCGCCACGTCCACCATGCGCCTGTTCTGGCGCATGGCCAGATCGCGCAGGGCCTTGTGGGCGGCTTCCTCACTGAGTTGTTGATGGGCCATGAGCAGTCCCTTGGCCCGTTCGATGAGCTTGCGCTCGTTCAGGCTGGACCGCACGTTTTCCAGTTCGGCCGACAGCGCCTGCAGACGCGTGGCCTGTTCCTGCACCAGGCCGAGCACCGATTTCTCCAAGGCAGGTCCCATGGATTGGGTGGCGGTGTGTCCATCGGTGGCGACTGCCTCGAACAGGGGTGCGGCGTCCAGGGGATCGATGGCGCTGGACGGGGTGGTCAACCGTGTCTTCAACGCTTCGATCTGGCGCACCTCTGAGCCGACCCGCTGGAGGCGGTGCTGGCAGCGCTCCACCAGCAGCTTGGTCAGCTGGTCCTCCACCAGCCGCATTTCGTCCATGCGCTGGCTGCAGCAGTCGAACCACAAAGTGCTCTTGGCCGTGTCCAGTGTCTGGTTGGCGGGTGTGCTGCAGAGAAGGCGACGCAGCCGCTCAAGGTCAAAGTGGAACTTTGGCACCCGACACCGCTGCCACAGTTCAAGCAGGTCCTCGCTGGCGAAGCTTTCGAACACCTGCAGGCAACGATCCTGCGATTCGATCAGGTGGGTCAAGCGCTGCTGGGCTTCTGCTTGACACCTTCCTGCTGCCAGCATGGCCGATCCGGTTGCGCGTTCCTGGCCCGCCAGTTCCTTGCCTTGCATCAGGTGAAACAGGGCCACCAGGAGCTTGGACAGGGGCAGGTCGCTGGCTGTGTCGGCGGCCTCGAACACGACGGACAGCAGCGTGGCAATCAGGCGGGCATAGTCGGCAGACAGCTGCATCGGCGTGGCTTGCAGGGTGTCCACCTGGGCGCGCAACTGGGTCAGGGCCTCCAGCCCGTGCAATGCGTAGGCGATACGGCTGAACAGTCGGGCGCCATGTCGCGTCGGTTCCGTGTCCAGGTCGTCGAAGCCTGCGCGCAGTGCTTGCGCGGCGCGATCGGACTGCTCCATTTGCTGGGCGCGCTCTTGCCCGAATCGCTCTCCGCACGAGGCGGTGTAGAGGTTGGACAAACCCCGTTCACGCTGCAGTTCGTGGATGAGCGCTGCCGTGCGCCGGACCAGGTCACTGGTCTGGGTCAATTGCTGCAGGTCGGCCATTTCGCAGCGTTTGGCCGCCAGCAAAAAACAGAGGCTGGATTTGATCGCGGGAGAGCTCATCGGATGTTGCAGAGCAACATTCATGCCGCAGGGGGCTTGCTGGCCACGTACACTTCCGGGCATGCTGATCCTTGGAATCGAGTCCTCCTGTGACGAGACGGGCGTGGCCCTGGTCGAGACCGGTGCCGGGGCTGTGCCCCTTCTGCTGGCGCATGGTCTGCACAGCCAGATCGACATGCACCGGGCTTATGGTGGTGTGGTCCCCGAGCTGGCCAGCCGTGACCACATCCGCCGTGTGCTGCCGCTCACCGAATCGGTGCTGCGGCAGGCGGGCAGGACGCTTCCTGAAGTCGATTGGATTGCCTACACGCGGGGCCCCGGTCTGGCGGGTGCACTGCTTGTCGGGGCCGGGGTCGCGTGTGCCATGGCCGCTGCGCTCGACAGGCCCACCCTGGGTATCCACCACCTCGAAGGGCATTTGCTGTCGCCGTTCCTCAGTTCGGACCCGCCTGAGTTCCCGTTCGTCGCCTTGCTGGTGTCAGGGGGGCACACCCAACTCATGCGCGTGGATGGCGTCGGGCGCTATGAGCTGCTGGGGGAAACCATCGACGACGCCGCCGGTGAAGCGTTCGACAAATCGGCCAAGCTCCTGGGGCTGGGTTACCCGGGTGGGCCGGCTCTGTCCCGGCTGGCGCAGCAGGGAGATGCCGGGGCGTTCAAGCTGCCCCGCCCGCTGCTGCACAGCGGCGATCTCGATTTTTCCTTTGCCGGACTCAAGACAGCGGTGCTCACCCAGGCCCGCAAGCTGGGCGATGCGCTCGAATCCCGCAAGGCCGATCTCGCGGCCTCGACCCAGGCGGCCATCGTGGAGGTGCTGGTCCGGAAATCCCTGTCGGCGTTGAAGCTGTCGGGCCTGCGCCGACTGGTCGTGGCCGGTGGGGTCGGAGCCAACGCCGTGTTGCGCCAGCAGCTTGACGCGGCCTGTGCCCAAGTGGGGGCGCGCGTGCACTACCCGGAGCTGCATCTGTGCACCGACAACGGCGCCATGATCGCCCTTGCCGCAGGCATGCGTCTGCAGGCAGGCCTGGTGTCCGTCGACCCGTCGGACGACCTGAGCCGAAGCCCTTACGCCTTCGACGTCCGGCCCCGCTGGCCGCTGGCCGAGCTGGCGACCTGACGCCTCCGCCACCCCGGCGGATACCCCATTCGGGATCCATTGCTGCACTGCAGTAAACTGGCGCCCCCATGCCCGCCAAGGGGGTGGTTTTCCGAGTTTCGTTGGGGCTTTGCATGACCTTGTTTTCCCGTATTTCTTCCTCGTCCCGTCTGGTGCGTCGTTCCTGGCTGGGGGTGTGCGGTCGGGTGCTTGCGGTGGGCGTGCTCACGGCCGCCGCGGTGGCCGTAATGGCGCAGCCAGCCGCTGGCAACGGTGGACGCGGCGCTCAGCCCGCGCCCATCCGCATCGCCATGATCGAGGGCTTGTCCGGCCCCATGGCCAACACCGGTGAAGCCGTGTTCCGTAACCTGGTCTGGGCTGCCGAACGTGTCAACGCCCGCGGTGGCGTGCCGCTGCCGGGGGGTGCGCGTCCCCTGCAGATCGATCGCTTCGACAGCAAGGGGCAGACAGAAGAGGCCCTGTCTGCGCTGCGTTCCGCGATCGATGCCCAGATCGCCATCGTGATGCAAGGCAACTCCTCGGCTGTTGCGGCCGGCCTGATCGAAGCCGTCCAGCGGCACAACGAGCGCGACCCGTCACGCCGCGTGGTGTTCCTGAACTACTCTGCCGTGGACCCCATCCTGACCAACGAGCGGTGCAGCTTCTGGCACTTCCGTTTCGACGCCCATGCCGACATGCGCATGTCCGCACTCATGGAAGTGCTCAAGGACGACAAGGAGATCCGCAGCGTCTACCTGCTGGGGCAGGACTACAGCTTCGGCCATGCCGTACTGCGCGAGGCGCGCCGCCAGCTCGCCGTCCACCGGCCCGACATCCGCATCGTCGGTGACGAGCTGCACCCGCTCGCCCGCATCAAGGATTTCCTGCCCTACATCACCAAGATCCGTGCCAGCGGCGCCGATGCGGTGATCACCGGCAACTGGGGCAATGACCTGACCCTGCTCGTCAAGGCGGCGCGCGAGGCCGGCTTCAACGGCAAGTTCTACACCTTCTACGGCAACGCGCTGGGGGCGCCTGCCGCCATGGGGGATGCCGGCATCGGCCGCGTGATCGCCGTGGCCGACTGGTTTCCGAATGTGCCCACGGCCGAGTCGCGGGCCTTCTACGAGGCGTTTCGCCAGCGCTTCCCGCGCTCGCAGGACGACTACGTGCACATGCGCATGCAGCTGATGATGGAAGCGCTGGCCCAGGCCATCGAACGCGCGGGGGCCACGCTGGCGCCCGGTCAGGTGCCCGACGCCCTGGCCATTGCCCGGGAGCTGGAGCGCGCCGACGTGACGCTGGCTGGTCAGCGCCTCACCATGCGCGCGGCCGATCACCAGGCCCAGCAGCCTCTGGTTGCTGCCGTCATGGAGCGCCAGGGCAGTGCCGGCGTGCCGTTTGACGTGGAGGGTTCTGGGTACGGCTTCCGCGTCATTCGCCAGTTGCCCGCCAGCGCCTCCGAAATGCCGCACACCTGCCAGATGTCACGTCCCTAAGAGGTGTTCAAACGGAGGCCGTGACCCATTTGTCGACTGGGGTTATAATGACAGGCTGTCCGACATGGGTCGGGCAACACGTCTGCTGCGGCAAACCCCTCGGGTCATTCCCGGTCGGGCCACCTGCGGCAGGTCGCATGTCCCTTCAAAGGTAACGTTTCATGATCAATCAATCCGTCAAGGCCGAAGTCATCGCCGCCAACGCGCGCGCCGCCAACGACACCGGTAGCCCCGAGGTGCAGGTCGCCATCCTGACTGCCCGCATCAACGAGCTGACCCCCCATTTCAAGACCCACCACAAGGACCATCACGGTCGCCGTGGCCTGCTCAAGATGGTGAGCCGCCGCCGCAAACTCCTGGACTACCTCAAGTCCAAGGATTCCGACCGCTATGTGGCCCTGATCCAGAAACTGGGTCTGCGCAAGTAATCCGGTTTGGTGTCTCGCTGAACCAACAAGACGCCTGGGTTGCTCAGCCGCCCCAGGCGTTTTTCGCTTCAATCACCGGAGTTCGCTGTTCAGATCGAAGCTGTGTCATTCCAACGGGGCGGCCCGTGCGCCGGTTCGCTGGAATGGCATCGTGTTCTGAAGGCGTGTCTCCAGGCAGGGTGCGTGGCCTGATACGCACAACACACAGGAGCACAACATGAGCCTCTTCAACAAAGTCACCAAAACCTTCCAGTGGGGCCAGCACACGGTCCGCATGGAAACCGGCGAAATCGCCCGTCAGGCCTCCGGCGCCGTGCTGCTCGACATGGACGGCACCGTGGTGCTGGCCACTGTTGTCGCCAAGCAGGACGCCAAGGCGGGTCAGGACTTTTTCCCGCTGACCGTCGACTACATCGAAAAATCCTACGCCGCCGGCAAGATTCCGGGCAGCTTCTTCAAGCGCGAAGGCCGTCCCAGCGAACTCGAAACCCTGACCAGCCGCCTGATCGACCGCCCCATCCGCCCGCTGTTTCCCGAAGGCTTCTTCAACGAAGTGCAGGTGGTCATTCACACCCTGTCGCTCAACCCCGAGGTGGACGCCGACATCGCCGCGCTGATCGCCACCAGCGCCGCGCTGTCCGTCTCCGGCATCCCGTTCAACGGTCCCATCGGTGCGGCCCGCGTGGGTTACATCAACGGTGAATACGTGCTGAACCCGGGTCAGACCCAACGCGCCAACAGCCAGATGGATCTGGTCGTGGCCGGTACCGAAGCCGCCGTGCTGATGGTGGAATCCGAAGCCCAGCAGTTGTCCGAAGAGATCATGCTAGGGGCCGTGGTGTTTGGCCACGAGCAGGGCAACATCGCCATTGCCGCCATCAACGACCTGGTGCGCGAAGCCGGCAAGCCCGAGTGGAATTGGCAGCCGCCCGCTAAGGACGAGCCGCTGATCGCCAAGGTCGAGGCTCTGGGCCGCGACAAGCTGGTCGCCGCCTACCAGATCCGCAACAAGCAGGCGCGCACCCAGGCCTGTCGCGAGGCCTACGCCGCCGTGATCGATGGTCTGAAGGCTGACGGCGTGGAGTTCGATGCCGTCAAGGTGCAGGACCTGCTGTTCAACATCGAAGCCTCCATCGTGCGCGGCCAGATCCTGGCCGGCGAGCCCCGTATCGACGGCCGCGACACCCGCACGGTGCGCCCCATCGAGATCCGCAACAGCGTGCTGCCGCGCACCCACGGCTCGGCCCTGTTCACCCGCGGTGAAACCCAGGCCCTGGTCATTGCCACGCTGGGCACCGACCGCGACGCGCAGCGCATCGACGCGCTGTCGGGCGATTTCGAAGACCGTTTCATGCTGCACTACAACATGCCGCCCTTCGCCACCGGTGAAACCGGTCGAGTGGGCTCGCCGAAGCGCCGCGAAATCGGTCACGGCCGTCTGGCCAAGCGCGCCCTGGTTGCCGCGCTGCCCAGCAAGGAAGAATTTCCCTACACCCTGCGCGTGGTGTCGGAAATCACCGAATCCAACGGCTCGTCGTCCATGGCTTCCGTCTGTGGCGGCTGCCTGGCGCTGATGGACGCCGGCGTACCCATGAAGGCCCACGTGGCCGGCATCGCCATGGGCCTGATCAAGGAAGGCAACAAGTTTGCCGTGCTGACCGACATCCTGGGCGATGAAGATCACCTGGGCGATATGGACTTCAAGGTGGCCGGGACCACCAACGGCGTGACCGCCCTGCAGATGGACATCAAGATCCAGGGCATCACCAAGGAAATCATGCAGGTGGCACTGGCCCAGGCCAAGGAAGCCCGTTTGCACATCCTGGGCAAGATGCAGGAAGCCATGGGCGAGGCCAAGGCCGAAATCTCCGATTTCGCGCCGCGTCTGTACACCATGAAGATCAACCCCGAGAAGATCCGTGACGTGATCGGCAAGGGCGGCGCCACCATCCGTGCCCTGACCGAAGAAACCGGCACCCAGATCGACATCGCCGAGGACGGCACGATCACCATCGCCTCAACCGACGGTGCCAAGGCGGAAGAGGCCAAGCGCCGCATCGCCGAAATCACCGCCGAAGTCGAAATCGGCAAGGTCTACGAAGGCCCAATCACCAAGATCCTGGATTTCGGTGCCCTGGTGAACCTGCTGCCTGGCAAGGACGGCTTGCTGCACATCAGCCAGATCGCCCACCAGCGCGTCGAGAAAGTCACCGATTTCCTCAAGGAAGGCCAGATCGTCAAGGTCAAGGTGCTGGAAACCGACGAAAAGGGCCGCATCAAGCTGTCCATGAAGGCGCTGATCGACCGCGAGGACGCAGCAGCCCAGCAACAGCAACAGCAGTGATGAAGTCGGCATGACGCAGACCATGCGAGTGGTGGAGATATCGGCCTATGGCGCGCCCGAGGTGCTGCGCCTGGCCGAGCGCGAGCGCCCGGTGGCGGGGCCGGGTGAGGTGCTCATCCGGGTGTCCGCCTCGGGGGTGAACCGGCCCGACGTCCTGCAGCGCACCGGCAACTATCCGGTGCCTCCGGGAGCGTCCGACATTCCGGGGTTGGAAGTGGCGGGCGTGATTGAGTCCGGTGATGCTGCCGCGCTGGTCGAGGCCGGGTTGGCCGTGGGTGATCATGTCTGCGCGCTGGTGGCCGGTGGTGGCTATGCGGAGTATTGCGTGGCCCCGGTGGGTCAGTGTCTGCCGGTGCCGCGTGGCTGGTCCGATCTGGATGCCTCGGGTCTGCCGGAAACCTTCTTCACCGTCTGGAGCAACCTGTTCGACCGTGGGCGCCTGCAGCCTGGTGAAACCCTGCTCATCCAGGGTGGCTCCAGTGGCATCGGTGTGACCGCCATCCAGATGGCCAAGGCCATGGGGGCCACCGTCATCGTGACCGTCGGCAGCGAGGACAAGGCGCAGGCCTGCCTTGCGCTCGGCGCCGACCACGCCATCCAGTACAAGACACAGGATTTCGTGCGCGAAGTGGCCGACCTCACCGGTGGCCGCGGAGTGGACGTGATCCTGGACATGGTGGCTGGTCCCTACGTGACGCGCGAACTCGACTGTCTGGCCGAAGACGGTCGCCTCGTGATCATCGCGGTGCAGGGTGGGGTGAACGCCGAGATCAATGCCGGCAAGGTGTTGCGCAGGCGTCTGACCATCACCGGTTCCACGTTGCGCCCGCGCCCGGTGGCCTTCAAGGCCGCCATCGCGCGCAACCTGCGAGAGCACGTCTGGCCGCTGCTGGAGTCCGGGCGCATCCGTCCTGTCGTGCACGGGGTGTTCGCGCCGGCCGAAGCCGCCCGCGCCCATGCGCTGATGGAGTCGAATCAGCACATCGGCAAGCTCCTGCTCGACTGGGGCCGTGCCGGCTGAAGGGGGCGATATGAGGAAGAAGCTCATCGTCGGCAACTGGAAGATGAACGGTGGTCTGCAGGCCAATGCCGCGTTGCTGGCGCAGTTGCGGGCCGGTTACGAGCCCGCCCGTGCCGAGATGGCGGTCTGTGCCAGTGCGCCCTATCTGGCCCAACTCCAGTCGTTGCTGGGCGGATCCGGTATCGATTGGGGGGGGCAGGACGTCTCGGCCCACGAGTCCGGTGCCTACACCGGTGAGGTCAGCGCCGAGATGCTGCGTGACTTTGCCTGCCGCTATGTCATCGTCGGCCATTCTGAGCGCCGTCACCACCATGGCGAAAACGATGACGTGGTCGCCGCCAAGGCGCAGCGTGCGCTCGCGGCCGGTATCACCCCCATCGTGTGCGTGGGTGAGACTTGGCGTGACCGTGAAGCCGGGCGGACCGAGTTCGTGGTCAAGCGCCAATTGTCCGCCGTCATCCACACAGTGGGCCATTGCACCAGTGAAATCGTGGTTGCCTATGAGCCGGTCTGGGCCATCGGTACCGGTCAGACCGCCACGCCTGAACAGGCCCAGGCGGTGCATGCCGTGCTGAGGGCGCAGCTGCGTGCCGCCACGGCCCATGCGGACCGTAGTCGCATTCTTTACGGCGGCAGCATGAATCCGGCCAATGCGGCCGAGCTGCTGACCCAGCCCGACATCGACGGGGGCCTCATCGGAGGCGCCTCGCTGGATGCGGGCCAGTTCCTGTCCATCGTGGCCGCCTGTCCGTCGGCGGCCCAGTGATTTCTCGGAGTCTTGTATGAACGTCATGTTGACCATTCTTCTCGCGGTCCAGCTGCTGTCGGCACTGGCCATGATCGGCCTCATCCTGGTCCAGCACGGCAAGGGCGCTGATGCCGGTGCTGCCTTTGGCGGGGGCGGCGCCGGATCGGCGACCCTCTTCGGAGCCAGCGGTGGTGCCAACTTCCTGTCGCGCAGCACGGCCGTGCTCGCGACCGTGTTCCTGGCCTGCACCCTGGGTCTGGCCTATTTCGGCAACCAGCGCCCGGTCGCCAGCAGCGGCAGCGTGCTGGAAAGCCTGCCGGCGGAAACCGTACCTTCTTCGGCCCCCACGCAAATTCCCGATGCCGTTCCGGCCCCGGCGGGCGCCGCCCAGATTCCGGGTCAGTAAGCCGGGCATCCGAAAAAACCCTGATTTTTCAGGGTAGAATCATAGTCTGTTGAACGGCAGGCGAGGTACAGCAAGAGCCTGCCGTTGATGAACCCTTTGCCGACGTGGTGAAATTGGTAGACACGCTATCTTGAGGGGGTAGTGGCGAAAGCTGTGCGAGTTCGAGTCTCGCCGTCGGCACCAATTCAACAAGGCGCGCCAGGCGCGCCCGCAGGATAGCCAAATGAACCTAGAGCAATACCTTCCAGTTCTTTTGTTTATTCTGGTGGGTCTTGCAGTTGGGGTACTCCCCCAGGTGTTGGGCTACATTCTGGGCCCCAATCGGCCGGACCCGGAAAAGAACTCCCCTTACGAATGCGGCTTCGAGGCCTTTGAAGACGCGCGCATGAAGTTCGATGTGCGCTACTACCTCGTGGCCATCCTGTTCATCCTGTTTGACCTCGAAATCGCGTTCCTCATCCCTTGGGCGGTCGCGTTCTCCGATATCGGGGCGGTGGGCTTCTGGGCCGGGGTGATGTTCCTCGCCATTCTGGTCGTGGGCTTCGTCTACGAGTGGAAAAAAGGCGCCCTGGATTGGGAATGACGTCGTCGAAGCGGCAAGGAGTCTCGAATGATTGAGGGTGTCTTCAAGGAAGGCTTCATCACCACCAGCTACGACTCGGTGGTGAACTGGGCCAAGACGGGCTCGTTGTGGCCCATGACCTTTGGCCTGGCCTGCTGTGCGGTCGAGATGATGCACGCCGCCACGGCGCGCTACGATCTGGCCCGCTTCGGGGCGGAGGTGTTCCGGGCCAGCCCGCGCCAGTCCGACCTGATGATCGTGGCCGGTACGCTGTGCAACAAGATGGCGCCGGCCCTGCGCAAGGTCTACGATCAGATGGCCGAGCCACGCTGGGTGATCTCCATGGGTTCCTGTGCCAACGGCGGAGGCTATTACCACTACAGCTATTCCGTGGTGCGTGGCTGCGACCGCATCGTGCCCGTGGACGTCTATGTGCCGGGCTGTCCGCCCACGGCCGAGGCGTTGATCTACGGCATCATCCAGCTGCAGCAGAAAATCCGCCGCACCAACACCATTGCACGCGCCTGAGAGGCGGGGAGGCTAATTCGATGACGCACGCAGTCAAGGACGCGGTTCATGTGGGGGCGTGGTCCGCGGTGCCGCCGGAAGCCCTGCGGGATACCCTCGTTCAGGCTTTGGGCGACCGGATCGTCCGTGTCGTGGTGGAACGCGGTGAAATCACGCTGGAGGTGTCGGCCGCCCACTACGCGGGAGTGATGCAGTCCCTGCGCGATGCACCCGGGTGCCGGTTCGAGCAGTTGGTCGATCTCTGTGGAATCGATTATGCCGATTACCGAGAGGGCTCTCGTGATGGAAGCCGCTTTGCCGTGGTGGTGCACCTGCTGTCGGTGAGCCTGAACCAGCGGGTGCGGGTGCGGGTGTTCTGTCCAGACGACGATTTTCCGGTGGTTGACTCCGTCACGTCGATCTGGTCATCGGCCGATTGGTATGAACGCGAGGCCTTCGACCTGTACGGCATCGTCTTCGAGGGCCATGAGGATTTGCGCCGCATCCTCACCGACTACGGTTTCATCGGCCATCCCTTCCGCAAGGATTTCCCGCTTTCCGGTCACGTCGAGATGCGCTACGACCCTGAGCGTCGGCGCGTGATCTATGAGCCGGTCACCATCGAGCCGCGCGAGAACACGCCGCGCATCATCCGCGAAGACAACTACGGCGGACTGCACTGATCATGGCAGAAATCAAGAACTACACCCTGAACTTCGGTCCGCAGCACCCAGCCGCACACGGCGTGCTGCGTCTGGTGCTGGAGCTCGATGGCGAAGTCGTGCAACGGGCCGATCCCCACATCGGTCTGCTCCATCGCGCCACCGAAAAGCTGGCCGAACACAAGACCTTCATCCAGTCATTGCCTTACATGGACCGGCTGGACTACGTCTCCATGATGTGCAACGAGCACGCCTATTGCTTGGCCATCGAAAAACTGCTGGGCATCGAAGTGCCCATCCGTGCGCAATACATCCGCGTGATGTTCAGCGAGATCACCCGCCTGCTCAACCACCTGATGTGGCTGGGTTCGCACGGCAACGACTGCGGCAGCTCCACCATCCTCATCTACGCCTTCCGTGAGCGCGAAGACCTTTTCGACATGTACGAAGCCGTGTCGGGGGCCCGCATGCACGCGGCGTACTTCCGCCCAGGCGGTGTCTACCGCGACCTGCCGGACAGCATGCCGCAGTACAAGCACAGCAAGATCCGGAACGCCAAGGCGATGGACGAGCTGAACCAGAACCGCCAGGGTTCGCTGCTCGACTTCATCGACGACTTCACGCAACGCTTCCCCACCTACCTGGCCGAATACCACACGCTGCTGACCGACAACCGCATCTGGAAGCAGCGCACGGTGGGCATTGGCGTGGTCAGCCCCGAGCGCGCGCTCAACATGGGCATGACGGGCCCGATGCTGCGTGGTTCGGGTATTGCCTGGGATCTGCGCAAGAAGCAGCCCTACGACGTGTACGACCGTCTGAACTTCGACATCCCCGTCGGCAAGACCGGCGACACGTACGACCGCTACCTCGTCCGCATGGAAGAGATGAACCAGTCCAACCGCATCATCAAGCAATGCGTGGACTGGCTGCGCGCCAACCCCGGTCCGGTCATCACCGACAACCACAAGGTGGCGCCGCCGTCGCGTGAATCCATGAAGTCCAACATGGAGGAGCTGATCCACCACTTCAAGCTCTTCACCGAAGGTTTCCATGTGCCCGAGGGCGAGGCTTATGCGGCGGTGGAGCATCCGAAAGGCGAGTTCGGCATCTATCTGGTCAGCGACGGTGCCAACAAGCCCTATCGCTTGAAGATCCGTGCCCCGGGTTTCGCCCACCTGTCCTGCATGAACGAGATGGCCAAGGGCCACATGCTGGCCGACGCGGTGGCCATCATTGGCACCATGGACATCGTGTTTGGAGAAATTGACCGATGAGCGCAACGCAGCAGACCGTGCAGGCCCAGGCGTTTTCGGACGCCACGCTGGCCCGCTTCGCCCGCGAGGTGGCCAAGTACCCGGCCGAGCAGAAGCAATCCGCCGTGATGGCCTGCCTGTCCATTGTGCAGCAGGAGCAGGGCTGGGTCAGTCCCGAGGCCGAGAAGGGCATTGCCGACTACCTGGGCATGCCGGCCATTGCCGTGCACGAGGTCACGACCTTCTACAACATGTACAACCAGAAGGCGGTGGGCCGATTCAAGCTCAACGTCTGCACCAACCTGCCTTGCAAGCTGCGCGACGGCGGCAAGGCGCTGCAGTACCTGGAAGAGAAGCTTGGCATACACATGGGAGAGACCACGGCCGACGGCCTGTTCACCCTGCAACAGAGCGAGTGTCTGGGCGCCTGTGCCGATTCGCCCGTGATGCTGGTGAACGACCGACACATGTGCAGCTTCATGAGCAACGACAAACTCGACCAGCTGATCGACGGCCTCAAGGCCGCGGAGGGCCAGGCATGAATGCCAGTCAAGTGCTTGCGCAGTTCCAGGCCCGCGGCGTGGAAACCTGCTTCCACGATCGTCACATCAATCCCCAGATCTATGCTGGTCTCAATGGCAGCAACTGGTCCCTCAGGGACTACGAGGCCCGTGGCGGCTACCAGGCCCTGCGCAAGATCCTCGGTCAGGATGGCGGGGAAGGTCTCACGCAGGATCAGGTCATCGCGACTGTCAAGGAGTCCGCGTTGCGCGGACGCGGGGGGGCGGGCTTCCCCACCGGGCTGAAGTGGAGCTTCATGCCTCGGCAGTTCCCGGGCCAGAAATACCTCGTCTGCAACTCCGACGAGGGCGAGCCCGGTACCTGCAAGGACCGCGACATCCTCATGTACAACCCGCACATCGTCATCGAAGGCATGGCGATCGCGGCGTATGCCATGGGCATTTCCGTGGGCTACAACTACATCCACGGCGAAATCTTCCAGGTCTACGAACGTTTCGAGGCCGCGCTGGAGGAGGCTCGTGCAGCGGGTTATCTGGGTGAACGCATCATGGGCTCGAACTTCTCGTTCCAGCTCCATGCGCACCACGGTTTCGGTGCCTACATCTGCGGCGAAGAAACCGCGCTGCTTGAATCGCTGGAAGGCAAGAAGGGCCAGCCGCGTTTCAAACCGCCGTTTCCGGCCAGCTTCGGCCTGTACGGCAAACCCACCACCATCAATAACACCGAAACCTTCGCAGCCGTGCCCTGGATCATCCGCAACGGTGGCCAGGCCTACCTCGAATGTGGCAAGCCCAACAACGGTGGAACCAAGATCTTTTCGGTCTCGGGTGACGTGGAGCGCCCCGGCAACTACGAGATTCCGCTCGGCACGCCGTTCAGCAAGCTGCTGGAGCTCGCTGGTGGTGTGCGCACCGGCCGTCAGCTCAAGGCCGTGATTCCGGGTGGCTCGTCCGCTCCGGTGTTGCCCGCCCACATCATGATGGACTGCACGATGGACTACGACTCCATCAGCAAGGCTGGCTCCATGCTGGGCTCCGGCGCGGTCATCGTCATGGACGACTCACGCTGCATGGTCAAGTCGTTGCAGCGCCTGAGCTACTTCTACATGCACGAATCCTGCGGTCAGTGCACACCGTGTCGCGAAGGTACCGGCTGGCTATGGCGCATGGTCGATCGCATCGAACGCGGCGAAGGCAAGCCCAGTGATCTGGTCTTGCTCGACAACGTGGCCGAGAACATCATGGGCCGCACCATCTGCGCCCTCGGTGATGCGGCCGCCATGCCGGTGCGCGGCATGATCAAGCACTTCCGCCACGAGTTCGAGCACCACATCGAACACAAGACCTGCATGGTCCCGGCCTACGTCTGAGGCAAAATCAAATGGTTGAAATCGAACTCGACGGCAAGAAGGTGGAGGTTCCGCCCGGCAGCATGGTGATGCATGCGGCCGAAAAGGCAGGCACCTACATTCCTCACTTCTGCTACCACAAGAAGCTGTCCATCGCGGCCAACTGCCGCATGTGCCTGGTGGACGTGGAAAAGGCCCCCAAACCCATGCCCGCCTGTGCCACGCCGGTGACGCAGGGCATGATCGTGCGTACCCAGTCCGACAAGGCCGTCAAGGCGCAGCAGTCGGTCATGGAGTTCCTGCTGATCAACCACCCGCTCGATTGCCCCATCTGTGACCAGGGCGGGGAATGCCAGCTCCAGGACTTGGCCGTGGGGTATGGCGGTGGCGCTTCGCGCTACGAGGAAGAGAAGCGCGTCGTTTTCCACAAGGACGTGGGACCGCTGATCTCGATGGAGGAGATGAGCCGCTGCATCCACTGCACCCGCTGTGTGCGCTTCGGTCAGGAGATTGCCGGCATCATGGAGCTCGGCATGTCGCATCGCGGCGAGCATTCCGAGATCGAAACCTTCGTCGGCCAGAGCGTGGACTCCGAACTGTCGGGCAACATGATCGACATCTGCCCGGTCGGCGCGCTGACCAGCAAGCCCTTCCGTTACCAGGCCCGTACCTGGGAACTCTCGCGCCGCAAGAGCGTGAGCCCGCACGACTCCACCGGAGCCAACCTGATCGTGCAGGTGAAGAACCACCGCGTAATGCGTGTGGTGCCCCTGGAGAACGAGGCCGTCAACGAATGCTGGATCGCCGACCGCGACCGCTTCAGCTACGAGGCCCTGAATGGCGAGGACCGTCTGACCCAGCCCATGCTCAAGCAGGGCGGCGAATGGAAGGAAGTCGACTGGCAGACTGCGCTGGAATACGTGGCCAATGGCCTGAAGCAGGTGCAGTCGGAGCAGGGGGCATCGGCCATCGGTGTGGTCGCCAGTCCGCACAGCACGGTTGAGGAGCTGCACCTCGCGGCCTCGCTGGTGCGTGGACTGGGCAGCCAGAACATCGATACACGCCTGCGCGCCGCCGACTACAGCCATGCCGCACCGGTCGGCTCGGCCCGCTGGCTCGGCCTGCCGATCGCCGAACTCTCCACGCTGGACCGCGTGCTGGTGGTGGGTTCGAACCTCCGCAAGGATCACCCCCTGTTTGCTCAGCGTATCCGCCAGGCCACCCGCAAGGGGGCACAGGTCAACGCGCTCTGGGCGGCACCTCAGGACTGGGCGCTGTCGGTGGCAAACGCCGTAAAGGCCGATCCCGGCTACTGGCCGGTCGCGCTGGCCGGTATTGCGGCGGCGGTGGCCGAGTCGAATGGTGTGTCCGCTCCGGCGAACGTTGAGATCACGGCCGACGCCCGTGCTGTGGCTGCCTCCCTGCTGTCGGGTGAGCGCAAGGCCATTCTGCTGGGCAATGCCGCCGCTCACCACGAGCAGGCCTCCAGCCTGTTGGCGCTGGCGCAGTGGATCGGTACCCAGACCGGTGCCCGTGTCGGCTACCTGACCGAAGCCGCCAACACAGTGGGAGCGCAGCTCGTGCGCGCCCTGCCGGGTGAGGGGGGGCTCAACGCGACCCATATGCTGACCGGCGGGCTGAAGGCCGCGCTGCTGTTGAACGTGGAGCCAGGTCTGGACACGGCCGTGTGCAGCCAGGGCCTGCAGCAGACCGACATGGTCGTCACCCTCAGCCCCTTCAAGACCAACCTGGATGTGAGCGACGTGCTGTTGCCGATCGCACCGTTCACCGAGACTTCAGGCTCCTTCGTCAATGCCGAAGGCCGTCTGCAGAGTTTCCACGCGGTGGTCAAGCCGCTGGGCGAGACCCGTCCGGCCTGGAAGGTGCTGCGCGTGCTCGGCAATCTGCTGGGCCTGCCCGGTTTCGATGCCGACTCGTCCCAGGCCGTATTGGCCCAGGCCCTGCCGGGAGTGGGCAGCGGTGCCTGCGTCGATGCCGCCCGGCTCGACAACCGCACCGCAGCCCCCATCGTTACCACGGTCACTTCCGACACGCCATGCGTGGCCGCGATTTACCAGCTCGACGGTCTGGTGCGACGTGCTCCGTCGCTGCAGCTGACCGCCGATGGCCGGGCCGCCCGGCGTGCTGAAGAGGGAGTGTGCGCATGATCGACGCGATGTACAACGGCGGCCTGAACCTGCTGTCCGCCCCTTGGTGGCAGACGGCGGCCTGGCCCGTCATCTGGAACCTGATCAAGATCGTGGCCGTGCTGGCGCCGCTCATGGGCGCGGTGGCCTACCTCACGCTGTGGGAGCGCAAACTGCTGGGCTTCATGCAGGTGCGCCTGGGTCCCAATCGGGTGGGTCCCTTCGGCTTGCTGCAGCCGATCGCCGATGCGGTCAAACTGCTGAGCAAGGAACTGATCAGCCCGACGGCCGCTTCCAAGGGGCTGTTCCGCCTGGGCCCCATCATGGCCATCATGCCGGCCTTGGCCGCCTGGGTGGCCGTGCCTTTTGGGCCGGAAGCGATCCTCGCCAACGTCAATGCCGGTCTGCTCGTCATCCTCGCCATCACCTCAATCGAGGTCTATGGCGTCATCATTGCGGGCTGGGCATCGAACTCCAAATACGCCTTCCTGGGGGCGTTGCGCGCCTCCGCGCAGATGGTCAGCTACGAGATCGCCATCGGATTCTGTTTCCTGGTGGTCGTGATGACCGCCGGTAGCCTGCACCTGGGCGAAATCGTGTCCTCGCAGCAGAGTGGCATGTTCGCGGACATGGGTCTGAACTTCCTGTCCTGGAACTGGTTGCCGCTGCTGCCCATCTTCGTCGTCTACCTGATTTCCGGTGTGGCCGAAACCAATCGCCACCCGTTCGACGTGGTGGAGGGCGAGGCCGAGATCGTGGCCGGTCACATGGTCGAGTACTCGGGCATGGGCTTCGCGATTTTCTTCCTGGCCGAATACGCCAGCATGTGGCTGGTGTCCATCCTCGCGGTGTTGATGTTCCTGGGGGGCTGGGACGCGCCGGTCGCCGCACTGGACTTCATCCCTGGCTGGATCTGGCTGGGTATCAAGACCTTTGTGGTCGTGTCCATGTTCATCTGGATCCGCGCCACCTTCCCGCGCTTCCGCTACGACCAGATCATGCGTCTGGGCTGGAAGATCTTCATTCCTGTGACCATCGTCTGGTTGCTGGTTGTGGGGGCCTGGATGCAGACCTCCTGGAACATCTGGAACTGAGGGAGGCATCCGGCATGTCTGCTACCGCTGTTGCGCCTTTTTCGATCAAGGACTTCTTCAAGAGCTTTTTGCTGGTCGAACTCGTCAAGGGCATGGCCCTGACGGGCCGTTACGCCCTGCGTCGCAAGGTCACGGTCCAGTTCCCCGAAGAAAAGACCCCGCTGTCGCCGCGTTTCCGTGGCCTGCATGCCCAGCGCCGTTACGAGAACGGCGAGGAACGCTGCATCGCGTGCAAGTTGTGCGAGGCCGTGTGCCCCGCCATGGCGATCACCATCGAGTCGGACGTGCGTGAGGACGGCACCCGTCGCACCACCCGTTACGACATCGACCTGACCAAGTGCATCTTCTGCGGCTTCTGCGAGGAAGCCTGCCCGGTTGATGCCATCGTGGAAACCCACATCCTCGAATACCACGGGGAAAAGCGGGGCGACCTGTATTTCACCAAGGACATGCTGCTGGCCGTGGGCGATCGCTACGAAAAAGAGATCGCCGCGGCCAAGGCGGCCGATGCCAAATACCGCTGAAAGACCAGGCAGAACAACATGGATTACCAAGCGGGCTTCTTTTACGTCTTTTCGGCCGTGCTGCTGTTCGCGGCGTTCAAGGTCATCACGGCGCGCAACCCGGTGCATGCCGTGCTGTACCTGATGCTGGCCTTCTCGCAGGCCGCCGCCGTGTGGCTGCTGCTCAAGGCCGAGTTCCTCGGCATCACGCTGGTGCTGGTCTATCTGGGTGCCGTGATGGTGCTGTTCCTGTTCGTGGTCATGATGCTCGACATCAACGTCGATGCCATGCGCCAGGGCTTCTGGCGGCACTTCCCGCTTGCCGCCATTCTGGGTGGTATCGTCAGTGCGCAACTGATCGCCGTGCTGTGGGTCGGCTTCCCGACCCTCACGGTGAACGAGCTCGCCGCCACGTCCGCCATGCACGCGCCGGACCATTCCAACACCTACGAACTGGGGGTGCTGCTGTACTCCGAGTACCTCATGCCCATCCAGGTGGCGGCCGTCATCCTGCTGGTCGCGATGATCGCGGCGATCGCCCTGACGCTGCGTGAGCGCAAGGACAGCAAGGCGATCGATCCGGGGGATCAGGTGCGGGTGAAGGCCGTCGACCGCCTGGTGGTGGTCCCGATGGCTGCCACACCCAAGGCTGCAGACACCGCGGTGGCGGCCAGCGAGGAGGGCAAGGCATGAGCACGTTGACACTGGGGCATTTCCTGTCGCTCGGCGCGATCTTGTTCGCGCTGTCGGTGGTCGGGATCTTCCTGAACCGCAAGAACCTGATCGTGCTGCTGATGGCCATCGAACTGATGCTGCTGGCGGTGAACATGAACTTCGTGGCGTTCTCCCACTACCTGGGCGATCTGCACGGCCAGGTGTTCGTGTTCTTCATCCTGACCGTCGCAGCGGCCGAATCGGCCATCGGTCTGGCCATTCTCGTCCTGCTGTTCCGCAACAAGTCGTCCATCAACGTGGACGAACTCAACACGCTCAAGGGCTAAGGCTCGGGGCCCAACGACTTCACAAGCATGAGTACAAGCCTTTCTGCAAGCACGCTGCTGGCGGTGCCTCTGGCACCGCTGGTGGGGTCGGCACTGGCCGGCATCCTGGGCACCAAGCTGGGCGGCAACTGGTTCGGTCGTCGCCTCTGTCATTCGCTCACCATCCTCGGGGTGCTGGTGTCGTTCATTCTCTCGGCCATGACGCTCAAGGCCGTGGCCATGGACGGCGCCCGCTTCAACGAGACCATCTACGAATGGATGGTCATCGGTGGCCTGAAGATGGAGATCGGATTCCTGGTCGATGGCCTGACGGCCATGATGATGTGCGTGGTGACCTTCGTGTCGCTGATGGTGCACATCTACACCATTGGCTACATGGAAGAGGACACCGGCTACAACCGCTTCTTCGCCTACATCTCGCTGTTCACCTTCTCCATGCTCATGCTGGTCATGAGCAACAACCTGCTGCAGTTGTTCTTCGGCTGGGAAGCGGTCGGCCTGGTGTCGTACCTCCTGATCGGTTTCTGGTACAACAAGCCGACGGCCATCTTCGCCAACATGAAGGCCTTCCTGGTCAACCGGGTGGGTGACTTCGGCTTCATCCTGGGTATCGGCCTGATCGTGGCCTACACCGGCTCGCTCAACTACACCGAGATCTTCGAGAGGCTGCCCGAGCTCGCCCAGGTCGAGTTCCCCTGGTACATCCTCGGCCAGGACGCCATGCTGATGACGGTGATCGGCGTGTGTTTGTTCATCGGCGCCATGGGCAAGTCGGCCCAGTTCCCATTGCACGTGTGGCTGCCGGACTCCATGGAAGGCCCGACCCCGATCTCGGCCCTGATCCACGCCGCCACCATGGTGACGGCTGGCATCTTCATGGTGGCACGCATGTCTCCCGTCTATGAACTGTCGGATGCGGCGCTGAACTTCATCCTCGTGATCGGCGCCATCACGGCGCTGTTCATGGGCTTCATGGGCATCATCCAGAACGACATCAAGCGCGTGGTGGCCTATTCCACCCTGTCGCAGCTCGGCTACATGACGGTGGCGCTGGGCGCCTCGGCGTACTCGGTGGCGGTGTTTCACCTGATGACTCACGCCTTCTTCAAGGCGCTGCTGTTCCTGGCGGCCGGCTCGGTGATCATGGGCATGCACCACAACCAGGACATCCGCTGGATGGGCGGGCTGCGCAAGTACATGCCCATCACCTGGATCACCTCGTTGCTGGGCACGCTGGCGCTGATCGGCACACCGCTGTTCTCGGGCTTCTACTCCAAGGACAGCATCATCGAGGCGGTGCACTTCAGTAACCTGCCGGCCTCAGGCTTTGCCTACTTCGCCGTGCTGGCGGGTGTGTTCGTGACGGCGTTCTACTCGTTCCGCCTCTATTTCCTCGTCTTCCACGGCCAGGAGCGCTACGACCAGAACCCGGACGCGCATCACGACGACCACCATCACCACGACGACCACGGCGACGGCAAGCCGCACGAGTCGCCCTGGGTGGTGACGGTGCCGCTGCTGTTGCTGGCCATCCCGTCGGTGGTGATCGGCTACATGACCATCGGCCCGATGCTGTTCGGCGACTTCCTGGCCGATGCCATCACCGTGAACACCGAGGCGCATCCGGCCATGGCTGAATTCGCCGCCATCTTCACCGGTCCGCTGGGCATGGTCGCGCACGCCTTCTTCACCCCGCCGCTCTATCTGGCTGCGGCAGGCGCATTGACCGCCTGGTACATGTACATGGTCAATCCGGCTTTGCCCGCCGCCATTGGTCGCAAGCTACGCCTGGTCGTGGTCATCCTGGAAAACAAGTACTACATGGATTGGATCAACGAAAACATCATCGCCAAGGCGGCGCGTGGCATCGGCATCGGCCTGTGGAAGGGGGGGGATCGCGGCATCATCGAAGGTGCGGTGGTCAACCTGAGCTGGAAGATCGTCGGTTTCGTCGCCGGCATCGTGCGCCGCGTGCAGACCGGCTATCTGTACCACTACGCTTTCGTGATGATCGTCGGGGTACTGGCGTTCATGACCTACTTCGTCTGGCTCGCCAAATAAGGAGAACAAGAACATGGGTTTGCTGAGCCTTGCGATCTGGACGCCGATTCTTTTCGGTGTCGTCCTGCTCGCGATCGGTCGAGACGAGCACGCCAGCATGGTGCGCTGGATCGCACTCATCGGTGCGTTGCTCGGGCTGGCCGTGACCATTCCGCTGTACACCGGCTTCGAGGTTGGGTCCGCTGCCATGCAGTTCGTCGAAAAGGCGGTCTGGATCGAGCGCTTCAACGTCCACTACCACCTGGCGGTGGACGGCATCTCGCTGTGGCTGGTGCTGCTGACCGCGTTCATCACGGTGATCGTGGTGATCGCGAGCTGGGAGTCCATCACCGAGCGCGTAAACCAGTACATGGGCGCGTTCCTGATCCTCTCGGGTCTGATGATCGGCGTGTTTGCGTCTGCCGACGCCATGTTGTTCTACATCTTCTTCGAAGCCACGCTGATCCCGATGTACCTGATCATCGGGATCTGGGGTGGCCCGAACAAGATCTATGCGGCGTTCAAGTTCTTCCTGTACACGCTGCTCGGCTCGCTGTTGATGCTGATTGCGCTGATCTACCTGTACAACCTGTCGGGTGGCAGCTTCGATCTCGCCACCTGGCACCAGCTGCCTGTGGGTGACACGGCGCAGACGCTCCTGTTCTTCGCCTTCTTTGCCGCCTTTGCCGTGAAGGTGCCGATGTGGCCGGTGCACACCTGGTTGCCCGACGTGCACGTGGAAGCGCCGACCGGGGGTTCCGCCGTGCTGGCCGCCATCATGCTGAAGCTGGGGGCCTATGGTTTCCTGCGCTTCTCGCTGCCCATCCTGCCCGATGCCTCCCAGGAGTGGGCAGGCTTGATGATCGGCCTGTCGCTGGTCGCCGTGATCTACGTTGGCCTGGTGGCCATGGTCCAGCAGGACATGAAGAAGCTGGTGGCTTACTCGTCGGTGGCGCACATGGGCTTTGTGACGCTGGGCTTCTTCCTCTTCAACGAGCTGGCCGTGGCCGGTGCCATCGTGCAGATGATCGCGCACGGCTTCGTGTCGGCGGCCATGTTCCTGGGCATCGGTGTGCTGTACGACCGCGTGCATTCGCGTGAAATCGCCGACTACGGCGGGGTCATCAACACCATGCCCAAGTTCGCCGCCTTCGCGCTGCTGTTCACCATGGCCAATGCGGGCCTGCCGGGAACGGCCGGTTTCGTGGGCGAGTGGATGGTGATCCTGGGCGCGGTCCAGGTCAACTTCTGGGTCGGCCTGGCGGCCGCCACCGCGCTGATCTTCGGCGCTTCGTATTCGCTGTGGATGTTCAAGCGCGTCTATCTGGGCGCGGTGGCCAACGACAACGTGAAGGCCTTGCTGGACATCAACAAGCGCGAGTTCTTCGTGATGGTGCTGCTGGCCATCATGGTGTTGTACATGGGTGTCCATCCCAAGCCGTTCACCGACGTCATGATGCCGTCCGTGATCGAGTTGCTGCAGCACGTGGCGGTCTCCAAGCTGCCTTGAGCTGCACCCACTGGTTTTGAAAGAGCACCACAATGATTGACAGTCTCAGCTGGGCCACGGTCTATCCCGAACTGCTGCTGTTGGGCGCGGCCTGTGTGATCGCGATCTACGACCTCTTCGTCACATCACCGTTGCGCGGTTCCACCCATCGCCTGACGCTCCTGACCCTGGGCGTCGTGGCCGTGCTCACCGGCTACATGGCCTCCAGCGGTGAAACTCTGAACGGTTTCGGCGGCATGGTCGTGAGCGACCCGATGGGCAACTGGCTCAAATGTTTCGCGGCCATTGCCATGATGGCGACGCTGGTCTATGGGCGTCCCTACGCCGGCGCACGCGACATGCTGCGTGGCGGCGAGCTGTTCACGCTGGCCATGCTGGCGTTGCTGGGCATGTTCGTGATGATCTCCGGGCACAACTTCCTGGTGATCTATCTCGGCCTCGAACTGCTGACCCTTTCCAGCTATGCCCTGGTGGCCCTGCGTCGCGACGACCTGCAGGCCACCGAAGCCGCGATGAAGTATTTCGTGCTCGGCGCGCTGGCCAGTGGTTTCCTGCTCTACGGACTGTCGCTCGTGTATGGCGCCACCGGATCGCTCGACATTCCGACCGTGGCACAGGTGATCGCTGCCGGTGTGGATCAACCCCAGGTGCTGGTGCTCGGCCTGGTGTTCGTGGTGGCGGGTCTGGCCTTCAAGCTGGGCGTGGTCCCCTTCCACATGTGGGTGCCCGACGTTTACCATGGCGCGCCAACCGCCGTCACCCTCATCATCGGTGGCGCCCCCAAGCTGGCGGCCTTTGCCATCGTGATGCGGCTGCTCGTGGAGGGGCTGGTTCCCCTGGCCTTCGACTGGCAACAGATGCTGGCGGTCCTGGCGGTGGTGTCGCTGCTCGTGGGCAACCTGGCCGCTGTGGCACAGACCAACTTCAAGCGCATGCTCGCCTTCTCAACCATCGCTCAGATGGGTTTCATGCTGCTGGCCCTGGTGGCTGGTGTCGGGGCAGGCGGTGATGGCAGCAACATGACCAATGCCTACAGCGCGGCCATGTTCTATGTGGTGACCTATGTGCTCACCACGCTGGCCACCTTCGGTGTGGTGTTGCTGCTCACCCGTCAGGGTTTCGAGTCCGAGGAGATCTCCGATCTGGCGGGCCTGAACCAGCGCAGCCCGCTCTATGCCGGAGTGCTGGCGGCCTGCATGTTCTCGCTCGCGGGCGTGCCGCCGCTGGTGGGCTTCTATGCCAAGCTGTCGGTATTGCAAGCCCTGTTGGAAGCGGGGGGCGCCGCTTACCTGTGGCTGGCCATCTTTGCCGTGCTCATGTCGCTGGTCGGGGCGTTCTACTACCTGCGCGTGATCAAGGTGATGTATTTCGACGCGCCCAGCCAGTCGGCGGCCATTGAGGCGCCGCTGGATGTGCGTGCGGTGCTTTCGGTGAACGGCGCGCTGGTGCTGCTGCTGGGTATCGTCCCTGGTGGCCTCATGGCGTTGTGTGTCCAGGCGATCGCCGCCATGATGGTCTGAGTTAAGCTGCCGTCATGACATCGACGTTTTCCGTGTGGCTGGTCATCGGTCTGGCGCTGCTGTGCGCCAACCTGCCTTTCTTCAATGAACGCGTTTTCGCGCTGGTTCCCCTGAAGGCCGGACACAAGCCGCTTTGGCTGCGCCTGCTCGAGCTGCTGCTGCTTTACTTCGTGGTCGGTGCCGTCGGGCTGGCCCTGGAGCAGCACCAAGGGCAGATCTACCCACAGGGTTGGGAGTTCTATGCCATCACGGCCTCTATGTTCCTCACCTTCGCATTTCCCGGTTTCGTTTACCGCTATCTCGCCCGTCGACACTGAACTGGCGTCTTGCCCGCGATAATCGGTCCCATGAAGGTGCTGGATCTGGCCTGTGTCCACGGGCATGTGTTCGAGGGGTGGTTCGGTTCGGAAGCCGACTACGCCGCCCAGCGTGAGCGTGGCCTGCTGGAGTGTCCGGTGTGCGGCTCTCTGGACGTCGAGAAGCGTCTGGTTGCACCCCGGCTCAATCTGGGGAAAGGCCAGCCCACCGCTGCGGCAGACCCTGCCGCCGAGGGTTCAGGTCTGGCCATTTCGCCGTCTCAGCGAACGGCTTGGCCTCGTGAAGTCCAGGCTGCCCTGCTGCAGGCCCTACAGCAGGTCGTCGCCCACACGGAAGATGTGGGCGGGCGTTTCGCTGAAGAGGCCCGCAAGATGCATCACGGTGAGGTGCCCGCCCGTGGCATCCGGGGGCAGGCCTCGGTCCTCGAGGCAGCTGAGTTGGTGGAAGAGGGCATCGACATCGTGCCGCTTCCCGATCTTCCCCTGCTCAAGAAAACGCTGCAGTGAGCCCCGGGTTCAGGGGTACAGACCCCTCAGGTCACGCGCGTGCAGGATGCGGTGGCAGGCCACGATGAAGGTCGCGGTGCGCAGGCTGACGCCATGGTCTTCCGAAACCTGCCAGATCGTGCTGAAGGCGCCTCGCATGATTTTGGCCAGGCGGTCGTTGATCTCTTCCTCGCTCCAGAAGAAGCTGGAGAAATCCTGCACCCACTCAAAGTAGCTGACGGTCACCCCCCCCGCGTTGGCGATCACGTCGGGGATGACGAGCACGTTGCGCTCCTTGAGGATGTCGTCGGCCAGCGGGGTGGTGGGGCCATTCGCACCTTCTATGATCATGCGTGCCCGGATGCGGCTGGCGTTGACTTCGGTGATCTGCCGCTCCAGGGCCGCCGGTACGAGGATGTCGCAGTCGATGTCCCAGAACTGGTCGGTGGGCAGGGCCTCGGCGTGAGGGAAGCCGGCCACGCTGCCGGTGCTCGCCACATGCCGGGTCAGGGCAGGGATGTCGATTCCACCAGGGTGATACACCGTGCCGGCATGATCCTGTACCGCGACGATACGGGCGCCGGCCTCGGCAAACAGCTTGCCGGTGACGCCTCCCACGTTGCCGAATCCTTGAATAGCCACGCGGGCCCCTTCGATCTCCATTCCGATGCGGCGGGCCGCCTCCTGGCCGACGATGAAGACACCGCGACCTGTGGCTTCGCGCCGACCCAGAGAACCGCCGAGATCGATCGGCTTGCCGGTCACCACGCCGGTGGCCGTTTCACCCACGTTCATGGAATAGGTGTCCATCATCCAGGCCATCACCGCCTCGTTGGTGTTCACGTCGGGGGCAGGGATGTCCTTGGTGGGGCCGATGATGAGACCGATCTCGCTGGTGTAGCGGCGAGTGACGCGCTCCAGTTCCGGGGTGGTCAGCTCTTTGGGATCCACCCGGATGCCGCCCTTGGCGCCACCGTAGGGCACGTTGACGGCCGCATTCTTGATCGACATCCACGCCGCCAGTGCCATGACCTCGGAGAGCGTGACATCCTGGTGGAAGCGCACGCCACCCTTGCCTGGGCCGCGCGATGTGTTGTGCTGGACCCGGTAGCCCTCGTAGTGGGCCACACGGCCATCGTCCAGATGGACGGGGACGTCCACGATCAGGGTCCGTTTCGGGCGCTTGAGGGTTTCCACCCAACGACCGAGCTTGCCCAGGTAGGGGGTGACGCGGTCCACCTGCTGGAGGAAGTCGCCCCATGGCCCCAGGTGGTTCGGGTCCAGGTAGGAAGGCAGGGCGTGCGGGGATTCGGTTTTCAGGCTCATGACCTCAGGGGTGTGGTGAAGAAGCCACCAGCTTACGGGGAGCTTGCGCGCTTGTCCAAGGCCGCGTGGTGATGCCGTTATGCATTCCCTGCATAAGCCTCACCGGGACGGGCCCACGGGACGTGGCACCATGGGTTGCCAGAGCAGCTCCTGTCCCGCTTGGGCCGTGGGCTGGAAGCGTTGGCCGTTGACCGTCAGGCCATTGGCCGAGAGCCTGGCCGCGGTGGCCGGTCCGATGCCGCGCACCCGGCGGATGAAATCGTCCCAGTCGTTGAAGGGCTGCTCACGGCGGGCTTCGATGATGCGCTGGCTGGTGGCCGGGCCGATGCCCTTGATGGCCACCAGATCCTGCGGTGGAGCCTGGTTGGCCTCTATGGCCGACCAGGCGATCCCGATCTGGGCCAGAACGACAAAGACGAGCAGCCTGAAGCACAGGCGACACCTTGGCTGGATCATGTTTTCTCCCTGACGCGTTGTCGTTGCACAATGAGGTGCATTGCTGTTGAGCCCTGTCATGATAGATCCCCGAACCATCCCTGTCGTGGGGGTGGACCACCACCTGCCGCCGGTCAGCCCCCAGCGTTGCCAGCCTGAAGCCTTGCGTGAGCGTTTCCGCGCCCCGCCGATCTGGGTGCCCGAGGTGCGTCAGGAGCCGCGTTTCACCGATCGGCCCTCCCTGCCTGCGGCGGTGCTGATACCGGTGGTCATGCGGGCCGAGCCCACCGTGTTGCTGACGCAACGCACGGCGCATCTGCCGACGCATGCCGGCCAGGTTGCCTTTCCTGGCGGCAAGATCGACGCCGATGATGCCGATGCCGTGGCGGCTGCACTGCGCGAAGCTCAGGAGGAGGTGGGCCTGTGGCCAGACACCGTCGAGGTGTTGGGTGCCCTGCCGGAGTACGTCACCGGGACGGCGTTCGTCGTCACGCCGGTGGTGGCGCTGGTCGACCCGGGGCACACATTGCAGCCGAATCCCCACGAAGTGGCCGAGGCGTTCGAGGTGCCACTGGCCTTCCTGATGAACCCGGCCCATCATCGGCGGCATGAAATGCTCTGGGAAGGCCGCATGCGTCAATGGTTCTCGATGCCCTACCACGACGGGGGTAGCGAGCGCTTCATCTGGGGGGCCACGGCAGGCATGGTGCGCAACCTGTACCGCCTGCTGAGCGCATGACTGCGGGTTATCCCGAGGCGCGAGCGTGTGTGGTCTGCGATTCGATCGCTATGATGCCGGCATGAGTTTTTTTGCGATTCTGCTGGCGCTCATGCTCGATCAGGCCAGGCCGCTCGGGCGCAACAACCCAGTCCATGAGGGGATGCGCTCCTGGGCGCGCTGGACGCGCCAGGCGCTTGACGCCGGTCAGTCGCATCACGGCTGGCTTGCCTGGTGGCTCGCGGTGGCAGGGCCCGCCCTGACCGCAGCCGTGGTGTATTGGGTGCTGTGGGCCATTCACGGCCTGCTGGCCTTTGCCTGGCTGACGCTCACGCTCTACCTCACCCTGGGGTTCCGACAGTTCAGCCACCACTTCACCGCCATCCGCGTGGCCTTGGAGTCGGGTGACGAGGCGGGCGCGCGGGCTGCGCTCGCACGCTGGAAGGGGGGGGACGTGGCCGACCTGCCCCGCGAGGAATTGCTGCGGCACGTGATCGAGCACTCCGTCGTGGCGGCCCACCGCCATGTTTTCGGTGTGCTGGTGTGCTTCGTGGTACTGGCGGCTTTCGGGCTTGGGCCAGCGGGAGCGGTGCTCTATCGCATGGCTGAACACCTGTCGCGGCGATGGCAGCAAACGCCGTCGGTGGCAGGCGACAGCGACGCGTCCCGTCAGGCGGCCCTCACGGGATGGCACTGGGTCGATTTTCTGCCGGTCCGGGTGACCGCGCTGGCCTTTGCCGTCGTGGGCAATTTCGAGGAAGCGATCGCGAACTGGCGTCAGGAACGACAGGCGTCCCCGGGCAACGACGCCGTGCTCCTGGCTGCCACGGCAGGGGCGATCAACGTTCGCCTGGCTGGTCAGACGGCTGGGGCCGGATGGGCGGATGGCAGCGACTGGGCCAGCAACGGCAACAGCCGCACTCCCCAACTGGCCCATCTCGCCAGCGTGGTGGGGCTGGTCTGGCGTTCGGTGGTGCTCTGGCTGCTGTTGCTGGCGCTGGGGGTCCTGGCCCGGTTCTGGTGAGGCTGTCGGCAGCTCTGTGGCCGCTCAGTATCGTGGGGCGGCCGCCAGTTCCTCGTACAGGTCGGTGTAGAGCCGATGGCGTTGTTCATGGATGCCGTGGCCGAGCGCAGCCCGCACCGCGCATCCCGGTTCGTGCCGGTGGCTGCAGTTGTAGAAGCGGCACTGCCCCAGATAGGGCTCGAAGTCTGGCATGAGCTGCGCCAGCCGCTCCACGGGTATGTGGTGAAGGCCGAATTCCTGAAAACCCGGGGAGTCGATCAGCGCGGAGCGGCGATCCGGGTCCAGCCAGTACCAGGTTGTGCTGGTGGTGGTGTGCCGACCTGAGTTGAGCGCCTTTGAGATTTCGCCGGTGGCCGCCTCGGCATGCGGCACCAAGCGGTTGACCAGGGTGCTCTTGCCCGCGCCTGAGGGACCGAGCACGAGGGTGGTCTTCCCCTGCAGCCGGGCCTGCAAGTCGTCCAGGCCGTCGCCGCTGACCAGACAGAGAGGCAGCACGGTCTGGCCCAGGTCGCGGTAGGGTTGCAGCCGGGCCCAGGCGCGATCGAAGGGTTCGGTCAGGTCGCGCTTGTTCAGCGCGATCAGCACGGGCAGACGTTCGGCTCGGGCGGCGATCAGTGCCCGGTTCAACTGGCTTTCGGAAAACACCGGTTCCGCCGCCAGCAGCATGAGCACCTGGTCGAGGTTGGCCGCGAAGGATTTGGTGCGCAGGGCGTCCTGCCGGTAGAGGAGGTTGCGCCGCTCCTCGATCTGCTCGATGGTGCCTTCGTCCTGACTGGCCTGCCACCACACCCGATCCCCCACGACGGCGCTCTGGCGCTTGCCACGCGGGTGACACAGGCGCCGCTCGCCCGCATCGGTCTCGACCCAGCAGTGGCGACCGTGGGTGGCGATCACGGTTCCCCGCATCCAGCCGGGCTTCATGCGTGGGCACTCATGTGGGCAGTCGTGCCAGCCGTTCACTGGCTGGGGGATGCGAATAGTAGAAGCGCACGAACACCGGGTCGGGGGTGAGGGTGCTCGCATTGTCCTTGTGCAGTTTCAGCAGCGCGCTGGACAGATCGCGGCCGTCTGCGTGCTGGGCGGCGAAGGCGTCGGCCTCGAATTCGTGCCGCCGCGACAGGGCGCTGGTCAGGGGGGTGATGAAGAAGGTGAACAGAGGCACCACGCTCATGAACAGGATCAGGGCCAGGGCACTGTTGGCGTGGGTGAGGCTGGGCGTGACCCCCAGGCCCGTGTAAAACCAGGGTTGCTGCGCCGCCCAGCCGAGGAGGGCGAAGCCTGCCAGGCTGAGGGCGAACAGCAGCACGAGGCGCTGGACGATGTGGCGGTGCTTGAAATGTCCGAGTTCGTGGGCCAGCACGGCGTCGATCTCCTGGGGGGTGAGCTGTTGCAGCAGGGTATCGAAGAACACCACGCGTTTGGCCGGCCCGAAGCCCGTGAAATAGGCGTTCGCGTGGGCGCTGCGCTTGCTGCCGTCCATGACGTAGAGGCCCTTGGCGCTGAAGCCGCAGCGCGCCATCAGGGTCTCGACGCGCTGACGCAGCGTGGCGTCTTCCAGCGGCTGGAAGCGGTTGAACAGCGGGGCAATCACGGTGGGGTACAGCACCAGAAGAAGCAGGTTGAAACCCATCCACACCGCCCAGGCCCAGAGCCACCAGAGCGGGCCGGCGGTGCCCATCAGCCACAGCACCAGCGCCACGATGGGCAGGCCGATGGTGGCACCAAGCAGCAGACCCTTGACGCCGTCGGCCAGCCACAGGCGCCAGGTCATGCGGTTGAAGCCGAACCGCTCTTCCAGTCGGAAGGTGCGGTACCACGCCATCGGCAGGTCGATCAGGCCACCGATGAGCATGAACGCCGCGATCAGCGCCACTTGCTGGTGCAGGCCAGCACCCATCCAGACGAGCAACGCCTGCTGTAGGGCCTGAAGTCCGCCCAGCAACGTCCAGCCGACCAGGATGGCGGCCCCCAGGGCCATTTCCAGCATGCCCAGCCGAGTCTTGGCCAGGGTGTAGCGGGCCGCCTTCTGGTGGGCGGCCAGATCCACGGTCTGGGCAAAGGCCGCAGGCACCTCATGGTGATGGGCGGCGACGTGGCGCATCTGACGGCCGGCCAGCCACATTCGGGTGAGCAGGCCGGCAAGCAACAGCACGCAAAAAGTGACTGTCCAGAGCAGCTCTGCTGAGGCGGAAACAACATTCATGGCCGGAAGTCTAGCCAAGTTGGAGGGCGTGTGTTCGGGATCGGCGAAAATCTCGCCCCATGGATGCACACATCAATGCCCCCGATGCGCCGGGGCACCCGCCTGAACTCGCCAAGAGCGACCAGAATCTGGTCTGGATCGATTGCGAGATGAGCGGGCTGGACCCGGACAAGGAGCGGCTGCTCGAGGTGGCGGTGGTGATCACCGGCCCGCAATTGACACCCCGTGTCGAGGGTCCGGTGCTGGTGATCCACCAGACCGACGCCGTCCTCGACGCCATGGACAACTGGAACAAGGGTACTCACGGCAAAAGCGGCCTGATCGACAAGGTGCGTGCCAGCACCCTGTCGGAAGCCGATGCCGAGCAGCAGCTGCTGGACTTCATCAAGCGTTATGTTCCCAAAAGTGGCTCTCCCATGTGCGGCAACACCATCGGGCAGGACCGGCGTTTTCTCGTCAAGTACATGCCCAAGCTGGAGGGTTACTTCCATTACCGCAACCTGGACGTGAGCACACTCAAGGAGCTGGCCAAGCGCTGGCGCCCCGAGGTGTATGCGGCTTTCAAGAAGCAGCAGCGGCACACGGCGCTGGCCGATGTGCACGAGTCGATTGACGAACTGGAGCACTACCGGCACCATTTCCTGCGCTGAAGCGGCCTTCATTCTTTCCCGAACCGGTTGACCGCACGCCATCAGAGCCCCGGCAGCCGCCCATACCCAGAAGCAACATGAACATTCCCCTCAAGCCTGCCACGCGTGCGGGCGAAGAACACCTGCGCCAGATGCTGCGGCTTGCGGCTGCGGTGGCGTTTCTGGTCGCCGTTGGGCTCTATGCAGCTTTCAATGTCGACCACCTGCCCGGCCTGAGCACGCAGGCACTGTGGTTCCTGGTCGTGGCCGCAGCCGTGGGTGGCTACATGGCCATGAACATCGGTGCCAACGATGTGGCCAACAACATGGGGCCCGCGGTCGGTTCCGGCGCCATTACCCTCGGTTGGGCGATATTGATCGCGGCCGTGTTCGAGGCCCTGGGGGCGATCGTCGCGGGCGGGGAGGTCGTCGGCACCATCAAGGGGGGGATCATCGACACCCGGGCCTTTGACGACCCCGAACGGTTCACCTGGCTGATGCTGGCGGCCCTGCTGGCGGGCGCGCTCTGGTTGAACCTGGCCACCATGCTGGGGGCGCCGGTGTCCACCACCCACTCCATCATCGGTGCGGTGATGGGGGCGGGTATTGCCGCAGGCGGTTGGGGCCTGGTCAACTGGGGCACCATCGGCTCCATCGTGGCCAGCTGGGTGATCTCGCCGCTCATGGGCGGGGTGATCGCGGCCGGATTCCTGTACGTGATCAAGCGCACCATCACTTACCAGGGCGACATGTCGCAGGCGGCGGCCCGGATGGTGCCAATGCTGGTCGGGCTCATGGCCTGGGCCTTTGGCACGTTCATGCTGCTCAAGGGCGTATCCCAGATCGTCAAGGTCGGCTTCCCCGTCGCCGTGATCGGGGGGCTGGCCATGGCGGTGGCGGCTTACCTGCTGTTGCGCCAGCCGATCGGCCGGGTGGCGCGCCGTCTGCCGAGCAACAAGGACAGCGTCAATGCCCTGTTCACCTGGCCACTGGTGTTCGCGGCGGCTCTGCTGAGCTTCGCCCACGGAGCCAACGATGTCGCCAACGCGATCGGCCCGCTCGCTGCGATCTACGAGGCTGTGGCCAGTGGCGCGGTGGCCGCCCGTGCGGTGACGCCGATGTGGATCATGATCCTGGGGGCCATCGGCCTGTCGGTGGGGTTGGCACTCTATGGCCGACGTCTCATCCTCACGGTGGGCAAGGAGATCACCGAGCTGGACCGCATGCGGGCCTACTCGATTGCCATGGCGGCCACCATCACGGTGATCGTGGCGGCGCAGCTGGGCATGCCGGTGTCCACCACCCACGTGACGATTGGTGCGGTGTTCGGTGTGGGGTTCCTGCGGGAGTTGCTCAAGGTCAATTACGCCAAGATGGAGGCGGTGGTGCGTGCCGGACACCAGGGCGAGGATCGGGAGGCCGTGGAGGCCTATCTGGTCCGATTCGAGGCCGCACCCGTGGACGAGAAAAAGCGCATGCTGGCCGAAATGAAACAGCGCGCAGCCGCTCTCAAGTACAAGAAAGCGGTCCCGGAGCCTGAGCAGGAGGACGTGCTGGCGCCGTTCGACAAGAAGGAGCGCAAGGCCTTCAAGAAGGCCTACAAGAAGGAGCTGGTCAAGCGCTCGGTGGTGATGCGGATTGTGGCTGCCTGGATCGTGACCGTGCCGGCCACGGCGGTGCTGGCCGCGCTTCTGTACCATGTGTTGGTCGGCATGTTGTCCCAGTGAGACATCGAAATTTAGGGGAAACCCTGAATTTGTGCGATAATTCAAGGCTTGCCCCCACCTGGGGGTAAGTTCTTGCATCTGCCTCACGCTCTGCGGGGTGGACGCGCGGCAAAAGCCGCATCATGGGCCTGTTCCGGGCCTGCGTCCACGATCCCACGCGTCTCTGGTCTTGCCTTGGGCAACACCGTGCCGCCGATTTGTTTGTGGTTGATGTTTCTTTCCACCACGAACCGATCGGGCACACCGAGGCGCTTATATCTGCCTGTGCTCGTGGAGTTCTGTTGCGCCCTGTGGCGCATGGACCGACGACATGACAGAAAATCTCAATATCCCTGCCCCCGCCGCCAAGCCGGCCATTTCCGAGGCGTTTGCCGCCCTTGGCCTGGCTCAACCCCTGTTGCAGGCGGTGGCCGATCTCGGCTTCACCCAGCCCACCCTCGTCCAGCAGGCCGCGATCCCGAAGGCCATGCAGGTCGGCACTGAAGGCCACGAATACACCGACCTGATGGTGTCGAGCCAGACAGGTAGCGGCAAGACGGCGGCTTTTCTGCTGCCCGTGCTGCACACCTTGATCGAGCAACAAGAGGCCCGCGATGCGCAGGAACGCGCCGACTGGGACCGCCAGGTGGCCGAAGCCGAGGCCGCAGGCAAGCCGGCACCGAAGCGCCCGAAGCGCAAGAACCCGTTGCTGGCGCGCCATTTCAAGCCCGCCACCCCAGGCGCGCTGGTGCTCTGTCCCACGCGTGAACTTGCCCAGCAGGTGGCCCATGACGGCATCGATCTGGTCAAGCACTGCCGTGGATTGCGCATTGCCAACGTGGTCGGTGGCATGCCTTACCAGATGCAGATTGCCAAGTTGCAGAATGCCGACCTCGTGGTGGCCACGCCGGGCCGCCTGCTGGACCTGCAGCGCAGCGGTCAGATCCAGCTCGATCAGGTCCAGTTCCTGGTGGTGGACGAAGCCGACCGCATGCTGGACTTGGGCTTTGCCGACGACTTGGCCGAAATCAACCGTCTGACGGCCCGCCGCCGTCAGACCATGATGTTCAGTGCCACCTTCGCGCCCCGCATCCAGACGCTGGCGACCCGCGTGATGCGCGATCCGCAAAAGGTGCAGATTGACACCCCCCAGGACCGTCACGTCAACATCGAGCAGCGCCTGTACTGGTGCGACAGTCCCGAGCACAAGCGCAAGCTGCTCGACCACTGGCTGCGCGATGCCGCCATTGACCAGGCCATTGTGTTCGCCAGCACCCAGATCGAGTGCGACGCCCTCGCGGCCGACCTGCAGCAGGCCGGTTTTGCCGCCGTGGCCCTGCATGGCGCGCTCAGCCAGGGTCTGCGCAACCGCCGCCTGATGGCGCTGCGCAATGGCCAGGTCCAGATTCTGGTGGCCACCGACGTGGCGGCCCGCGGCATCGACGTGCCCACCATCACCCACGTGTTCAATTACGGTCTGCCGATGAAGGCCGAGGACTACACCCACCGTATCGGCCGCACCGGTCGTGCGGGTCGTCAGGGGCTGGCCGTGACCATGGCCGAGTTCCGCGACCGCCGCAAGATCGGTGAGATCGAAGCCTACAGCCAGCAGCGCATCGAAACCCAGACCATTCCCGGCCTGGAGCCACGCAAGCCGGTCTATGAGTTCAACGACGATCGCCGTGGTGGTCGCGGTGGACGCCAAGGCCGTCATGGCACTGGTCGCAATGAAGGCGGGTTCCGTGGTGCGCCTCATCACGCCCGTGGGACCGGAGAGGGAGCCCGTGTCGGGTTCTCCAAGCCGGCGGGCAGTGGCGGCCCGGGCCGTCAGGCCTTTGGCGACAAGCGTGCTCGCCACCAGGACTCGAAGTCCTTCGCGGGCAAGGGGCGCGCCAGCAGATAACCCTGCATCTGGTCGCAACCGCGGCGCTGCAGAAAGTCGCGCTGCGCCTCGGTTTCCACGCCTTCGGCGATGGTCATCAGGCCGAGGCTGCGCGCCATCTGGATGATGGTCTCGACGATGCCGGCATCCTCCGCGTCGTCGGGCAGATCGCGCACGAAGGACTGGTCGATCTTGAGCTTGCCGATCCGGAACCGCTTGAGATGGTTGAGCGAAGAGTAGCCGGTGCCGAAGTCGTCGAGCGACAGGTGGACCCCGAGGGCCCGCAGCGCGTCCACGGTGGCGATCGCTGCTTCCGGGTCGTGCATGGCGGTGCTTTCCGTCAATTCCAGCTCGAGAAGTCCGGCCGGCAGCCCGGAGATGGTCAGCGCCTGCGCGACGTGGTGCACGAGCTCCGGCTGACGGAACTGGGCCGCCGACAGGTTCACTGCCACCACCAGCGGAGGCAGGCCCGCCTGGTGCCATTGCTGCATCTGGTGGCAGGACTCGCGCAGAACCCATTCACCGATGGCGACGATCTGTCCCGTGTGTTCAGCGACCGGAATGAACTCTGCAGGTGAGATGCTGCCGAGTTCCGGATGTGTCCACCGCAGCAGCGCCTCCACGCCCACGAGCGAGCCGTCCTGCAGGGAGATCTGCGGCTGGTAATGCAAGCTCAGTTCCCGGCGGTCGATGGCACGTCGAAGGGCGTTTTCCAGTTGCAGCCGCCGCATGGCCAGAGCCTGCATCTCCCGCGTGAAAAAGGCATGGCGGTTGCGGCCCTCCTGCTTGGCGCGGTACATGGCGGTATCGGCGCAGCGGTAGAGCGTCTCGAAGTCGGCACCATCGTCCGGAAACAGGGCGATCCCGATAGACGGCGTGACGGTCAGTTCCTGGGGCCCGATGTCGTAAGGCTGGGAGAGGGCCTTGAGTATGACCATCGCGGCGTGGGCCGCGCCATCGGCACCCGTCTCGGGCAGCACCGCCACGAATTCGTCACCACCCAGGCGGGCCACGCTGTCCTGCTCGCGCACCAGCCCACGGATGCGGCGGGCCACCTCAACCAGCAGCTGGTCTCCCACTTGGTGGCCAAGCGAGTCGTTGACGTGCTTGAAGTGATCCAGATCGATGAACAGCAGGCTCAGCGGGGTGTCATGTCGGCGGGCCATGCTCAGGTCGTGTTCGACGCGCTCGCGCAGCAGTGACCGGTTGGCGAGGCCGGTGAGCCCGTCGTAGTAGGCGAGGTCACGGATGCGCGCCTCTTGTTCGAGGCGCCGGCTGATGTCGCTGAAGATCGCGACGTAATGCGTGATGCGGCCGTCGGTGTCCTGGAGGCGGCTGATCGACAGCCATTCCGGGTATTCCTCCCCGTTGCGGCGCCGATTGCGCACCTCGCCCTCCCAGTGACCCTTGAGGTCGATCTCGCGCCACATCGCGTCGTAGAACGCCTGATCGTGCCGGCCCGAGGACAGGATGTGGGGTGTCTGTCCGATCACGGCTTCTTCCGAATAGCCGGTGATGGCCGTGAAGGCAGGGTTGACCTGGATGATGCGCTGCTCGGCGTCGGTGATGACAAAACCTTCGTTGCTGCCGGCGAAGAATTGCGCGGCCAGCCGGTACTTCAACTCCGCCTCCTTGCGGGCGGTGATGTTGCGCGCCAGGGCAATGAAGCGGGAGTGTGGCGAACCGGGGTGCCGTTCGGGGCCGGCCTTGGCGGCGATGGACAGTTCGAACCACTGGCGGCCATGGGGTCCGTCGATCGGGTACTGCCGGCCACTGGAGCGCCCTTCGCGCGACGCTTCCGCCATCGAGTCGCGGATGGCCTGAAGCGCCTCCAGAGGCAGGAAGTCGGCGATGTTGCGGCCGAGTATCGCTTGTGATTCGTAAATGCGCAGGGTGTGCTCGTGCGAGTGCACGGCATGCAGCGTGCCATCAGCGTCGAGATCGAACAGGATGTCCGGGACGGCGCTCAGGGTGGCCTGAAGCTCGTGTCGTGCCTCCTCGATTTCCCGGGTGCGTTGCTCGACCTTGAGTTCAAGAGCGATTTTCTGCATGCCACGCGCCAGGAACAGGCGAACGAGCAGGGCGAGCATGGCGCTGAACACGAGGCTGGCCAGCCCCTGGATCAGCAGGGTTGAGGGTTGCAACCAGCCGTCGCGTGGCTCCACCTGGAGGGTCCATTCCCCGTTCGGCACTCTGACGGGCCGTTCCACCGGCTGGAGCAGGGTGGTGCCGGAGCGCACGTCTGAGGAAGCGGCGATCACCTGTCTGACGTTCGTGTCCGGGTGTCGGCGCCAGAGTTCGTAGCGGTAACCGAGTTCCGTCAGTCCGTCGAGTCCGGTGCCCAGGAACGCTTCCGGAAAGCGCACGGTCACAAAGGCAAAACCCCAGAACTCGGTGCCCCGCCGGTGCGGATGGGGCAGGAAGATGGGCAGGCGGCCCACCGCGCCCAGTCCGCCCTGAACCAGTTCCAGCGGGCCGGCCAGCGTTAACCGGCCGGTGTCCCGGGCCAGAAATGCCTCCGGGCTCTGTACGGGGTCCGCCAGCTGATTGAAGCCGATGGAGGCGCGGTTGGGTTCCAGCGGAACGGCGTAGCGGATGATCCCGTCGGGAGCCAGCCCCAGCGAGGCCACGCCGGGGTAAAAAGGCAGCATTTCGGTGGCGAGCTGCTCGAACTGGATCACCTCGCCCTGGTTGGCTCGCACATACGCCGACAGCAGGTAGGTGGCCGACATGAGCCGTTCCATGCGGCTTTCCAGGGCCTGCGCGTTGTCACCCGCCAGCACCGTCACGGTGGCCCGGTGGGCTTCGACACGCCGGGCTTCCAGTAGCCAGGTGAGCCCGCCCAGCACCACGCTGCTGACCAGGAACACGGTCAGCGCTATCCAGCCATGACGTCGCGCCAGCGCGCGCAGGTCTTGGGTCATGACAACGGCATGTTTCCCGTGGATATGTACAGGCTTGTCGGTGAGGGCCGGGGAACAAGGGTCAGCATGGGCAACGACGCCGGATGTGTAATATCGGTGATCCGTGGCCGTCTGGGCGATCACGGGGTGCGACGAATCTTACAGGAGACTGCAATGCCACGCTGGAACAAGCAAGAACTGGACCGCCAATACAACAACCGTGCCCTCGTGCCCGATTTTGCGGTCCATTTTCAGCGCTGGCAGGACGGCTCCCGGCAGGCACGCGCCAGCCAGCCGGTGGTGCTGGATGTGCCCTACGGCACAGGGCCGAACGAAACGCTGGACGTGTTCCCTGCGACTGGAAGCGCATCGCCCGCGCCGGTGATGGTGTTCATCCACGGAGGCTACTGGCGTTCGCTCGACAAGTCCGACCACTCCTTCGTGGCGCCGGTGTTCAACCGGCAGGGGATGTGTGTCGTGGTGCCCAATTACGCCTTGTGCCCAGCCGTCACGATTCCCGACATCACGCTGCAGATGGTCCGTGCCTTGGCGTGGACGTATCGGCACATCGCTGCCCATGGTGGCGATCCGTCGCGCATCGGTGTGGTGGGGCATTCGGCCGGAGGGCATCTCGCCGCCATGTTGCTGCTGTGCCGCTGGCGGGAGGTGGGCGGCGACCTGCCCGAGCACCTGGTGCGGCGGGCGCTGTCGATTTCCGGCCTGTACGACCTGGCCCCTCTGCGCAAGACGCCGTTTCTGCAGCCCGACCTTCGACTCACGCCCGGACAGGTTCGGCAGGCCAGCCCCGCTCTCCTGCCCCGGCCCGAGAAAGGGTGGCTATACGCGGTGGCGGGCGGGGACGAGAGCGAGGCGTTCCGGCAGCAGAACCGGCTGATCCGCAAGGCCTGGGGACGCAAGCGGGTGCCGGTCTGCGAACTGCTGCCGGGGCTCAACCACTTCAGTGTGCTGGAGGCGCTGGCCGAACCCGGTCACCGGCTGCACCGGCTGGCCCGGGAACTGCTCGCCGACTGAGCCGCGGGATCACATCAGCAGGTGTTCGCCCGCATTGTCACCACCCAGGATGACGTAGTTCACCTTGCGGATGTCCATGAGCTGCTTGCCACCGGCATAGCTGATGGAGCTTTGCAGGTCTTCCTCCATTTCGCGTAACGTGTCGGCGAGCTTGCCCTTGACCGGCTCCAGGATGCGCTTGCCTTCCACGTGCTTGTACTCGCCCTTGTTGAAGTCGCTGGCGGAGCCGTAGTATTCCTTGTACAGCCGGCCATCGACCTCCACCGTCTGGCCGGGGGATTCTTCATGCCCCGCCATCAGTGAACCGATCATCACCATGGTGGCGCCGAAGCGGATGGACTTGGCGATGTCGCCGTGCTCGCGGATGCCGCCGTCGGCGATGATGGGCTTGGTGGCCACGCGCGCGCACCACTTCAGCGCCGAGAGCTGCCAGCCGCCGGTGCCAAAGCCTGTCTTGAGCTTGGTGATGCACACCTTGCCCGGGCCGATGCCCACCTTGGTGGCGTCGGCACCCCAGTTCTCCAGATCGATGACCGCTTCAGGCGTACCCACATTGCCTGCGATGATGAAGCTGTGCGGCAGCTTCTGCTTGAGGTGCGCGATCATGCGCTGCACGCTGTCGGCGTGGCCGTGCGCGATGTCGATGGTGATGTAGTCGGGCACCAGGCCTTCGGCGGCCAGGCGGTCGGCGGTGGCGTAGTCCGCAGCCTTCACGCCCAGCGAAATGGAGGCGTACAGGCCGAGCCCGTTCATGCGCCGCACGAAGGCCACGTTGTCCAGGTCGAAGCGGTGCATCACATAGAAGTAGCCGTGGGCGGCCAGCCATTCGGCGATCTTCTCGTCCAGCACGGTTTTCATGTTGGCCGGCACCACGGGCAGCTTGAAGCGCCGGGGTCCGAGTTGCACCGAGGTGTCGCATTCCGAGCGGCTTTCCACGCGGCATTTGCGCGGCAGCAGCAGGATGTTGTCGTAGTCGAAAATTTCCATGAGCCAGGCTCCTAGTCAATCAAGAGGAAGGTGAGCGCTTGGCCTGAATCCGGCAACAAAAAACCGGACGCAAGAATCTTGGGCCCGGTGATTGATTGTATACAGATTCACGGGTTTGGGGGTCTTCGGCGTCCGGAAGGGGGTTTTCCCGCCGGACGCGCGGTGATTCGTCGGAACAGGCGGGCCACTGGCCCGCTTTTCGGACTTTAGAAACACCCGGCGACGGCCAGTCATGCGGCACAATGCCAGCGTAGGGTGGCGACGAGCCGCCGTGAGGAGTCCCCCGGATGAACCCATCCACCCTGATCGGGATGGTGGCCAGCGTCTTGCTGCTGGTCGTCGTCATGATATTTGCCGCCGAAGATCCGCTGCTGTTCATCGATCTGCCCGGCCTCGGCATCGTTCTGGTGGGGACGATGGCCGCCACCTTCATGAGCTACCCGCTCAAGGAGGTGCTTCGCGTGTTCAAGCTGATCAAGACGGTCATCCGCAACGAACAGCTCTACACCCAGAAGGACATCGAGGAACTGGTGGACGTGTCGCGCCTGTGGATACGGGACGACCCGGTCGCCGTCGAGAAGGCGTTGCAGCGCGTGACCAACCCGTTCCTGCGCACGGGGGTGCAGCTGGTGATCGAGCGCACGCCTGAAGAGGACATTCTGGACCTGCTGCAGTGGCGCATCGCACGGCTCAGGGCCAAGGAAGCGGCCGAAGCGCAGCTGTTCCGCGTCATGGCCAGCTACGCGCCCGCGTTCGGGATGATCGGTACCCTGGTCGGCCTGGTCAACATGATGGACATCCTCGGCACCGGTGACATGGTGGTCATCGGCGGGCACCTGGCCGTGGCGCTCATGACCACCTTCTACGGCATCCTGCTGGCCAATCTGGTGTTCAAGCCGGTGGCTGTGAAGCTCGAACGCCGCACCGAGCAGCGCGTGGTGCTCATGAACATGGTGATGCAGGGCATTGCCATGATGACGGCCAAGCGCAGCCCCTCGCTGATGCGCGAGACGCTCAAGTCCTTCGTGGCGCACCACGAGGACGAGATATTCGACGGTCCTGAGGACAACGGGCGCCGTCCGGGCCTGTTGCGCCGGGCACCCGCCGCCAAGAAACCCGTCACCGGAGCAGGCACCCGGCCATGAGTGGCGGCACCCTGCTGGAAAAGATGCTGGGCGAGATGCAGGCCTCCGCTCAGGCCCCGGTGTTGCCCCCCGTGTCTCCGGCGGCTGGAGAGTCCGGCCCCAACCGTGCGATCCATGCCCTGCGCAGTGGCCGCTTCGAGCGTTGGCATACCGAACCCGTCCCCCCCCAGGAAGACGAAGCCTGGCTGATCGCCTACCTGGACGTGGTGACACTGCTGCTGGCCATGATGGTGGTGATGCTGGCGTTTTCCGAGCCGGTCAGCGAGTCGTTTCGTGGCGAAAAGCGGGAAATCGCACTGGATCGACAATCACCGCTCACCCAGACGGCGTCCGATGCCGGGACGACCATCGTGCCCCCGATCCCGCTTCCGCACCCGACCACGGCTCCCGAGCGGGTCGAGGGGGACCCGGTGGATGTGCGCCAGGCGCCGGTGCGCCCCGCGATCGAGCTCGGCGATCTGGGGCAAGGCATTGAGGTCACGGCGGGCCAGGGCGTGGTGCGTTTTCGCATCAGCAGCGAGGTGCTGTTCGCATCCGGCGACTCGTCGCTGACGCCGGCCGGGCGTGAGGTGATCGACCGGCTGTTGCCGGCTTTCAACCAGGCCCCCGATCACACCATCGTCGTTGAAGGTCACTCCGACAACATCCCCATCAACACCCCGCGTTTCCCGTCGAACTGGGAGTTGTCGGCTTCACGGGCCGGTGCGGTGGTCCGGCACCTCGAAACCCGGGGGCTGAACCCCACCCGCCTGCGGGCGGCCGGACTGGCCGAGACCCGGCCCATCGCGTCGAACGCCACGCCGGAGGGGCGCAGCCAGAACCGGCGCGTGGAAATCGTGATGGAAGCGCCCGACCCTCAGCGCTGATGGGCGACCGGGCGGGGCGGCAGTTCCTACAATCGGAACATGTTTGCCTCTGCTCTGCCTGAATCGGCTCCGGCCTCCCCCCTCTTGCAATCCCTGAATGAGGAGCAGCTCACCGCTGTGACGCTCCCTGCCGAGCATGCGCTGATCCTGGCGGGGGCGGGTTCGGGCAAGACGAGGGTGCTCACCACCCGCATCGCCTGGCTGCTGAGCACCGGGCAGGTCACGCCGGGCGGCATTCTGGCCGTCACCTTCACCAACAAGGCGGCCAAGGAAATGTTGACCCGACTGTCGGCCCTGCTGCCCATCAACGTGCGCGGCATGTGGATCGGGACCTTTCACGGCCTGTGCAACCGCATGTTGCGCGCCCACTGGAAGCTGGCCAACCTGCCTCAGACGTTTCAGATCCTGGACACGCAGGACCAGCTCAGCGCCATCAAGCGGTTGGTCAAACAGTATGGGATTGACGAAGAACGTTTCAAGCCCAAGGAACTGCAGTGGTTCATTGCCGGTTGCAAGGAAGACGGCCTGCGCCCTTTCCAGGTGGTGGCCCGCGACGAGGACACCCGCAAGAAGGTCGAGATCTACCAGCTCTATGAAGACCAGTGCCAGCGCGAGGGCGTGGTGGACTTCGGCGAGCTGATGTTGCGCAGCTTCGAGCTGCTGCGCGACAACGACCCGCTGCGCGAGCACTACCACCGGCGCTTCCGGCATATCCTGGTGGACGAATTCCAGGACACCAACCGCCTGCAGTACGCCTGGCTCAAACAGCTGGCCGGGCATGAAGTGGGCGGTCGTTTCAGACCGGGTGGCAATGCCGTGCTGGCGGTGGGCGACGACGACCAGAGCATCTACGCCTTCCGCGGCGCGCGCGTGGGCAACATGGCCGACTTCGTGCGCGAATTCGACGTGCAGCACCAGATCAAGCTGGAGCAGAACTACCGCAGCCACGCCCATATCCTGGACGCGGCCAACCAGCTCATCGAGCACAACCGGGGCCGCCTGGGTAAGAATCTGCGCACCGACCAGGGGGCCGGCGAGCCACTGCGCGTCTATGAGGCGCCCACCGACTTTGCCGAAGCCCAGTGGATCGTGGACGAGATGAAGCAGCTGATCCGCAACGACGGCTATCCGCGCCATGAGGTGGCGGTCCTATACCGCAGCAACGCCCAGAGCCGCGTCATGGAAAGCGCCTTGTTCAATGCCGGCATGCCCTACCGGGTGTACGGCGGGCTGCGCTTTTTCGAGCGCGCCGAGATCAAGCACGCGCTGGCCTACCTGCGCCTGATCGACAACCCGCACGACGACACCAGCTTCCTGCGTGTGGTCAACTTTCCACCACGGGGCATCGGGGCCCGTTCGATCGAGCAATTGCAGGACGCCGCAAAAGCCGCCGGCTGCTCGCTACACGATGCGGTCAGCACCCTCAGCGGCAAGGCCGGTGCCAACCTGTCGGCCTTTGTGGCCAAGGTGGACGTGATGCGCGAGCAGACCGAAGGCGCTACTCTGCGCGAGATCATCGAACTGGTGTTGCAGCACAGCGGGCTGCTGGAGCACTATCGCGCCGACCGCGACGGGGCCGACCGGGTGGAGAACCTGGAAGAACTGGTCAACGCCGCAGAAAGTTTCGTGATGCAGGAAGGTTTCGGCCGCGATGCGGTTGCCTTGCCTCTGGACGAAACCGCGCCGGCGGCGGGGGCTGGGCTCAGCCAGTCGCCTGCCAGCCAGGGGCTGGATGCGTCATCGCCCATGCTGGATCTGCCCCTGCCCGAGGCGTTGGGCGACACGGGCGAAACGCTCAGCCCGCTGGTGGCCTTCCTGACCCACGCCGCGCTGGAGTCGGGCGACAACCAGGCCCAGGCCGGCGAAGACGCCGTACAGCTGATGACCGTGCACGCCGCCAAGGGGCTGGAGTTCGATGCCGTGTTCATCACCGGGCTGGAAGAGGGGCTGTTCCCCCACGAGAACAGCCTGAGCAGCATGGACGGCCTGGAAGAAGAGCGCCGCCTCATGTACGTGGCCATCACCCGCGCGCGCAAGCGCCTGTACCTGACCCACGCCCAGACGCGCATGCTGCACGGGCAGACGCGCTACCACCTGCGCAGTCGCTTTTTCGACGAGCTGCCCGAAACCAGCCTGAAATGGCTCACGCCCCAGCAGGGGATGTGGGCGGGCCATGGGCAGGGGCGGTCCACAGGGCAGCCTGCCTGGGGTCGCAGCGGGTTGGGGGGGGAGTCCCATGCCCCCGCCTCGGCGGTGCCCGCCGTGCCGGTGCCGCGCAGCAGCGAGCCTGCCCACGGCATCCGGGCTGGCATGCAGGTATTCCACAACAAGTTCGGTGAAGGCCGAGTGCTCACCGTGGAAGGGCAGGGTGACGATGCCCGTGCCCAGGTCAGTTTCAGCCGCCATGGCACCAAATGGCTGGCGCTCAGCGTGGCCAAGCTCACGCCGGTGTAGCCTGCGTGGATGCGGGGGGCGGCAGGGCGCTCGACTCGGTCGCCGCGTAGTGCACCGCATTGCGCCCAGCTTCTTTGGCCCGGTACATGGCCTGGTCGGCTTGCCGGATCAGGGTTTCGGCATCGAATGCCCCGCCGTTGAACAACACCAGACCGATGCTGGCGGTGCAATGGTGGGTCACGGACTTTTCATGGGCCGGGTCGGTCCGCTGGGTCAGCGTATAGGGTTCCGCCAGGGTGTGCAGCAGCTTTTGCGCCACGGCCTGGGCCTGGCGTGCGGACTGGTCTGCATCGGCAGAGAGGTCGCTCAGCAGTACCACGAACTCGTCGCCCCCGAAGCGGGCCACGGTGTCGTTTTCCCGGACGTTGCGTCGCAGACGCTGCGCCACCTCGATCAGCAAGAGGTCGCCGATGTCATGGCCATGACGGTCGTTCAGGGGCTTGAAGTTGTCGAGGTCCAGGAACATCAGCGCGCCCAGGAGGCCGTTGCGTTTGTGTCGGGCCAGGGCCAGTTCAAGGTTGTTCACCAGCAGCCGACGGTTGGGCAGTTGAGTCAGTCCGTCGTGGAAGGCCTGGCGTTGCATCGCCGCCTCGGTTTCGTGGCGTTCGGTGATGTCGTTCAGGAAGGCCAGTGTGGCCGCTCGCCCTTGCCACTCGAAAGGCACGGTGTTGAGCTCAAACCACCGGGTGCCTCGGTGCAGGGTGCGCAGCCGGATGGGTTGCTGGGGGGCTCTGGTGGGGGTGTCGGATGCCCCGTCAAGGTGTCGCCCCAGGAGTTCGCGATCGTCCTCATGCACCAGTTCAGTGAACCGCTGATTCGCATGCTGCCCCGGGTTTAGACCGCAGAGGTGGTAGAAGCGGGGGTTGGCAAACCGCAGCAGCCCCGCCTGAAACACCGCAATGCCTTCACCGGCCGTTTCGATGAGCAGGCGGTAGTGCCGCTCGCTGCGCTGCAAGGTCCGCTCGGCCCGTTCCTCGCTCATGATGATCAGGCCAATGGCCAGCAGCAGGGTCGCGGTGACGGCGGCGATGAAGGTGAGGCCCTGGATCCAGCCGCCGTCCGTCACGAACTGGATGCGCAGATGGCCGGTGGTGACGGCCCAGATGCGCATGAGCATCAGCGACGTGATGGCCAGAGCACCCCACACGAGCATCGTCTCCCCTCGGGACAAGGGGGCGTCGCGCCGGTGCATGACGGCGGCCATGAGCAGCAGGGTCTGGAGGGTCACCAGCGATGCTCCGGCGATCAGTCGAGGACCCATGTGGGACAGCAGCGCCCAGAATACCCCCAGAACAGCGACCACGGGAGCCCAGGTCCACCACAGCGGCCAGTCATGCTGCCGGAAACGCAGCACCCCCATCGTGTACAAGGCAAACGAGCTGGACAAGGCCACGTTGCTCACCACGACGGACAGCAGGTCCGGGATCTGGCCACGCAGGGCAAAGAGGATGTACGCAACCGCCTGCAGGCCCAGTCCAGTGGCCCACAGAAAACGTTCCGGATGCTTGCCGTGCCCGATGTAGGCAATCGCCACCGCCAGCACAAGGCTGACGATAATCATGACGACAAAAAGCGTGGGCGTGTGCAGTGGCATGGGAACTCAGGGCGGAGGCTTTTTAATGATCTCCCTGACAACGGTTGCCACTGTAACGGGTTTCAGGCGGGTGCGTTTCCTTCGTCGGTGGTGAAACTGTCGCGGAAGGTGAAGTACAGCGACGAAAAGAACATCGCGCTCATCAGCATGGCCACGGGGAAGATCAGCAGGCTCAGCAACTGGGGCCCCCCGAAGGCCGTGGCGAACAGCACCAGCACCAGCGAGACGCCGAAGAACACGCCGGTCCAACCCAGGAAGTAGACGATCAGCGCAGCCTTGTTGGTCCAGCAGGCCAGGGCGCTGAAGAAAAGGCTCTTGGCGGGCGATACCCCATGCCAGTGCACCAGCGCAGGTGCGTGCCAGAACAGCAGGCCGAGGGGGACGTACAGCACCAGGCTCACCACGATGCCGCGCATCACACCGGGCTGGCGCAGCAGTTCGCCGGCCGACTCCATGCTTTCCGGGTCGAAGCTCACCGGGTCGCTGCCTGCGATCAGGGCCGTCAGGCCCATGATCACGAAGGAGCCCGCCGCATAGATCGCGCCCAGCACCAGCATGGCGCGCATGCGGTCCTTGCCCGCCTGGAAGGCGCTGGCCAGGACGGTAGGCATGGGAAATTGCCCGGCAGCGGCTTCCCTGGTGGCCGCCATCAGCCCCAGCGTGGCGGCCGGCAGTAGCGCCAGGGCCAGGGCATGCCCGAGCAGGGGGATGATGGACAGAACCGACACCAGCAGCATGAACATGAAGAACAGGCCGGCCAGGGCCAGCGGCTGGCGGAAGAACGTGCGTATGCCCAGTTTGACCCACTGGATGCCGGTGCTGGCGGGGACTTTGTGCAGCTTCATAGGGCGTGGATCCGTGCGCGCAGGACGCGTTCGAAATGGGTCGGGTCGTGGGGCTTGAGCATCGACGCCTCGCGGGGCAGGTACCAGTCCCACAGGCGCGACACCCAGAACCGCAGTGCACCGGCCCGCTTCATGGCCGGGAGCAGCTGGCGTTCGGCCGCCATGAGGGGGCGCACGCCCTCGTAGGACTCCACCATGGCCTGTTCCCGTTCCCTGTCGGCACAACCGGTCTCCAGGTCGATGCACCAGTCGTTCAGGCACACGGCCAGGTCGAACAGCCAGGTGTCGCAGCCGGCAAAGTAGAAGTCGAAGAAGCCGCTGAGTTCGCCATGGTCGAACATCACGTTGTCGCGGAAGAGGTCGGCGTGGATAGGTCCACGTGGGAGCGATGCGTAAGCTGGGGTCTGGGCCAGGTGGTTCTGGTAGGCCAGTTCGCCACGCAGGAGGTTGGCCTGTTCGGCGCTCACGTGGGGCAACACCACGGGTACGGTGTCGTTCCACCAGGGCAGGCCGCGCAGGTTGGGCTGTTCGCGGTCATAGTCCCGGCCTGCCAGATGCATGCGCGCCAGCATGGCGCCCACCTGGGCGCAATGCACGGTGCCGGGCGCCAGTTCGCTTCTGCCGCGCAGGCGGTCCACCACGGCGGCAGGCTTGCCCTGGACGCGGTGCAGGATCTCGCCCTTGGCATCGGCGGCCGGAGCCGGCACGGGGATGCCCTTGGCGGCCAGATGTTTCATCAGGTGCAGGTAGAACGGCAACTGCTCGAAGGTCAGGCGCTCGAACAGCGTCAGCACATAGTCGTGGCGTTGCCCGTCGCGCTCGGCGCCGATGAAATAGTTGGTGTTCTCGATGCCACCGGCGATGCCGGTCATGTCGGTCAGTTCGCCCAGGTCAAGCCGGCGCAGCAGCGCCGCGGCCTCATCGCGTGAGACTTCGGTGAAAACGGCCATGATCAGAATTTCAGCACGCGCCAGCTGCTTTTGCCCGTGGAACCCTTGTCGTCCAGGCTGCGAGCGGGGTCGATGGGCTGCACCTGATAGCCTGGCACGCGGCTGTTGGTCTGCACCTCGATGCTGCGGGTCTGACCGCCCACGCGCAGTTCCTCGATCCGGCTGCCTGCGTCGTGGTGCACGATGCGCTCGGTTTTCTGCTCCAGCGTGCGCACCGGTTCGCGCTCCAGCGCGCTGCCCGAGGCGGCTTGTGCGAACACCGGGCCGGCCGACCAGAGGGCGGCGAGCATGGCGGGGGTGATCAGGCGCAGAAGGTGTGCGCGCGACGTCGGGCATCGGAAAGGGAAACGGTCCATGCCTCCATTGTAGGCAATGCCCCCGCAGGTTTGCCGGCACAATCCGGGCATGAGTGAACCCCAGAAAACCCTGGTGCTGGTGGACGGTTCCAGCTACCTCTACCGTGCCTACCATGCGATGCCCGATCTGCGGGCCGTGCCGGGCGACCCCACGAGCCCTGCCACCGGCGCCATCCGCGGCATGATCAACATGCTGCAGGCGCTCCAGAAGGAGCATCCGGCCGACTACGTGGCCTGCGTGTTCGACGCTTCCGGCCCCACCTTCCGCGACGCGCTCTACCCCGAATACAAGGCCCACCGCAGCCCCATGCCGGACGACCTGCGCGCCCAGATACCGCCCATCCACGAGGTGGTCGGACTGATGGGCTGGACCGTACTGGACGTGCCGGGCGTCGAGGCCGATGACGTGATCGGTACCTTGGCGGCCACAGCGGCCGCGCAGGGCGTGCGCGTGATCGTCTCGAGTGGCGACAAGGACCTGAGCCAGCTTGTCAATGAGCACATCACCATCATGGACACCATGAGCGGCAAGGTGCGCGATGTGGCGGGTGTGACCGCCGAGTTCGGCGTACCCCCCCGGCTGATGGTGGATTACCAGGCCCTGGTGGGTGACACCGTGGACAACGTGCCCGGCGTGGAAAAGGTGGGCCCCAAGACTGCGGCCAAGTGGCTGCTGGAATACGGTTCGCTCGATGGGGTGCTGGCCCATGCGGACCAGATCAAGGGCGTGGCTGGCGACAACTTGCGCAAGGCACGCGACTGGTTGTCGACCGGACGGCAGTTGGTGACGATCAAGACCGACTGCGATCTGGGCGAGCATGTGCCTGGCTTGCCGGATCTGGAAGCGCTGGTCCTGCGGGCACGCGACCCGGAGTCCCTGCGGGCGTTCTATGAGCGCTACGGCTTCAAGGGCCTGGCACGCGCGCTGGCCGAGACACAGGGGCGGTCTCCGGGGCGCGGCCTGCCCGAGACCGCGTCGGGCCAGACCGACGACCTGTTCGGCAGTGCCGACGCCCTTCCGGTCGCCGGGCCACGGGATTACCAGATCCTCCTCACCTGGGAGGCGTTCGACGCATGGCTCAGCCGCTTGCTGGAGGCCGAACTGGTCGCCCTTGATACCGAAACCACATCGCTGGACGAGATGCGGGCCGAAATCGTGGGCCTCTCCTTCAGTGTCGAGCCCGGTGAGGCGGCCTACGTGCCGCTGGCCCATGCAGGCCCGGATGCCACCTCGCAACTGCCGCGCGACGAGGTGCTGGCTCGCCTCAAGCCCTGGCTGGAAGATGGGGCCCGGCCCAAGCTGGGCCAGCACGTCAAATACGACCGGCACGTCTTCGCAAACCACGGCATCGAGGTGCGCGGCTATGTGCACGACACCATGCTGCAAAGCTACGTGCTCGAGGTGCACAAGCCGCACAACCTGGGCAGCTTGGCCGAACGCCACCTGGGCCGCAGCGGGATCAGCTACGAGGACCTGTGTGGCAAGGGCGCTCACCAGATCCCGTTTGCGCAGGTGGCCATCGACAAGGCCGCGGAGTACTCGTGCGAAGACAGCGACCTCACCCTGGCCGTGCACCGGGTGCTCTGGCCACGCCTGCAGGCCGACGACAGGCTCAAGGCCATCTACGAGCTGGAGATCGCCAGCAGCGAAGCGTTGTACCGCATCGAACGCCACGGCGTGCTGATCGACGCCGACACCCTGGCGCGCCAGAGCCATGAACTGGGTCAGCGCATCCTGCAACTGGAAACCGAGGCCTACGAGATCGCCGGACAGCCGTTCAACCTCAGCAGCCCCAAGCAGCTGGGCGAGATCTTTTTCGACAAGCTGGGCCTGCCGGTGGTGAAAAAAACCGCCACCGGCGCGCGCAGCACCGACGAGGAGGTGCTCGAAAAGCTGGCCGAGGACTACCCGCTGCCCGCCAAGATCCTTGAACACCGCTCGCTCACCAAGCTCAAGGGCACCTACACCGACAAGCTGGCCGGCATGGCCCACCCCCGCACCGGCCGCGTGCACACGCACTATGCGCAGGCGGTGGCGGTGACCGGGCGCCTGTCCAGCAACGACCCCAACCTCCAGAACATTCCGATCCGCACGGCCGAGGGGCGGCGTGTGCGCGAGGCCTTCGTCGCACCACCGGGGCATGTGATTGCCAGTGCCGACTACTCGCAGATCGAACTGCGCATCATGGCCCACATCAGCGGCGACGAGGCCTTGCTCAAGGCCTTTGCCGAGGGTATGGACGTGCACCGCGCCACGGCGGCCGAGGTGTTCGGCCTGGCGCCGGAGCAGGTCAGCAGCGAGCAACGCCGCTATGCCAAGGTCATCAACTTCGGGCTCATCTACGGCATGAGCAGCTATGGCCTGGCCAAGGCGCTGGGCATCGACAACACGGCGGCCAAGAACTACATCGACCGCTACTTCCAGCGCTTCGCGGGTGTGCGCCACTATATGGACGACACCAAGGCCCAGGCCAAGGCGCGAGGCTATGTGGAAACGGTGTTCGGCCGGCGGCTCTACCTGCCCGAGATCAACAGCCCCAACGGCCCTCGCCGCGCCGCCGCCGAGCGCGCGGCCATCAACGCGCCGATGCAGGGCACTGCGGCCGATCTCATCAAGATGAGCATGGTGGCGGTGCAGCAGGCGCTGGACGCGCAAGGCAAGGGCACGAAGATGATCATGCAGGTGCACGACGAACTGGTGTTCGAGGTGCCCGAAGCCGAGGTGGACTGGCTCAAGACTGAGGTTCCGCGGCTCATGGCCGGGGTGGCGCGACTGCAGGTTCCGCTGCTCGCCGAGGTCGGTGTGGGAGCCAACTGGGAACAGGCCCACTGACCCTGCGGCGTTCGGCTGCTTGCATGCAGCATGCTTCTCATGGAAAACGCTAGATATGCACTGAAAGGTTGCCTGACATAATCGTCCGCCATGTTTGTCGCAGCCCCCCTGCCGTCCAGCTCGTCCGGTCAAGTCGAATCCTCGGCGCTGGCTTGGGTGACCCGACTGACCGGCGCGCGTGAGCGGCGTGAACTTGCGCAACTGCTGCTGGATGGCGTCCTGTCCTGGCCCGCCGTGGAGCGCGCGGAGTTGGACGAGCAGTCAGAGCTGCCTGCCAATGCCGTGGTGCCGGACCACGGCAGCTGCCAGTGCTGGGAGATGCGCTCGGAGTTTGGTGAGCAGTCGCTGCTGCGCGTCTGGTCGCCGCCGGATTGCAGCGACACCCTGGATTTCGTCGGCCATCTGGTCAGGGCGTATCAACACGTCCTGCGCCTGCTCGACGGTGCCGAGCGTGACCCGATGACGGGACTGTTCAATCGCAAGTCGTTCGACGAAACCTTCTGGCGACTCAGCATGAACTGCCTGGAGCGCCCCCACGCTGCCGATTCGGAAACCGGGGTGCCAGGGCAGCCGGAGCGCCGGCATCAGGACAGCCCTCCCGGCTACTGGCTCGGCGTGCTGGATGTGGACCACTTCAAGCGCGTCAACGATGAGCACGGGCACCTCATCGGGGACGAGGTGCTGATCCTGCTGGCGCGGCTGATGCGGCAGGTGTTCCGTCGCCAGGACCGCTTCTACCGGTTTGGTGGTGAGGAGTTTGTGGTGCTGTTGCCCTCGACCGATGCGGCGATCGCCGATGCGCTGTTTCAGCGCCTGCGCCGCACCGTGGAAACGCACGACTTCCCCCAGGTCGGGCGCATCACCGTGAGCCTGGGCTATACCCAGATCTGCTCCAAGGACAGCCCGGCCGGTGCCTTCGACCGGGCTGACCAGGCGGTCTATCTGGCGAAAAAAAGCGGGCGCAACCGGGTGGTCTGCTTCGACATTGAACCGGCTCTGCGTTCCGCGTCGGTGCTGCCGCCGGCCGGCGACATCGAGCTGTTCTGACGCGTCCGGTCGGTGTTGTGACGCTCTAGCGGAGGGCCGTCGCGAGCCCCATGGCCAGGGCTTCCTGGGGGCCGTACACGTCTGTGTTGCGGCAGTTCGCGGCTTCCAGCTTCTGGTACACGGCGAGCGCTGTTGGCGGCGGCAGCATGGCCCGCAGGTAGCGCAGCAGCGTGAGCTGCTGGCCTCGGCTCAGTTCGGTTTCGCACACCTGGCGGCCGAAATCGGCATCGGGCGGGATCTGCGAGAAAGCGATGCGAGCTGGCGCTGGCGACGCAGGCAGCCATCGCTCGGTACCGGCGGCAAACACCATCATGCAGGGGGTGTTGCAGGTGGCGCCCGGTGCCACCTGCGTGGTGTAACCACGGTTGCGGATCATGGAGCCGAGCGTGATCGCATCGCCCAGCACCCCCTGGGTGGCGTCCAGCGCCAGTGTCTTGCGCGTGCACCCGGCCTGCTCAATGGCCTGCAACGGTGCGGCCATCTGCCGGACGGTGGCCGCCTGGATCTCGCCCTTGAGTTCCAGCAGGCAGGTCGTGCCCTGCGTCCTGACCGTGAGCTGTCCACCCGTGTAGCGAAACACCTGGGTCGAAGGAGTGGTGGGGGCTTCCTGGCGGGCGGGGGGCGGGCTGGCGCAGGCGCCCAGCAGGGCCGCGAGGCCCAGGAACGTCAGGCGAAGAGGGGTAGGGATGTGCAACGGGTTCATCCCGTTATTGTCAGCTTTCCGTGAGGGCGGTGGTGAAGCGGCGCAGCAGCGGCTGGGTCAGGTAAACCATGAGGGAGCGTTCCCCGGTCTTGACCATGACCGTCGTCGGCATGCCCGGTTGCAACCGCAGGCCGCGCAGCTTGTCCGCTTCCTCGGGGCTGACGTGGATGCGCAAGGCAAAATAGGGATGGCCGCTGCGCGGGTCGGTCAGCACGTCGGCCGACACCATGGTCACTTCGCCGGTGATCACGGGGCGATCCACCCGTGCCGAGTACGCGTCGAAGTGCACGTCGGCCTGCAGGCCGGGATGCACCCGGTCGATGTACTGGGGCGCGAGCCTTGCCTCGATGATCAGGTTGTCATCGTCGGGCACGATGTCCATGACCCGGTCGCCCGGCCTGACCACGCCGCCGACGGTGTGCGCCGTGAGGTCCACCACGGTGCCGTCCACCGGGGCGCGCAGCACCAGGCGGTTGACGGTGTCCTGTTGCGCGTTCAGGCGCTCACCCAGGGTGGCCACCTCGCGCTGGATCTCGGTGAGCTGGCTTTCCACCTCGCGTCGGTACTCAGTTTCGCGCTGCGCGCCACGCATCCGGAACTCGGCCAGCCGGGCGTTGATGCCCGCGATGTTGGACATGTCCTCGCTGAGCTTGCTCTGCACCTCGGCGAGCTGGCGTTCCAGCTCCAGCAGGTTGTTGCGCGAGACGAAACCCTGGTTGCGCAAATCCCGAAAGGAGGCGAGTTGCTCATTGAACAGCGCGATCTGGGTTTCCCGCCCCTGACGCAACTGGGCCAGACTTGCGAGCTGCATCTCCAGCCCGCGCACCGATTCTCGGATGATGCGCAGTTCGCCTTCCAATGCCTGACGCCTGGAACTGAACAGGCTTTCCTGGGTGCGGATCAGCGCGGCCACCTCCGGATCACTGGCGGCAGCCGCCTGCAATTCGGGGGGGAGCGCGATGGTCGGGGTGCCGTCGCGCTCGGCCCGCAGGCGCGCCAGCGTGGCGATGGCCGTCAGCCACTGGGTTTGCGTGGCATTCAGGGCCGAGCGGCTTTGCGTCTCGTTGAGCACGAGCAGGTCGTCACCCGCCTTCACGCGCTGCCCCTCACGCACCAGGATCTGCTCCACGATGCCGCCTTGCAGGTGATCGATGGTCTTGCGGCTGCTTTCCACCACCACCATGCCGGTGGTCGGGATGCCCTCGTCCAGCGGGGCCAGCGTGGCCCAGGCCAGGAAGCCGCCGAAGCCGAGCAGCAGTATCCACAGCCCTCGCCGCAGGATGCGTCGGTAGTCGGTGTCGGGCAGGACCGGCGCCTCTTGGGGCAGTGGTTCCGCGCCCAGCGTGAGCAGGGTGGCGGGGGCCACGGCATGGGTGCTTTGCAGGGCAGGGGTGGGGGCTTCGGCACTCATGACTGGGCCTCGTGGGGCAACTGTGCGTCAGGGGGAGCGGTGGCCACGGCGGGTTTGTGCAACGGGCGCAAGGTCTTCATGACGGCATCTCGTGGTCCGTAGGCCTGGATGGTGCCGTTGGCAAGCACCAGAATGGCATCGGCCTCGGCCAGCAGGTTCATGCGGTGGGTGATCACGAAGACCGTGCGCTTTTCTTCTTTCATCACGCGCAAAGCGCCGACCAACGCGGCGTCGCCGGCTTCGTCCAGGTTGGCGTTGGGCTCGTCCAGCACCACCAAGGCCGGGTCGCCGTACATGGCGCGGGCCAGACCGATGCGCTGGCGCTGCCCACCCGAGAGGGCCATGCCGCCTTCGCCGATGGGCGTGTCGTAGCCCTGGGGCAGGCGCAGGATCATGTCGTGCACACCGGCGCGCTGGGCGGCCGCCACGGTGCGGGCCGCATCCGGCGGGCCGAAGCGGGCGATGTTTTCCGCCACGGTGCCCTCGAACAGCTCCACGTCCTGCGGCAGATAGCCCAGCCAAGGCCCGAGTTCTTCCTTGTTCCATTGCGACACGTCGGCCCCGTCCAGCCGCACGGTGCCGCTCATGGGTGGCCAGACGCCCACCAGCGCCCGCGCCAGCGTGGACTTGCCCGACGCGCTGGGGCCGATGACGGCGACCAGCATGCCTGCTGTAGCGCCAAACTTGATGCCTTTGAGCACAGGGGTCCGGGCACCCGGTGGGCCTACCACCAGGTTTTCTACGGTCAAGAATCCTTGGGGGCGTGGCAGGGCGGTGCGG
>JAUVXK010000062.1 GCA_030603635.1 Burkholderiales bacterium | reverse complement strand
GGTGGAAGACTTGAACACCTTGCCCTTGCGGGCGCGGCTGGCCAAGCAGTTGCTGCACCTGGTGCGCAGCTACGGCGTGCCCTGCCTGTCGAATGGCAACGAGATGCGCATCGGCCTGCAACTGGCGCAGGAAGAACTGGCCCAAATGCTGGGCGCGTCCCGGCAGCGGGTGAACCAAGAACTCAAATCCATGGAACGCGAAGACGCCATCCGCATCGAGCCGGGCGGATTGGTGGTGCGCGACCGCTCGATGCTGATGCGTATCGCAGAAGCCGACAACTGACACAAGGAGACCCCATCGGCCATGAGTGACACCTCTCTCCCCCCCCAACCTCAGGCCGATGCCCCCTCCCAGGGCAGCCACGCCATTGACGTGACCGCCCTGGAGCGCTGGCTCACCGCCCAGCTACCGGGCTTCACCGGTCCGCTGAAGGTCGAGAAATTCGCCGGCGGTCAATCCAACCCCACCTACAAGCTCATCACCCCCGGGCGCGAGTACGTCATGCGGGCCAAGCCTGGGCCGGTGGCCAAACTGCTGCCTTCGGCCCACGCCATCGAGCGCGAATTCCGGGTGATGCGCGGGCTCGCGGGCACAGACGTGCCCGTCGCCCAGATGCACGTGCTCTGCGAAGACGAAAGCGTCATTGGCCGCGCCTTCTACGTGATGGAGTGTGTACAGGGACGCGTGCTGTGGGACCAGTCCCTGCCCGGCATGACTCCCGCCGAACGCCGCGCTCACTACCTGGAGATGAACCGGGTACAAGCCGCGCTGCACAAGGTGGATTTTCGGGCCTGCGGCCTGAGCGACTACGGCAAGCCTGGCAACTACTTCGAACGCCAGATCGGCCGCTGGAGCAAGCAGTACCTGGCCTCCATCACCCAGCCCATCCCGGAAATGGATCGCCTCATCGAGTGGCTGCCTGCCCACATTCCGGCCATGGCGCGCGACGAGGCCATGGTCTCCATCGTCCATGGCGACTACCGGCTCGACAACCTCATGTTCCACCCCAGCGAGCCGCGCGTGCTGGCGGTGCTGGACTGGGAGCTCTCCACCCTGGGGCACCCCCTGGCCGACTTCAGTTACCACTGCATGTCCTGGCACATCCCGCCCGGCATGTTCCGCGGCATCGCCGGCCTGGACATCGCCGCGCTCGGCATCCCGTCCGAGCAGGAATACATGGCGTTGTACTGCGAGCGCACCGGCTTCGCCACCCCCCAGGCCCTCATGGCCGACTGGAACTTCTACCTCGCCTACAACATGTTCCGCCTCGCGGCCATCCTGCAGGGGATCGCCAAGCGGGTGGAAGACGGCACCGCTTCCAGCGCCCAGGCCCGCCAGTCGGGCGCGGGTGCCCGCCCCATGGCCGAACTGGCCTGGTCCTTTGCCCAGCGGGCCTGAACGCCCTTTGCACCGATCCACCACAGGAGCCCCACATGGATTTCGACTACACCCCCAAGGTCAAGGCCCTGCAGGCCCGTCTGCTCGCCTTCATGGACGAGCACATCTACCCCAACGAACGCCGCTTCTTCGAGGAAATCGCCGCCAACCGCGCCAAGGGCAACGCTTGGGTACCCACCGCACTGATCGAGGAACTCAAGCCCAAGGCCCGCGAAGCCGGCCTGTGGAACCTGTTCCTGCCGCATTCCAGGCGGGCCCCCGAAGGGCTCAGCAACCTGGAGTACGCCCCGTTGTGCGAAATCATGGGCCGCGTGCCCTTCGCCCCCGAGGTGTTCAACTGCTCCGCCCCCGACACCGGCAACATGGAAACGCTGGAGCGCTACGCTTCGGAAGAACTGAAGGACCGCTGGCTTGAGCCGCTGCTGCGCGGCGAGATCCGCTCCGCCTTCCTGATGACCGAGCCCGAAGTCGCCTCTTCGGATGCCACCAACATTCAGTGCCGCATCGAGCGCCAGGGCGACGACTACGTGATCAACGGCCGCAAGTGGTGGTCCTCCGGCGCTGGTGACCCGCGCTGCGCGGTCTACATCGTCATGGGCAAGACCGACCCCGAAGCGCCCCGCCATTCCCAACAATCCATGATCGTGGTGCCCTCTGATGCACCGGGTGTACGGGTGGTACGCCCGCTGTCGGTGTTCGGCTACGACGACGCACCGCACGGCCACATGGAGGTGGTACTGGAGAACGTGCGCGTGCCGGCAGGCAACATCCTGCTCGGTGAAGGACGCGGTTTCGAGATCGCGCAAGGGCGACTCGGGCCGGGCCGCATCCACCACTGCATGCGCTCCATCGGGGCGGCCGAGCGCGCGCTGGAACTGATGTGCAGGCGCCTGAGCGAACGCGTGGCATTCGGCAAGCCGGTGGCCACCCAATCCATCTGGCACGAGCGGATCGCCGAAGCCCGCTGCATGATCGAACAGGCCCGCCTGCTGACCCTGAAGGCCGCGTACATGATGGACACCGTGGGCAACAAAGTCGCGAAAGCCGAAATCGCCATGATCAAGGTGGTGGCCCCCAACATGGCCTGCCAGATCATCGACTGGGCCATCCAGGCTCACGGCGGTGGCGGCGTGAGCGACGACTTCCCGCTGGCCTACGCCTACGCCAACCAGCGCACGCTGCGCCTGGCGGATGGCCCCGACGAGGTGCACCGCAACGCCATTGCCAAACTGGAGCTGGCGCGGCACCACCTCCTGGCCAAGAAAGAGGTGGAGATGCCGATCACCCGCGGCTGCTGAAGCCCGCTCAGCCCAGGGTCGAGGAACGCACCTCGGCCAGGCTGGTCAGGCATTGGAGCACCTTCTCGATGCCGTCCTGACGCAGGGTGCGCATGCCTTCCTGAATGGCCAGCGCCTGCACCTCCGTTGGGCGGGAGCGGCTCTGGATCAGGTGGCGCATTTCGGCCGAGTTGGTCAGCAGTTCATGCACTGCCAGCCGGCCATAGAACCCGGTGTGGCCGCAACGGTCGCACCCATTGGCATGGCTCACATAGAGCTTTCCCTCGCGGCCGAAACGCCTGAGCCAGTCGGCCATGAGGGTGTCGTGGTCGTGCAAGGGGTGCTCATAGGGCAACTGGGCCTGGTAATCGGCCACGAGTTCTTCCAGCAACTCGGCAGGCAGCGGCTCCGTTTCCACGCAGGACGGGCACAGGCGCCGCACCAGGCGCTGGGCGAGGATGCCCTGCAGCGAGTCGGCGAAGGAGAAGGGGTCCACCCCCAGGTCGACAAGCCGGACCACCGTTTCGGCGGCCGAGTTGGTGTGGAGCGTGGACAGCACCAAGTGCCCGGTCAGGGCCGCCTCGATCGCGATCTCCGCCGTCTCCTGGTCACGGATTTCGCCCACCATGATCACGTCCGGATCGGCCCGCAGCAGGGAACGCAGGGCAGCCGCGAACGTCCATCCGATCTTGGGGTTGACCTGGATCTGGCGCAGCCCGCGCTGGGTGATCTCGACCGGGTCCTCGGCGGTCCAGATCTTTCGGTTCGGTGTGTTGATCTGGCGCAGCGCCGAATGCAGGGTGGTGGTCTTGCCGGAACCCGTGGGACCTGCACACAGAAACAGTCCGTAAGGCCGTTCGACGATCGCCTCGAATGCGGCGAGGTTGTGCGGACTGAGCTGCAGCTTGTCCATAGGCAACGGCTCGGAGGAAGACAGGATGCGCAACACCACGTCTTCCAGGCCGTTCGCGGTGGGGATGGTCGCCACCCGCAGCTCAATGGCCAGCCCGCCGAACTTGGCGAAATTGATCTTGCCGTCCTGCGGCTTGCGCCGTTCGGAAATGTCGAGGTCGCACATGATCTTGATGCGCGCGATCAGGGCGTTGCGGTAGCTGGACGGCAGCTCCAAGTAGGCGCGCATCTGGCCATCGACGCGGAAACGGATGACCAGTTTTTCGCGGCCTGGGTAGGGTTCGATGTGGATGTCGGAAGCCCGCTGATAGTAAGCTTCGGTGATCATAGAGTTGATCAGCTTGACCAGCGTGTTGTCCGACTGCTCGATCGGGCGTTCGTCGTCCTGAGCCTCCACCGCCTCACCCGTCAGCTCCACGGCGAGCTGCATCACATCGATTTCGGCACCGTTCGGTTCGCCTTTGGGCGATGAGGCGGGTGCAGCTTTGGGCGAGGACGCCGCGCTGGCGAGATCGCTCATGCCGATCTCTCGGTAGGCCTTCTTGATCTTTTCCACCAGTTCACCACTGGTGCTCACCACCGGAATCACTTTGCGCTGGGTGGTGAACTCCAACTCGTCGATGACCTTGAACTGCAGGGGATCGATCATCGCCACGACGATCGATTTGCCCTGATCCAGGATCGGCAACACCTGCAAGCGCAGTGCCAAGGCGAAAGGCACGCGTCGCAGCGCTGCGGTGTCGATCGGAAACTTGGCCAGGTCCACGAAAGGGTAGCCCATCTTGCGGGCAAAGGCGGTCTGCAGATCGGCCGGGGTGACAAGCTTCTTTTCGAGCAGCATCTGCCCCAGCGGGCGCTTCTTGTCACCCTGCTGCAGCTTGAGCACCGCGTCGAGCTGATCGGCCGTCAGCTTGCCCAGGCCCACAAGGGCCTGTCCGATCGGGACCGGCTTGAGGTTGCTCTGACGCCTGAGCGCCTCCAGCAGTTCGTCGTGCGTCTCGACCATGGACTTTTCCACCGTCTCGGAGGCAGGTTCCGCCGGCCCCTCGTAGAGCATGGTCTGGGCAAAGTCGGTGTCGGAAATCAGCGCCTCGTCGCCCTCCCGGATTTCCAGCCTCACAATGCCGTTCTTGGGCACGAACACCCGGTAGGGATCGCCATCAAGGTTGCGCTTGGGAAATATCCACAACCCTTGGTCGGTCTTGTCGTACCGGTAGCAGATGCCGGAATACATTGAGCCATCACGCAGGAAAACGACGAAAGACTGGGCCTGGTTTGCCTCCGCCCCCGGCAGACCGGTCGGACTGAATTCGGTGTCGGTCGGCGCATGGTGCTGGATGCGCAAACGCTTGACCTGGTTGAACTTGAGGCTCAGGCCGCGTTCCTCACCCCGAGGCCGCAGCTTCAGAACACGCCTCGAGGTATCGAAATCCAGCAGATGACCAGAGACGGCATTGTCGCTCCAGCCTTCAGCGGTACAGGACAGCACCGCCTCTCCCACAGCAAATGGGTCCGTGCGCTCGATGTTTGGCAGTTGATATGTATGCTCACCCATGTTTTCCCCCTGAACACCTCTCCGGCAGCAGGCCGGTCAGGTCACAGTCCCAAGACCCACTTGATGACGTTCTTCGCCAGAAACCCCAGTATGCCGAACGACAGCACCAGAAACAGAATGAAGGTGCCGAACTTGCCCGCCTTGGATTCGCGGGCCAGATTCAGCACGATGAACAGCATGTAGAGTATGAAGGCTCCCACCCCGAAGGTGAGGCCGAACTGGGCGATCTGCCCCTCGGTGTAGCCGAAAATGGTTCCCTGCATCCGGTCGCTCCGTCTCAGACCCGCGGCGTGCGGATCGATCCCGACCGCTTGAGATCGGCATAGGCGTGCCAGCTCGCATGTCCGAGCACCGGCACGACAACCACCAGCCCCAGCATCAGGGTGGCCAGGCCGATACCGACCAGCACCACGATCAGCAGGGCCCAGAACGCCATCACCACCGGATGGCTGCCCACCGCCCGCCAGCTCTCGCCCACCGCCACCCACAGAGGGGCCTGCGTATCCACCAGCATGGGCAGGGTGACGATGCTGGAGGCGAACATCGGGGCCGCCAGCAGGGCCCCGAGCAGCAACCAGACCTCGAACAAGCCGGGCGAGGGTGCCAGCACCACATGGTGGAGGAAGTCGGCCGGCTTTTCCACCGGCGCACCAGACCACAGCGTGATCAGACCGGCGGAGGTGAGCACCCAACCCGTCCCCGCCAGGGCCAGCAACAGGCCGAAGCCCATGAGCCGCCGGTCACCCGACAACCAGAGCTTCAGTACCTCGCGGCAGCATACCTTTTCACCCTGTTGCGCCTTGCGACTGACGGCGTAGAGCCCCGTGGCCAGCACCGGCGCCACAATCAGGAATCCGGAAAACGCGCCAGCCAGCCACCAGAACTGATCGTGCGCCAGCCAGAGCAGCAACCCGCCGAAGGCGGCCAAACCGGCCCCGTGCATGAGCCCGGGACGCGGATTGGCGATCAGATCCCGCCACCCCAATGCCAGCCAGCGCAGCGGCGAGAGCCCATCTACCGCCGGCCTGGCCTCGGTCTTCCAATCGTGTTCCTTCATACGTCAACCTGATGCCACATCAACCTACATTGGATCACAGCGGCGCGCAGGCACTCAGCAACTGGCGGGTATAGGGATGCCCGGGTGTACGGAGCACCTGCTCGGCCGGGCCGCTCTCAACGACCTCCCCGGCCCGCATCACCATCACCTCGTGGGCCATGGCCCAGATCACGTCCACGTCGTGGGTGATGAGCAGAAAGCTCAGCCCGCGTTCGCGCTGCAGCCGCAACAAGAGATCGATCACCTGCTTCTGCACCGTCACGTCCAACGCCGACGTGGGCTCGTCGAGCACCAGCACGCGGGGCTGGACGATCAGCGCCCGTGCAATCGCCAGGCGCTGGCGCTGCCCGCCCGAGAACTCATGCGGATAGCGCTGCAGCCACAGCGACAAGGCCTCGCGCGGCAGGTCGGGCAGCAGCCCCACCTCCCGCAGCGCCTGCACCACGCGCTCCCGGCGCTGGTCTTCATCCAGTTCCGGCGCGTGGACGCTCAGCCCCTCCCCGACGATCTGCTCCACCGTCATGCGCGGCGACAGGGACGAGAACGGGTCCTGGAACACCACCTGCACCTGCTGGCGCAGTCGCCGTGCCTCGGCAACGCCACCCCGCCCCTGCGGCCAGTGTCGTCCCATGATCTGCAGATGCCCTTCGTGCGGATGCAGGCCCAGCGCGGCGAGCGCCAGCGTGGACTTGCCGGAGCCCGACTCCCCCACCACGCCCAGGGTGCGTCCCGGGGCCAGGGCGAAACGGGCCTGTTTGACGGCCTCGAAGCGTCCGCGCCGGAACCAGCCCACGACCCCAGGCAGGGGGGTGGCATAAGCCACCACCAGGTCACGCGCTTGCACCACAGGGGGCTCGGTTGCGGGTTCGTGTGCGGGCAGATGGCGTTGTGGCCGGCTGCCGAGCAGCTTGCGGGTGTAGGCATGTTGCGGTTGCTCGAACACCTCGGTCACACCGCCCTGCTCCACCAGGTGCCCCTTCTCCATCACGGCCACCCGGTCGGCGAACTGGCGCACCAGATGCAGATCGTGGGTGATGAGCAGCACCGCCATGCCCAGACGCTGCTGGAGTTCTCCCAGCAGGTCCAGGATCTGCCCACGCAGGCTGGCGTCCAGGGCGGTGGTGGGTTCGTCGGCGATGAGCAGCCGGGGCTCGCTGGCCAGGGCCATGGCGATCATGGCCCGTTGACGCTGGCCGCCACTCAACTGGTGCGGGAAGGCCTGGGCGCGGCGGGCCGGCTCGGGAATGCCCGTGGAGGCCAGCAGTTCCTCCACCCGGCGGACCGCCTCGCGAGCCGACAACCCTTTCTTGAGCGTGAGGATTTCGGCGATCTGGTCCCCGATGGTGTAGAGCGGGTTCAGCGCCGTCATCGGCTCCTGGAAGATGCAGGCCACCTCATCGCCGCGCACCCCACGCAGTTCCCGTTCGCTCAGGCGCAGCAGGTCACGCCCTTGAAAATGCGCCTGCCCCTGGATGTCGGCATTCGGCACCAGCCGCAGCAGGCTCAGGGCCGACACCGTCTTGCCCGAGCCCGACTCCCCCACCAGTGCCAGCTTCTCGCCTGCCTTCACATGAAAGTCGATGCCGTGCACCACGGTCTGCCCACCGAAGCCAATGCGCAGGCCGCGCACGTCGAGCAGCGTCTCCTGAACGGCGTTCATCGGTCGGCCTTTCTTGGATCCAGCGCGTCGCGCAGGGCGTCACCCATGAAGGTGAGCAGCAACAGCGTGATCACCAGGACGGCAAAGGTGGACAGCGAGATCCACCAGGCGTCGATGTTGTTCTTGCCCTGGGCCAGCAACTCCCCCAGCGAAGGCGTGCCCGGGGGCACCCCCAGCCCGAGAAAGTCCAGCGAGGTGAGCGCGAGAATGGCGGCGCTCATGCGGAACGGCAGAAAGGTGACCACGGGCGTGAGGCTGTTGGGCAGAATGTGCCGCCAGATGATCTGCCCGTTGCTCAACCCCATGGCGCGGGCCGCGCGCACGTAGTCGAGCTGGCGGTTGCGCAGGAATTCGGCCCGCACGTAGTCGCTCAGGCCCATCCAGCCAAACAGGCTCAGCAGCACCAGCAGTATCCAGATGCTGGGCTCGAACACGGCCGAGAAGATGATCAGCAGGTACAGCTCGGGCATGGAGCCCCAGACCTCGATGAAGCGCTGGAAGGCCAGGTCCACCTTGCCCCCGTAGAAGCCCTGGATCGCCCCGGCCACCACACCCAGCAGCACCCCAATGACGGTGAGTGCCAAGGCAAACAGAATGGAGAGGCGAAAGCCGTACAGCAGACGCGCCACGATGTCGCGCCCCCGATCGTCGGTGCCCAGCCAGTTGTCGCTCGTGGGGGGTGCCGGATGGGGCTCCTTGGCAAAGTAGTTCAGCGTGGTGTGGTGGTAGCGATTCACCGGATACAAGGCCCAGTTGCCGGGCTGCTCGAACTGCCGCTGGATGAACGGGTCCAGGTAGTCGGTGGGCGTTTCGAAATCGCCCCCAAATGCCGTTTCGGGCGGGTTGTGCAGCAGCGGCACGAACCATTCGCCGTTGTAACGCGCCAGCAGGGGCTTGTCGTTGGAAATCAGCTCCGCCCCCAAGCTGAGCACGAACAGGGTAACAAAGATCACCAGGCTCCAGAAACCCAGCCGGTTGCGCCGAAAGCGCTGCCACGCCCGCTGGCTGGGGCTCAGCGACCGGGCTAAGCCAGACGCAGCAGGCGCTTGGACGGCGTCCGATGGGGCGACGATGGCGTCAGTCGAACTTGACACGAGGATCCACCCAGACGTAACACAGATCGCTGATCAGCTTGGTCACCAGACCGATCAGCGTGAACAGGTACAGCGTGCCCAGCACGACCGGGTAATCGCGCCGCATCACGCTCTCGTAGCTCAGCAGACCCAGCCCATCGAGCGAGAACAGCGTCTCGATCAGCAGCGAGCCGGCAAAGAACGCGCCAATGAACGCCGCCGGAAACCCCGTGACGATGGGAATCAGCGCGTTGCGGAACACATGCTTCCAAAGCACGCGCCGCTCGGTCAGGCCCTTGGCGCGGGCGGTGAGCACGTACTGCTTGCGTATCTCTTCCAGGAAAGCGTTCTTGGTCAGCATGGTGGTCACGGCAAAGGCACCGAGCACGCTGGCCGTGACCGGCAGCGTGATGTGCCAGAGGTAATCCACGATCTTGGCGCCCAGGCTCAGCTCGTGCCAGTTGCTGGACGTGAGGCCCCGCAAGGGAAACCACTGCAACTGGCCCCCGAAGATCACCAGCAAGGCCACCCCCAGCACGAAGCCCGGGATGGCGTAACCCACCAGCACGATGAGGCTGGTGACCGTGTCGAACCGCGTACCTGCCCGCACCGCCTTGGCAATGCCCAAGGGAATCGAGATCGTGTAACTCAGGAAAAAGGTCCACAGCCCCAGGCTGATGGACACCGGCAGCTTCTCCTTGACCAGTTCCCACACCGCCTTGTGGTGAAAGAAGCTCTGTCCCAGGTCGAAGCGGGCGAACTGCCCGAGCATCTGGATGAAGCGCTCGTGCGCCGGCTTGTCGAAGCCGTAGAGCTGGCGGATTTCCTCGATGCGCTGGGCGTCCACCCCCTGCCGACCCCGGTAGCCTGCCCCGGCCACGGCGACGCCCTCCCCGCCGGTGTCTCGGCCCTGCAGCTGCGCCACCATCTGCTCCACCGGCCCACCAGGCACGAACTGGATCACCACGAAGGTGATGAGCAGGATGCCGAACAGGGTCGGGATCATGAGCAGCAGCCGCTTGAGGATATAAGCCCACATGGTCAGCGCCTCCTCCCCGGCGTGGGGTTCAGGTTGTCAGGGCTGGCCCACCAGGTCGCCAGCACCCAGCTTTCGGGCTGGTAATAACGGGGCATGGTGGCAGGCTGCTCGAACCGGCCTGTGCGGTACGCCACGCGATGCACGCTGCCGTACCAGTGCGGCACATGCAGGTGCATGTGGCGCAACACACGGTCCAGGGCGCGAAGCGAAGCCACCAGTTCCGGCCGGGTGCGCGCCGACACCACACGGTCCAGCAGCGCATCCACGGCCGGGTCTTTCACGCCCATGAGGTTGCCCGATCCTTCGGTGTCGGCGGCGGCGGAACCGAAGCGCTCCAGCAACTCCGTGCCTGGCGCCTCGCTGCCCAGCCAGCGGCTGCTGATGACCTCGAAATCGTACACGTCCAGCCGTTTTTGCAGGATGGCGAAGTCGATCACCCGGTAGTTGGCGCGGATGCCCAGCCGCTCCAGGTTTTTGGCAAAGGGTGTGACCACCCGGCCCATGGAGCCGCTGTTGTCCAGGAATTCGATGGTGAACACCTCGCCGCGTTCGTTGCGCAGGGCACCGTCGCGATAGCGCCAGCCAGCCTCGGCCAGCAGGTCGCGGGCACGGCGCAGGTTGTCGCGCAGCGTCTGACCCGAATCCGGATCCAGGCTGGTGTAGGGGGGCAGCGGCACCTCGCGCTCAAACACCTGAGGGGGGAGCTGGGAACGCAAGGGCTCCAGCAACGCCAGTTCCTCTGGACCCGGCAGGCCCTTGGCCTCGAAGTCGCTGGCCACAAAGTACCCCCGCACCCGCTCGTAGGCGTTGTAGAAGAGCTGGCGGTTCAGCCACTCGTAATCCATGGCCAGCCCGATGGCCTCGCGCACGCGCGGGTCCTGGAACTTGGGCAGTCGGGTGTTGAACAGAAAGCCTTGGAAATCCCCGGCGTTGCCGTGCTCCAGTTCGCGCTTGACCAGCTCACCACGATCGAACGCGCGACCGGTGTACGAACGAGCCCACTCCCTCGCGATGAAGGCCTGGATGTAGTCGAACTCACCGGCCTTGAAGGCTTCCAGCTGAGCGGTGTTGTCCTTGTAGATCTTGAAGGTCACGCGGTCGAAGTTGTACATGCCGCGGCGCACGTTCAGGTCCTGCGCCCACCAGTTCGGGTCGCGCACATAGGTGATGTCGCGCCCGAAGTTGACGCGGCCGATGCGGTATGGCCCCGAACCGATGGGCTCCTCCATCACGATCTGGTCGAACGGCTTGCGCTCGCCGTTGACCACGCCCCATTGGCGACTGAACACCGGCAGGCTGCCGACGATAAGGGGCAGTTCGGCGTTGGGGCGGTGGAAGTCGAAACGCACCAGGCGTTCGCCCAGCACGCGCACGCCTTTGACCTCGCTGAAATAGGTGCGAAACTGGGGCGCGGCCTCGGGGCTGATCAGGGTGTCGAAGGAGTGCCGCACGTCTTCGGCCAGCACCGGGTCCCCATTGTGAAAGCGGGCCCGGGGGTTCAACCGGAACGTGACCGACAGGCCATCGGCGGCCACGCTCACGTCCTCGGCCAGCAGGCCGTAGGCGGTGGTGGGCTCGTCCAGGGTGCCGGTGAGCAGCGTTTCGAACAGCAGGCTGCCCATGTTGGGCGGCGCCGTGCCCTTGAGCGTGAAGGGGTTGTATTTGTCGAAATTGCTGATGCGGGTGGGCGACACCAGCGAAATCTCTCCGCCTTTGGGCGCCTCGGGGTTCACGTAGGAGAAATGGGCGAATCCGGGCGGGTACTTGATGTCACCGAACTGGGCGTAGGCATGCGCGGCCCAGACCCCCTGGCCGGCCAAGGCCATCCAGCAAAGCAAACCGAACCGCAACAGGGACGACAGCCAGCGCATGCGACAATTCTGCACGACATTCACAGGAGAAAAGACTCATGGGTTTTCTGGCAGGCAAAAAGTTGCTGATCACCGGCGTGCTGTCCAACCGTTCCATTGCCTATGGCATCGCCAAGGCATGCCATGCGCAGGGCGCGGAACTGGCGTTCAGCTATGTGGGCGAGCGTTTCAAGGACCGCATCTCCGAATGTGCCGCCGACTTCATCTCGCAACTGTTTTTTGACTGCGATGTCATCTATGACGCGCAGATCGAGAAATTGTTCCGCGACTTGTCGGCCCACTGGCCCACTTTTGACGGCTTCGTGCACAGCATCGGCTACGCGCCCCGTGAAGCCATTGCGGGCGATTTCCTCGACGGCCTGAGCCGCGAAGCCTTCCAGGTGGCCCACGACATCAGTTCCTACAGCTTCCCGGCCATGGCCAAGGCCGCCCTGCCCTACCTGAACGACAAGGCGGCGCTGCTCACCCTCACCTACCTGGGGGCCATCCGCACCGTGCCCAACTACAACACCATGGGCCTGGCCAAGGCGTCGCTGGAAGCTTCCGTGCGCTACCTGGCCGAGTCGCTGGGCAGCAAGGGGCGCGGCCTGCGCGCCAACGGCATCTCCGCCGGCCCCATCAAGACGCTGGCGGCCAGCGGCATCAAGGGTTTCGGCAAGATCCTCAGCGCGGTCGCTGAGAACTCCCCCATTCGTCGCAACGTCACCATCGACGACGTGGGCAACGTGGCCGCTTTCCTCATGAGCGACCTGGCCGCTGGCGTCAGCGCCGAAATCACCTACGTGGACGGTGGCTTCAGCCAGGTGGTGGGAGGCATCGCGGAACCGGCCGACGCCTGACACCGCCTGAGGCTGGTCAGAGAGGGTCCAGGTACATCTTGGCCTTCTCGAGCCTGTAGGACCAGGGCAGTTTGGCATTTTTCCAGCCATTGACCACACGCTGCCCTTTCTGCTCTCCCTCCTTGGCGGTGTCGCCCTCGAAGCCGTCGATCACAGTGTAGGCCTGCTTGAAACCCATTTCTGCCAGCAGGCCGCTGGCGGCGTTGCTGCGCACCCCTGAGCGGCAGATCAGGATCACCGGATCGCTCTTGCTCAACCCCCGGGCCGCCAGGCGCGCCTCGATGTCCTTCACAAAGTTCGGGTTGGCCTGCTGGATGTATTCGTTGCCCTGCTCGCTCCACTCCCAGAACTCGGGAAAATCGAGCACCGGAACCAGAAAGTCCACCACACTGGCCATGCCCACGTACATGGCCTCGGCACGGGTGCGAATGTCGATCATCAGCACCTTGTCACCCAGACGGCTCTTCATCTCGGCGGCTTCCACCGCCGTGAGGTGATGCCCCGATGAAGACCGCTTGTTGGCCGGGACCTGCTCGGCATCGATGGCCCAGGCGGCACCCGACAGCAAGGCGATTGCACCCAGGGTAACGGCCATAGCCACTCGCCAGGCACGCATCTGACTTGAAAGACTCATTTCAGACCTCCCAGGTAAGTGGCCACGGCCTGCAGCTCCATGTCTGAGACCCGGCTGGCGATCAGATGCATGATGGTGTTGTCGTTGGCCCTGTCGCCCGACTTGAACGCCTTGACTTGCTTGATCAGGTACTCAGGGTGCTGGCCCGCCAGCCTGGGCAGTTCGGCGGTTCCACGCGCACCCGTGCCATGACAGGTCACACAGGCGGGCAACGAGGTGTACGGATTGCCCCGGTCGTACACGAACTGTCCGACCTGGGCCAAGGGCGCGTCTGCTGCCAGGGTGACGCTCGGTTTGAGGCCCTGGTAATACAGCCCCACCGCATACATCTGCTCCGGGGACAGGGCTTGCGCCTTGTCGAGCATCACAGGGCTCCTGCGTCTTCCCTCGGAAAAATCCACGAGCTGCTTGTACAGATAGTTGGCGTTCTGGCCGGCCAACCGGGGGAAATCCGGGGCCACGCTTTGCCCCTGATCGCCATGGCAGACGGCGCAACGCTGCTGCGCAATGGTCTCACCTGCCGCCACCTGGGAGGCGCGCATCGGGTGGGCTGGTGCTTGAGACCATGTGGCGCTACAGGCAACCAGAGCCAGTAGAAATACCGCCGATCGGCCCCGCACATCGGGAAGGCGGATGGATGAAGTGGACATCATGACTCCACGAAGAGGATGAGGAATGATGATTCCAAAATACCCATGCAGGTATATTGATCTGCATCAAGCCCGCCGCAACGATCCCGAGCGGACATGGTGCGGAAGGGGAGCTGATAATCCAGAACCGGCCACACCGCATCGAAAGTGTTCACCCCCCGAGCCGGACAGCAGGAGCAACACCGTGAAACTCAAGACCTGGGCACTGACCGGCCTGATCGTCGTGGCAGCGGCCGGCACCGCCGGATGGTTCAGCCTGGACAAGGAAACCCGGGGCTTTCTGGCCCATTTCCCCACCGATCGCGATGTGCTGTTCTGGAAACAGTCACAGCGCGACGCGGCCTTCCGCGCGCTGGACAGGCTGCCATTCCTGGCGAAACACCGCGTCATCGAGGCGGGTCCCACGCCCATGGCCCTGCCGCCCGGCCCACCGCTGTCGCTGCCGCTCGATGTGGACGCCTACATGCAGTCCCAGCGCAGCGCCGCGCTGCTCATCCTCCACGACGGGCAGGTTCGGCTGGAGCGCTACGGTCTGGACTTTGACGCCGGTGGCCGCTGGACCAGCTTCTCCGTGGCCAAGTCCATGACCTCGACGCTGGTGGGCGCTGCCGTGAAGGACGGACATATCCGAAGCATGGACGACAAGGTCAGCGACTACATTGAGGAAATGAAGGGATCGGCCTACGACGACGTCAGCATCCGGCAATTGCTGACCATGACCTCCGGGATCGAATGGAACGAGGACTACGGCGACCCCAACTCTGACGTGGCCCGGTTCAACAACCACGAACCCGAGCCCGGCGTCGATGCGCTGGTGAGTTACCTGCGGCGTCTCCCGCGCGCCGCACCTGCCGGCACGCGCTGGCTCTACAGCACCGGCGAGACCAACCTGGTGGGGCTGCTGGTCATGCGCGCCACCGGCAAGCCGCTGGCCGACTACCTGTCCGAGAAGATCTGGCGTCCGGCGGGCATGGAGCAGAAAGCGACCTGGATCCTGAGCAAGACCGGACAGGAAATCAGCGGTTGCTGCATCCAGGCCGCGACGCGCGACTATGCCCGGTTCGGCCAGTTCATCCTCGACGGCGCCCAGGTCAATGGCGAACACATCGTGCCCGAGGGATGGCTGCACGAGGCCACCACGACCCGCACCGGCATCGGGGAACCCGGCCGGGGATACGGCTACCAGTGGTGGACCTACGACGACGGCAGCTTCGCGGCCCGAGGCATCTTCGGCCAGGGCATCTTCATCGATCCGCAGCGCCGGCTGGTCATCGCCTCCAACGCGAACTGGTCAGGCGGTGCCAGAGACCCCCAGGCCAGCGACGCTCGGGAAGCGTTTTACCGAGCGGTTCAGCAGGCCATTGATCAGGAAGCCAGCCAACGCAGGGACTGAGCAACACCAACGCCCGGACCGTTGCCGATCCGGGTCGGGTATGGCCCCCTGTACCCACTCACCTCTTCTGCGGCGGCAAGTCCGTGCACGAACCGTGCGCCACCTCCGCCGCCATGCCGATGCTTTCGCCCAGCGTGGGGTGCGGGTGGATGGTCTTGCCGATGTCCACCGCGTCGGCGCCCATCTCGATGGCCAGCGCGATCTCGCCGATCATGTCACCCGCGTGGGTGCCCACGATGCCGCCGCCCAGGATCTTGCCGTGGCCATGCGCCTCGGGGCTGTCGTCGAACAGCAGCTTGGTGTAGCCTTCGTCACGGCCGTTGGCGATGGCGCGGCCCGAAGCCGTCCAGGGGAACAGGCCCTTCTTGACCTTGATGCCCTGTGCCTTGGCCTGGTCCTCGGTCAGGCCCACCCAGGCCACCTCGGGGTCGGTGTAGGCCACGCTCGGGATCACCCGCGCATTGAACGCCGCGGCCGCCAGCTCGGCGTTGCCTTGCAGTTCACCGGCAATCACCTCGGCCGCC
>JAUVXK010000052.1 GCA_030603635.1 Burkholderiales bacterium | reverse complement strand
TCGTGACCGTGCCGGTCGTTGATCTCCTTGAAACCGTCCAGATCGATGTAAGCCACCGCAATGTGCAGGTCGCGCCGGGCCGCCTGTGCCATGGCCTGCTGAAGCCGGTCGGCCAGCAGACTGCGGTTGGGCAGTCCGGTGGGGGCAGCGTAATGAGCGAGGTGCTCCAGCTGCCGCTGGTGCTCCTTGAGGGCGGTGATGTCGGTGAACAGGCCCACATAGCGCTGTACCTGTCCCTTGCTGTCGAGCACGGCACTGATGGTGAGCAGTTCGGCATAGATCTCGCCATTCTTGCGTCGGTTCCAGACCTCCCCACTCCAGTGGCCTTCCTGCCGGAGCGAATCCCACATCCCGGTGTAAAAGCCCGGTTCGTGGCGCCCGGAGGCAAGGATGCGGGGGTCTTGCCCCACGACATCCTCCCGCGTGAAACCGGTGATGCGCGTGAAGGCCGCGTTGACGTCTAGGATGGCCCCATCCGGATCGGTGATCAGGATGCCCTCGTTGGCATGCTCGAACACACTGGCGGCCTGGTTCAGCTTTTCCTGCGCCCGGCTGCGCTCGACGGCGGAACCGACGATGCCCGCCATCACGCTGAGCATCGCGATGTCGTCATCCGACCATGCCCGCCGGACCTGTACGCTGTCCCCACCGATGAAACCGGTGAGCTTCCCGCCAGCACCGCGCATCGCCACCGTGACCAGGGACCGGATACCCTGGGCTTCGAACTCGGCCTGCTCAACCCGGGCCTCAGGCGGGAGCGCCGACACGTCGGGAATGTTCACGATGCCCGCACCCAGGAAGCGAGAAAGCCACCACGGCAGCGCACGGGTGGCCACGCCCTGGATGCGATGCTTCTGGGCCGGGATGCCCTGGGCACACCATTCATGGGTGTTCGACATGGTGACCAGGTCTTCGGAGAACTGGAACACATGGCACCGGTCGAGGCCCAACAGGCGGCCGAGTTGGTCCAGGCAACGCTCCACCGCCTCGTCAAACCCGGCTTCGGCGTTCACGCTCATGAGGGCGACCGACGCCTCGGCGGCGATTTTCTGAAACGCGAGCTGCTGCCGGGTCTGCTGCTCGGCCTCCACGCGCAACATCTCGGACGCGACCCGGTCCACGAACAGGTCGAGCAGCGGGCCGGCCAGCGCGCTCAGGGTCTCGGACAGCGGCTGGCGCCCCAGCGCCACCACGATGCCGATGGCACGGCCCGATTTGTCGAACAGGGTGTTGCCGATGTAGGCCTCGACGGCCATGTGCACCAGGGCCTCGTCGGTCGGGAAAAGGGCCTGTACACCCGAGGGATAGACCGCATGCCCCGTGGACATCACGTTCTCGCAAGGCGTGCCAGGCAGGTCGTACTCGAACGGCGCCAGTGGTCCCCCCTGGTTCCAACCCTCGACGACCTGAACCCGCACGCCGGCCGCGTCGAGGCGACCCACGAAGGCGATGTCCATGCCCAGCGCCGCGGTCAGGTGCTGACACACACCACGGAAGAAGGTGTTTTCACTGAGCCGGGCCAGATCGGTACTGAGCGCATGCAGGGCCATCTCCAGGATCATGCGTTCCGTGACGTCCTGCACGCTGCCAAAGGAGCGCAGGTGCTGACCTGCTGCATCGCGTTCATGCTCGCACTGCACATGGACGTAACGAACCTCTCCGGTGTCCTGTCGCACAACCCGATGGTCGATGTCGTAACGGACGCGGCCCTCACGCAGCGAACCGTAAAATGCTTCATCCACCCGAGATCGGTCGTCTGGGTGGACGGCTCCAAGAAACGCTTCATAGGTGGGCACCATCGTCTCCGCTCTGTAGCCCAGAATACGGTACGTTTCGTCTGACCAAACAAGCCCACCACTGACCATGTCCAGCGTCCAGCTGCCGATGTGAGCGATCCGCTGGGCACGTTCCAGCAAGGCTTCGCTGGCGGCCATCGCCTCGATCATGCCCTTCTGGCGGACATTGGCCTGTTCCTGCGCCCTGAGCAGGGCCTCGCGCTCGACCTGCAGGGCACGCGCCCGCCGGATGCTCTGCACCAGCCAGGCGATCACCAGCGCCTGCGCCAGCAGGGCGGCAACCAGCAACCAGAACTGCAGGGTGCGGTTGCGCGCGATCTGGGCCAGCTGGGCATCCACCAGTTCCTCCAGACGCTGCTGGTAGTGCCACAGGTCCTGTTCCTCATACCGCCCTGGTGTGATATCGAACACGATCGAATGGAGCAGACGCTGGCCGTCGAACTCGAAGGGCCGGGAATGCACTTCCACGGTACGGATAGCGCCATCGGCGAGGAGGTGCCGGAAGATGAAGTAGTTGCGTCCCTCCTGCTCGGCCAGCCGGCGCTCCTGCGCCACCTGTTCCGCGGTGAAGGTGTTGATGTCCTGGATGGTCATGGCCCGCAGGCTGTCGCGTCCATGCCCGTAAAAGCGGACCGCCGCCGGGTTCGCATCCACGATGCGGCCGCTGGCCGGCTCAATCAGCAGCATCGGGATGTCGTGCTGCAGGAAAACGTCATCGAAACCGGGCCGGTCGGCCCAGGCAGGCGCTGCCCAGCAGGCCAATGCCGCCAGCAGCCATGCCTTCGACCACAGGCTGCTCAGGCTCATGCCGGTGCCTTACAGCCAGCCCTGTCGGTACGCCCAGAACACGGCCCCGAGCAGTACGGCCAGCAGCACCAGCCACGGCCAGGGGTTGGCCTTGTCGGCATAAGGGTCGTGCAGCGAGCGCTCCGAACCGGCGGGCAACGCGGCCACCCCGGTCAGCGAGGCTCCAAACGGGATGTTGATCCGGGCCCGGATGTTGACCGCCCAGCCGTTGGCGTCGAGCAGCGGCCCAAGGTTGCGCTGACGCAGCTTGAGCCAAGCCAGCAGCATCGACGGCCCGGAAATCAGCAGCACCATGCCCAGCACAACCAGCGGCATCTGCCAGGCAGGAAGGCCCAGGAAACCGGAGACCACCGCAGCGAGCGCGGTGCCCAAGGCGCCCAGCGCCAGCCCGATGGCCGCGAAGATACCGGCGAACTTGGCGATGTCAAAGGCCTGTTGCCGTGCGCCGTCGGCAGGCGCCTCGGCCTGAGTCCCGACCTGGGTCACACCAGCGGCCGACCGGGCCTCGACGTCCTTGTCGCGCGCTGCAGCGAACTTCTGGATCTGGTCCCCGATCATGCGGGCCACGCGCTTGTAAGGTGCCCAGAAAGCCTGCCGCACGCTGATCGGGGCCTCCACCACCTTGATCACACTCGCGTTCCAGTCACGCCCTGCGCGGTCGTAGAACACGCCATTGCGGCCGGGCACCATCATCTCGTCGGAGTCACCGCCGGTCATCGCGGCCACGATGGTCATGGGCGCCTCGCCCTGTCTCACGCACTGGCAATACACCAGATAGGTGCCGGACAGCGGGGCCAGCGCCGCATGGCGGCCCATGTCGGCCACGCGCAGGCACAGGTCGCAGCTGCGCTGGTCGATGTACAGCGTGCCGGCCTGGAACACAGCCGGCTGCTGGCCACCATAAAAATCGCTCAGGTTGACGAAGTTACGCAGCAACGTGATCAGATCCCGGCGCAAACGCAGCAGTTTTTCCAGCGCGTCCACGCCGGTGGCGTCGGTGTCGGACTGGGCGTCCTGCTCGATCAATGCCTGCAGGGCGGCCACGGTGGCGGGCTGCACGAGGCTGGACAGCCCCTCGGCCGGCAGATCGGCCACCGGCGTGGCGGGCTTGGCGGCCTGCCATTCACGGTAGGCTGTCAGCCGGGCACTGAGCTGCTGCCATTGCGCCAGCGTCAAGCGGGTCTGCTCTCCCAGCACCGGGGTCACGACCTGCTCGCGCAATGCGGCCATAGCGGCCTGCCAGGCGGGGTTGATCCCGTCGACCAGTGGGAGCGCAGCGCCGGGCACCACCTTCGCCAGTGGCAGCGCGGCCACCTCCTGGCGGGCATCGCTCAAGGCCAGGGCTGCGATGTCGGCATACCGACTGTCGGCGGGATTCAGCGCATCGGTGGCGCGCTCGTCGAAGGCGGCCAGTCGGCAGCGGGTGAAGTAGTCCTCCACCTTGGCCTGCACGGCGTCAAAGGCGGCGAGCGCCGCGGCTGTGCCGTCACCGAAGGCCAGGATCTGGGCGGCTTCACTGCAGGCCTTGTCCTGCCACGCCCGGACCTGCTCGGCCGCCGCCAGAAAGGCCTGCAAGGTGTCGGCAGAAACACCGGGCTGCCCGCTGCGGTCGGTCTGAGCCCCGACCGAGGCCACGATCTGTTCGATCAGGGCCCGAACTGCCTCGTCGGATGTCAACGCCGTCGGGACGATGCCGTCGCCGTTGAAGCGCTCGGGAGGAAACAGGCGTGCCGGATCGGCCAGATCTTCCATGGACAGCGTATCTCCACCGGCACGGCCAACCCGCACCAACACCTCCCTTGCAGCCGCGAGCAGCTCCTGTCCTTCGGTGTGTCGATCGTCCAGCGCCGCCAGCGGCAGGCTGTCGCCTGGTTCGAAGAGGAGGCCCGGATCGCGCAGCACTTCGCAGACCCAGCGCACGGCCGCACGCAGCTCCGGCACCCGAATACGACCGTCCCCGTCCCCGTCGATGAGCTGCAGCGTGCGTTCGTCGAATTCGAGCCCGGCAGTCGGACAGGCAAGCACGGCCCAGAGCTTCTGGTCGAGGGCGCCGAGGTGGCGCAGATCGTCGGCCGTTTCGATACGGACCTGATCGAAGCCACCCGAACGGAAAAAGCGCCAGCGGTGCTGGCCGGAAGGGGTTGTGGTCACGGGTTGCTCCTGTCTCGCCTCACTGGGGTGATCGTATCATTTTGACAGGTATTCGCCCCCTTGCCTGCGGGGAAGAAATGGCCTTGCCGATCAGGCGTGCAGACGGGAATGACGCGGCAGGTGGGCCATCAGGAACTCCATCTGGTCGGCGAGGATGCGGCGGTTGCGCAGGATGAAGTCTTCCCAGAGGCTGGGCACATAGGGGGCATAGAGCAGGGGCATGTGGGCCTGCTCCGGTGTGCGGTTGCCCTTGCGGTGGTTGCAGGAGCGACAGGCCGTGACCACGTTCATCCAGTGGTCCCGTCCTTGCTGCGCCAACGGAAGGATGTGCTCCCGGGTAAGGTCGTCCTCGTGAAAACGGCCGCCGCAGTAAGCACAGACGTTGCGGTCACGCGCAAACAGCTTGGCATTGCTGAGGGATGGCTTCAACTCGAAAGGGTTGATGTTGGGCACGCCCTTGGTTCCGATGATGGAGTTGACCTCGATCACCGATTGACGGCCGGTGACCGCGTTGTGCCCGCCCCGGAACACCGCCACCTGCTGCCCCATTTCCCAGCGCACCTCATCGGCGGCGTAATGCAGCACCGCTTCTTCCAGGCTGATCCACGATTGGGGCAACCCCTGCGCCGACAACTTCAACACCTTCAAGACGGACCTCCGTGCGTTGAACTTGTGTCAATATAGCGCGCTTTGGCGTCGGATTCCCGACGCCACACGTCATTTCCCCCGATCCGTCGCATGAAAATCATCCAAGGCCTGAACAACCTGCTGCGCCATGCCCGGGCGCGGGAATCGGGCTGCGCCCTGACCATCGGCAATTTCGATGGCGTGCACCGTGGCCACCAGGCCATGCTGGCCCTGCTGCACAACGAGGCCCGCCACCGGGGCGTGCCGAGTTGCGCCCTCACGTTCGAGCCCCATCCCCGCGACTACTTCGCCGCGAAATTCCACAAACCCGAACTGGCCCCGGCGCGCATCGCCACCTTGCGCGACAAGCTGCACGAACTGCGCGCCTGCGGCGTGGAGCAGTGCGTGATCCTGCCGTTCGACGAGGCCCTGGCCAGCCTTCCGGCGCAGGCCTTCATCGACGAGGTGCTGGTGCATTCGCTGGGCGTGAAATACGTGCTGGTGGGAGACGATTTCCGCTTTGGGGCCCAGCGTCAGGGCGATTACGCCCTGCTGGATGCGGCCGGCGCCCGACAAGGCTTCGACGTGGCGCGCATGATGAGCTATGAGGTGCATGGGCTGCGCGTCTCCAGTTCCGCCGTTCGGGACGCCCTGGCCGAAGGGCGCATGGACGACGTGACCGCCCTGCTCGGCCGCCCTTACAGCATCACCGGCCACGTAGTCCACGGCCGCAAACTGGGGCGGGCCCTCGGTGCCAGCCAGGAGGGAGCGGGCGATGGCTTTCGCACCCTCAACCTGCGTTTCTCGCACTGGAAGCCTGCGGCCAGCGGCATCTTCGTGGTGCAGGTGCACGGACTGGACCCGGCCCGCGACGCCCCTCCACTGCCTGGCGTGGCCAACCTCGGTGTACGCCCGTCGCTGGACCCGAACGACACCAACGGCGGCAGAGTGCTTCTGGAAACCCATTGTCTGGATTGGCCAGCGCGGGTGCAGCGCGCCCTGGAACGCGCCCCCACCCCAGGTGAGGCCTACGGTAAAATCATCCGGGTGGAACTGCTGCACAAACTGCACGACGAACTCAAGTACGACAGTCTGGACGCCCTGACCCAGGGCATTGCCAGGGACTGTGACGATGCACGCGCCTGGTTTGCAGCCCGCCTGAGCTCCGCCGGGGGCACCCACGACCCTGCCGGCAGCCATGCCGCCGTGCGCCGCCAGACCACCCGCGACCGAATTTGACGCCCGTTGCGGCCCGGCACACCCGCCTGGCCTTCGCTGCACTCCCCTGGACGGGCTCGGGGTGGGCAGTCCCGGTTTTTTTCCTGCACCTGCGGGCCGAGCCTGTCGAGAATTTCGCGTACCCACCATGTCCGACGCCCAAGCCAACGCCACCCCATCCGGCACCGATTTCAGCCAAACCCTGAACCTGCCGGACACTCCCTTCCCAATGCGCGGCAACCTGCCGCAGCGCGAGCCGGGCTGGGTGCAGCAGTGGGAAGAACAGGGCCTGTACCAACGCCTGCGCGAGGCGCGCGTCGGCGCCCCCAAATTCATCCTGCACGACGGCCCGCCCTACGCCAACGGCCAGATCCACATCGGCCACGCCGTCAACAAGGTGCTCAAGGACATGATCGTCAAGGCGCGCCAGCTGGCAGGCTTTGATGCCCAGTACATCCCAGGCTGGGACTGCCACGGCCTGCCGATCGAAAACGCGATCGAAAAGCTGCATGGCCGCAACCTGAGCCGCGACCAGATGCAGTCCAAGGCCCGCGCCTTCGCCACCGAACAGATCGCGCAGCAGATGGCCGACTTCAAGCGCCTGGGCGTTTTGGGCCAGTGGGACAACCCGTACAAGACGATGGACTACGCCACCGAGGCCAACGAAATCCGCGCCTTCAAGCGCGTGATGGAGCGCGGCTTCGTGTACCGGGGCCTCAAGCCCGTGTACTGGTGCTTCGACTGCGGCTCCTCGCTGGCCGAGTTCGAGATCGAGTACCAGGACAAGAAGAGCCAGACGCTGGACGTCGGCTTCCCCTGCGCCGAACCGGCCAAGCTGCTGCACGCCTTCTTTGGCCAGAGCGGACTGCCCCACGCCGACACGGCTGGCCTGGAAACCAAGCCGATGTTCGTGGTGATCTGGACCACCACGGCCTGGACCATCCCGGCCAACCAGGCGCTCAACCTCAACCCCGAACTGACCTACGCGCTGGTGGACACCCCGCGCGGCCTGCTGGTGCTGGCTGAGTCGCTGGTGGAAAAATGCCTGGTGCGCTACCAGCTGGAAGGCACCGTGCTGGCCACCTGCGAGGGTCGCGCGCTGGAGATGATCCACTTCAAGCACCCGCTGGCGCACGTGCACCCGGGCTACGACCGCCTCAGCCCCATCTACCTGGCCGACTACGCCACCGCCGACGACGGCACGGGTATCGTGCACTCGGCACCCGCCTACGGCGTGGACGACTTCAACTCCTGCGTGACGCACGGGCTGAAGTACGAGGACATCCTGAACCCCGTGCAGGGCAACGGCCAGTACGAAGATGCGCTGCCGCTCTTCGGCGGCCAGAACATCTGGAAGGCCGCACCCGTCATCATCGACACGCTGCGCGAGCACGACCGCCTGTTCGCCACCGAGACCATCACCCACAGCTACCCGCACTGCTGGCGCCACAAGACGCCGGTGATCTACCGCGCCGCTGCGCAATGGTTCGTGCGCATGGACGAGGGCGAGGGCATCTTCACCCAGGACAAGGCGGCCAAGACACTGCGCCAGCTCGCGCTGGAAGCCATCGAGCACACCAGCTTCTACCCCGAAAACGGCCGCGCTCGCCTGCGCGACATGATCGCCAACCGGCCAGACTGGTGCATCAGCCGCCAGCGCTCGTGGGGCGTCCCCCTGCCCTTCCTGCTGCATGTGGACAGCGGCGAGCCGCACCCGCGCACGCCCGAGATCATCGACCTGGCCGCTGAAGTGGTGGAGACAGGCGGGATTGAGGCTTGGAGCCAGCTGGGCGTGGCCGATATCCTGGCCCGCCTGGGCGACGCCGCCGACGCGGCCCACTACACCAAGAGCACCGACATCCTGGAGGTGTGGTTCGACTCCGGCACCACGCACACCACTGTACTCAAGGGCAGCCACGCGGGCAGCGGCCACGACAGCGGCCCCGAGGCCGACCTGTACCTGGAAGGCCACGACCAGCACCGCGGCTGGTTCCACAGCTCGCTGCTCACCGCCTGCGCCATGTACGACCGCGCGCCGTACAAAGGGCTGCTGACCCACGGCTTCACCGTGGACGGCCAGGGCCGCAAGATGAGCAAGAGCGTGGGCAACGTGGTGGCCCCGCAGCAGGTCAGCTCCAAGATGGGCGCCGAGATCATCCGCCTGTGGGTGGCCGCCACCGACTACTCCGGCGACCTGGGCATCGACGACAAGATCCTGGCCCGCGTGGTGGACGCCTACCGCCGCATCCGCAACACGCTGCGCTTCCTATTGGCCAACATCAGTGACTTCGACCCGGCGCAAGACGCCGTGCCACTGGACCAGATGCTGGAGATCGACCGCTACGCCCTGAGCCGCGCGGCGCAGTTCCAGGCCGACGTGCTGGCGCACTACCACGCCTACGAATTCCACCCCGTGGTGGCCAAGCTGCAGGTGTACTGTTCCGAAGACCTGGGCGCCTTCTACCTGGACGTGCTGAAGGACCGCCTCTACACCACGGCGCCCAAGAGCCTGGCGCGCCGCAGCGCGCAGACTGCGCTGCACCAGATCACCCACGCCATGCTGCGCTGGATGGCGCCCTTCCTGAGCTTCACCGCCGAGGAAGCCTGGACGCTGGTGGGCAACACCCCGTCGATCTTTACCGAAACCTATCTGAACCTGGGCACCCCCAACGAAGCGCTGCTGGCCAAATGGAGTCGGGTGCTGGAGATCCGCGCGGCCGTGAACAAGGCCATCGAAGAGGTGCGCACCTCCGGCCAGGTGGGCTCGTCCCTCCAGGCGAACGTGGCGCTGACCGTGGGTGCGGAAGACCAGGCACTGCTGCAAAGTCTGGGCGATGACCTGAAGTTCGTCCTCATCGTGTCGGCGGTCACGCTGCAACCGGGTTCGGAACTGGCGGTGGCGGTCACCCCTTCGGGCGCCACGAAGTGTGGGCGTTGCTGGCACTGGCGCGACGACGTGGGCCACGATCCGGCCCACCCTGAGCTCTGTGGCCGCTGCACCAGCAACCTGTACGGTGCGGGCGAAGCCCGTGCCGTGGCCTGAGGCTGACCGCGACATGGGCAAACCCTCCTCCAAGGGCATGCTGGTCTGGCTCGGGCTGGCGTTTGCCATCCTGCTGGCCGACCAAGCCACGAAATGGTGGATCGTCAGCTTCTACCGGCTGGGCGAGGCAACGCAGATCACCTCTTTCTTCAACATCGTCCGGGTGCACAACACGGGGGCTGCGTTCTCCTTCCTGGCCTCGGCAGGAGGCTGGCAACGCTGGTTCTTCACCGCCATCGGCGTGGGCGCTACCGTCTTCATCCTCTGGATGTTGCGTTCGCACCACAACCAGAAACTCTTTGCGTTCTCGCTGTCCTGCATCATGGGCGGTGCTGTGGGCAACGTGATCGACCGCCTGGTTCACGGCTACGTGGTGGACATGCTGGATTTCCACTGGCGCTGGCTGCAACCCGTCTTCCGGGGCGGCCACTTTCCCGCGTTCAACCTGGCTGATGCGGCCATCACCCTGGGCGCGATCGGGTTAATATTGGACGAAATCCTGCGCGTCAGGCGCTCCCGCTGATCCCATCGCCCATTCCCGCCTCTGCATGACCTGTACCCGCTCACCCGCTCCACCGTGGACCACACGGGCCCGCTGGGCAAGCGTCGCAGCAGCCTGCTGCCTGGCCTCCGGCGTCGGGGCTCAGACGATCCAGTGTCACGTCACCTTTGCCGGAGCCACCCGCACCTTCGCGGTCGCCCCCGCCAGCCACACCGACGAGGTGAGGCCACTGCTCGAAGGCGCCTCTTTCGTGATGGAGGTCATCAACCGACTGCCCCCCGACCCGGGAGCCGGGGTTAAGGTACGCACCTACGGCGTCTTCTCTGGTGAACCCTACCTGATGCACCAGGCGGTCTTTCTTCCGGAAACCTCGGCGAATCCTCCCCATGGGTTCACCGGGCTCCAAGTGATTCGCGAACCACTTCGTCACCACGAACTCGCCTACTGGTGCGAACGGGTGGCCCCCCGCTGACCCCCTATACGGCCAAGCGGAACACCGTCACCATCTGCGCGAGTCGCTGGGCGTGCTCCTTGAGGCTTTGGGCGGCCGCCGAGCTCTGCTCAACCAGACCCACATTCTGCAAAGTCATCCGGTCCAGCTCACCCACTGCCGTGTTCACCTGGGAGATGCTGTCGCTCTGTTCGTTGGCTGAAGCCGCCAGAACCGCCAGCATGTCGGACACCTGCCGCACGCTCCCCACCACTTCGCGCATGGTTTCGCCCGCTGATTGCACCAGGTGGTTGCCGGTCGCCACTTTGTCCACGCTGTCATCGATCAGCTGCTTGATCTCCCGGGCCGCCTGGGCGCTGCGCTGGGCCAGTCCCCGCACCTCGGCTGCGACAACGGCGAAACCTCGCCCCTGCTCTCCTGCCCGTGCCGCCTCGACCGCGGCATTCAAGGCCAGGATGTTGGTCTGGAAAGCAATGCCGTCGATGACGGCGATGATGTCCGCCATCCTGCGGCTGTCGGCATGGATGGCGTCCATCGTCCGCACCACTTCGCCCACCACCGCTCCACCTCGCTGCGCCACGCCAGCCGCATCACCCGCCAGGCGACTGGCCTGCTGCGCCGCAGCCGCACCCTCACGGACCGTTGCGGTGAGCGTCTCGACGCTGGAGCCGGTGGTGGCCAGATGGCTGGCCGCGCTTTCCGTTCGTGCGCTCAGGTCCCAGTTGCCGGAAGCGATCTCCCCGCTGGCCGACAGGATCTGATCGCTGGTCTGACGCACCGTTGCCATGATGCCCGCCATCCGGCCGAGGATGGCCCGGAGTTCGAGGGCCAGAGGTGCTCGAACCTCCAGCCCTTCCACATCCAACGCGATCCGATCCCCGTCGCTGAGGTGCTCGGCCAACAAGGCCACTTCAGCGTTGTCCCGGACATTTCTCGACAACCTCGAGACAAACAGCACTTCGAAAACCGTCTGCAGCACCACGTAGGCCGCATGGATGAGGATGATGCCGAGGTGCGGCTGCGACAGACAGTACACACCGAAACCGGCCGCCTGCAACCGGTCGAACAGGATGTGATGGACGGCAAAGATGGCCGCAGCCAGCACGATCGGACGCCAGTCGAGGTACACCATCAGCACGGCCAAGGTCACGAACACACCGAAGTGGAATTCGATCATGCCCGCACCAAGCTGGATGTGCAGCGCCACCAGCGCGGACAAAGACCATGCCATCACCAATCTGGACAGCAGGGTGCCTCGCCAAGCGAAGGTGACGAGCAGACCGGGCAAGGCGAGCAGGAGCGTCCAGCCGATCACCCCCCCAAACGACATCACTGGATTCTGAAATGCCAGGCCGATGGCGATCGCCGTGCCTACATAGAGGACCAGCAGGAGGCACAACCAGGCATCTCCATGTCGGCGCTGCGCATCCAGCGGGTGCATCGCACCGCCGCGTCGGGTTGATGGAGAAATGTCCATGTTTACGCCTTATTTGTCTTAGACAATAAAGCGCATGGTACGGTATTTCCCTTGTCCTCGCTGGACCCCGGACATCCCCTGGTGAGGAGACGTCGACAACAGCCCGCGCCCGGCTGGGCCGCTTCAGGGCATCAGCACCGTCGAACCCGTCGTCCGGCGGGCTTCGAGGTCGCGGTGTGCCTGTTGCACCTGCTCCAGCGGGTAACGCTGCTCCACATGGATCTTCACCTGGCCTGACGTGACAGCCGCAAACAGGTCGTCGGCCATGGCCTGGGTACGCTCACGGCTGGTGATGTGGTTGAACAGCGTCTGGCGCGTCACATAGAGGGACCCCTTGGCGGCCAGCATCGCCGGTGCGAACGGAGGCACCGGGCCTGAAGCGTTGCCGAACGTGACCATCAGGCCGAACGGAGCCAGGCAATCCAGCGATTTGTCCCAGGTGTCCTTGCCGACCGAGTCGTACACCACCCTCACGCCCTTACCCCCGGTGATCTCTTTCACCCGGGCCGCAAAGTCCTCGGTGTTGTAGTTGATCACATGGGCCGCGCCGTTGGCTCGGGCGAGTTCGCACTTGGCGTCCGAACCTGCGGTGCCGATCAGTTGCAGGCCCAGCGCCCGGGCCCATTGGCAGGCGATCAGGCCAACGCCACCCGCGGCGGCATGGAACAGCACAAAGTCGCCGGACTGCAGGCCCTCGACCGGCTTGCAATGCTTGAGCAGGTACTGGGCGGTGAGGCCCTTGAGCATCATGGCCGCCCCTTCTTCGAAGGAAATGGCGTCCGGCAGGCGGCACACATTCATGGCGGGCATGACACGCACGTCGCAGTAGCTCCCGGGGGGCTGGCTGGCGTAGGCCGCACGGTCGCCGACACGCAGGTGGCTCACGCCTTCGCCCACGGCCTCGATCACCCCGGCCCCCTCCATGCCGAGCCGAAGCGGCAGCGGCAAGGGATACAGGCCCGAGCGTTGATACACGTCGATGAAGTTAAGGCCGATGGCGTGGTGCCGGATGCGCACCTCGCCCGGGCCGGGTTCGCCCACGGGCACCTGCACGATATGCATCTGTTCGGGGCCACCGGGCTGGTCAATCACTACGGTGCGGCTGGTGGTGGGGGTCATGGGATCTCCTCGAATCGAACGACCCGCATGGTGCCACGAACGCGACAGCCTTGCAGCCTCATGGCCACTCGGGCATGTCCGGCTTGTTACAGTGGCGGGGATGTCTGCTTCGCACCCTCCCCTGAACCTCGCCACGATCGGCCTGCTCATCGTCCCTCCCCTGATGTGGGCCGGCAATGCTGTGGTGGGCCGCATCGCCGCCCCCTGGATTCCGCCCGTCACCTTCAACTTCCTGCGCTGGGTGCTGGTGCTGCTGATCCTCTTGCCGCTGGCGGGCTGGGTGCTGCGCCGGGGCAGCCCCTTGTGGCGACATTGGAAACGCTACGCCTTGCTGGGCCTGTTGTCGATCGCCAGCTACAACATGCTGCAGTACCTGGCGCTGAACACCTCGACACCGATCAACGTCACCCTGGTCGCGGCCAGCATGCCCGTGTGGATGCTGGTCGTGGGACGGCTGTTCTTTCATGCACCCATACGCCGGGTCGCGCTCATCGGCGCGGGCTGCTCACTGCTGGGGGTGCTGGTGGTGCTGACCCAGGGCGATCTGGCTCGGCTGCGCGAACTGCAACTGGTGCCTGGTGATGCCTGGATGCTGCTGGCCGCATTCGTCTGGGCCACCTACAGCTGGCTGCTGACGATGCCCGACGAAGCCAGCGACATCCGCAACGACTGGGCAGCCTTCCTGCTGGCCCAGACAGTGCTGGGCCTGGTGAGCGCCTCGGTGCTCACAGGAGGGGAGTGGATCTGGCTGAGCAGCCAGGGGCAAGGCCACATCGAATGGAGCTGGGCGCTGGCCGCCATTCTGGTGTTCGTGGCCATTGGCCCTTCCCTGCTCGCCTACCGCTGCTGGGGCGCCGGCGTGCAACGCGCCGGTCCCACGCTGGCGGGCTTTTTCAGCAACCTGACCCCGCTCTTCGCGGCGGTCATGTCGCTGGCGTTTCTGGGGGAATCACCGAAGGTGTTCCACGGAGTGGCGTTCGCGCTCATCGTCGCCGGGATCGTGGTGTCGTCCCGGCGCTGAGCGCTGAAGCGCCGGGCAAGGCTCGGCTTCAGTAGGTCCCAGGGAACGCACCACCGTCCGGCAGGATGTTCTGCCCGTTGATGTAGCCCGCCTGCACGCTGCACAGAAAGGCGCAGATGGCACCGAACTCCTGCGGCGAGCCGAAGCGCCGGGCGGGGATCTGACCCATCTGCCCGGCACGCACCTCCTCCAGCGACTTGCCCGATTTCTGGGCCGCGCCGGACAGGGTGGCCTGGAGGCGGTCGGTGTCGAACTTGCCCGGCAGCAGGTTGTTGAGGGTCACACCCCGGGCCGCGATGCCGCTGCGCGCCACCCCTGCCACGAACCCGGTCAGACCGCTGCGCGCGCCGTTGCTCAAGCCCAGGATGTCGATGGGCGCCTTCACCGCACTGGAAGTGATGTTCACGATGCGGCCAAACCCCCGCTCGGCCATGCCGTCCACGGTGGCCTTGATCAGTTCGATGGGCGTGAGCATGTTGGCGTCCACGGCCTTGATCCACTCTTCTCGGCCCCACTGGCGAAAATCGCCGGGTGGCGGCCCGCCCGCGTTGGTGACCACGATGTCGAACGCACGCCCCGGTCCGCCGGCCACCGTGAACAAGGCCTCACGGCCTTCGGGCGTGGTCACGTCGGCGGCCACGGGCAGCACCTGCACGCCGGTGTCGGCACGCAAGGCGTCGGCGGCCCGCGTCAGGGCCTCGGCCCCGCGCGCGGCCATGACCACGTTCACACCCTCCTTGGCGAGTGCCTGTGCGCACCCCAATCCCAAGCCCTTGCTGGCCCCACACACCAGGGCCCAACGGCCCGCGATTCCCAGATCCATCGTTGCTCTCCTATGCCAATAAAACCGTTCACGAGCGCTGTCGGCTCACCCACAACACCCCGGCCAGCACCAGCACGGTGCCGGCCAGCACCCAGGCGTTGAAGGGTTCGTCCAGAATCAACACTCCCATGATGAGGGTGGACATCGGACCGACCATGCCCGTCTGGGCGGTCAGGCCCGAGCCGATGCGCTCGATGGCCATCATCACCATGACCACCGGTGCCGCCGTGCAGAGTACCGCATTGAGCACCGACAGCCCGATCACCTCGGGCGCCACCACGGCCGCCGAGAGCGGCCGAAGCAGCACGAATTGCAGCAGGCACAGCACGCAGGCCACCGTCGTGGCCCAGCCCACCAGCCGCAACGAACCCAGGCGCTGCACCATTTCACCGCTGTAGACGAGGTACACCGCGTAGCTGACGGCGCTGCCGAACACCAGCGCGGCTCCCAGAGCGGTGTTCCAGCCGTCGAAAGACACCTCGTGCCCGAACACCAGCAGCACGCCCGCATAGCTCAGCGCCATCGCGCCCGCCTGGCGGCCGGTGATGCGCCGCCGGTACAGCACCCAGCCGAGCAACAGCACCAGCGTGGGATTGAGGTACAGAATCAGCCGCTCCAGGCTGGCGCTGATGTACTGCAGCCCCCAGAAATCCAGGAAACTGGCCAGGTAGTAGCCACTGAAGCCCAACCCCAGGATGCCCAGCCAGTCGCGCCGGGTCAGGGGCTCCACCGGGCGCGGGCTGCGGTAGGTGGCCCACCAGGTCATGGCCAGAAACAGGGGCAACGCAAACAGCATGCGGTACATGATGAGCGTGACCGCATCCACTCCGTAGCGGTAGGCCAGCTTCACAATGATGGCCTTGCCACTGAAAGCGATGGACCCTGCCGCTGCCAGCAGCAGCCCGGTCGTGAGGTGACGAGGATGCGTCAGGTTCGGCATGTCAGCCCAGCAGCGGCTTGAACACCTTGAGCCACTTGCGAGCGGGCAACCCCCAACGGGCCTGCACCGCCTCTGCACGAGCCAACAGCTGGGTGCGATCGGGGCTTTGAAGGGTGCGCAATGCCAGCACCACGGTGTTGCCTTCGCGCGTGGGGCGGAAGGCCCAGACGGCCGCATCGCCGAACGCCTCGCGGATGTGCCCGAGCGAACGCTCGTAGCTGGCCTGGCGGCCGAACAGGTTGACGGTCATGGCGCCATCGTCCGTGAGCAGGCGACGGCAATCGGCGTAGAAGTCCACGCTGTCCAGCACGGGCGCAGCGGCCTCGTCGTCGTAGAGATCCACCTGCAGCGCGTCCACGGTACCGTGGAAGGGGGCGTAGGCCGCCACTTCGGCGGCATCACCCAACATCACCTTCAGCCGGGCGCTGTCGGGTGGCAGCTTGAACCAGGTGCGGCAGGCCGCGATCACCTGCGGGTTGATGTCCACGGCCGTGGTGTCCATGCGCAGCTTCTTGAAGCAGAACTTGGTGAGCGCACCCGCCCCCAGACCCAGTTGCAGGGCGCGCCGTCTGGGTACCGTGTCGGGCTCGACGAACAGCAACCAGGCCATCATGCGCTGCACGTATTCCAGCTCGATGTCGAAGGGCTGGTCAATCCGCATGGTGCCCTGGATCCATTCGGTGCCCAGGTGCAGGTAGCGCACCTCCCCGTCTTCCGACAGGGTGACGCCGGGCAGTTCGGGAACGTCGGCGCGGCTCATGCGGCCCCTCCGAGCAGACCATGGCGGGTGAACACCTCGCGCCAGGCGGTGAGCTTGCGTTCGAAACTCCAGCTCGCGTTCGCCGGGCTGGTCGAAGGCAGGCGGTACACCGGCAGGCCGAGCGCACGGGTATGCCGGGCGTGGCGGAAACTCTCGCCACCGTTGTGGGCAACCGCCTGCAATTGGGGGCAACGCTCGCGCAGGCCGGGCAGGTCGTTCAGTTGTGCATGACGGATCGCGCTGTCGAGGCTGCCTTCGCGTTCGCAGGTGGCGTACACGTCCCACACGCCCAGGCCATGACTGAGCAGGCGATCGATTCGTTCGGGGTAAGGCATGTCGATCAAGGGCACACCCCACAAGGCGGCCAGAATTTTCCAGAAATGGTTCTGCGGGTGCGCATAGTAACGCTGCTCCCGCAAGGAGGCGACGCTCGGAAAACTGCCCAGCACCACCAGACGGGTCCGCGCGTCCAGCACCGGCGCCAGACCCCGCAACCGCTCGCTCATGCTGCCTCCCACAGTCGCTGCAGTCGAGGCAGGGCGGCGCAGGTATTGCGGGCCGCTTCATGGGCCAGCACCTCGGGCGCCATCCCTCGCAGCGCGGCGATGGCTGCACCAATGCGCGGAAGCTCAGCGGGTGAGTTCACGCCTTGTGGCCGACCAGCGGCCCGCTCCGCGGCGGTGGCGTACAGCCACTGGGGCGGGATGTCGGGGGCATCGGTTTCGAGCACGAGGGCCGACACGGGCAATTCGGTGGCCAGGCGGCGCAGGCGCTGAGCGGAGTCGAAGGTGGAGGCACCCCCAAAACCCAGCCGCAACCCGAGCGACAAAAAGGCCTGGGCCTGTTGCAGGCTGCCGTTGAACGCGTGCGCAATGCCGCCCGACACCGGCGTCCCCTGCCCAGCCAGCGCCCGCAAGGGCTGAAGCAAGGCATCGGCCGACCGGCGCACGTGCAGGATCACCGGCAGGCCGTGGCGCTGCGCCAGCCGCAACTGGGCCCGGTAGAAGCGGTGCTGCTTGTCACGCATCTCGGGCTCGCACAGCGCCGGCACGAAGAAATCGAGCCCAATCTCGCCCACGGCGACCAGCCGCTCGTCAACCACGGCCTCGGCCAGCCGTTCGTCCAGGGCCTGCAGATCGGCCTCATCGGCCTGGGGCACGTACAGTGGGTGGATGCCGAGCGCATAGGCATCGCCGGTGCGATGGGCCCAGTCGCGCACCGTGTCCCAGTTCGCGCGCTCGACGGCAGGCAACACACACAGGCGAACACCAGCCATCCGAGCCGCTTCGCGCACGCGCCAGCGCTC
>JAUVXK010000014.1 GCA_030603635.1 Burkholderiales bacterium | reverse complement strand
TGAGCGTAGTCGCCAAACGCATGCTCCGGCACGCTGACCCGCCGCCCTCCCCGCCTGGCCACCCAGGCCGTGACCCGCGCGATGGCCTCGCTCCCGCTGGCGGCAAGAACAATGCGCTGCGAAGCAACTCCATGGAATTCCGCCAGGGCTGCGCGAAGGCTGCCATATGCAGGGTCCGGGTAATGCGTGGGTTCTACTGCGCGCACGGCTTCCAGCGCCATGGTGCACGGGCCACAGGCATTGGCGTTCGTGGAAAAGTCCCAATCGGGAATGCCCAAGGCGTCGGGGCCACCGTGCACACGGCTCATGACAACGTTCCTATCCAAATGCTCAGGGCGGCAAGCACGCACAGCGCCACGCCCCATCCCACAGCGCGGCCAGCCATACCGAGCGCGCGCTCCATGTCCCTGGTGCCAGGCTCAGCGCCCATGGCATTTAGCACATAGACGCCGGGCTTGCCCAAGCGAACGCCCAATGCCATGGCCATGGTGGCCATGGGCCAGCCGCCGTTGGGTGAAGGTGTGAACGCGGCCTCCTGCGGCAGGCGAGACCACCGAACGCTCGCGCCCCCTGGCCCATGGCTCGCCGCCCACAGCAGGCCTGCCGTCAGGCGCGCGGGCAGCCAGGAAAGCACGTCGTCGGTCCGCGCCGCCCACTTGCCTGCCCAGGTCCAGACGCGCCCTTGCCGCTCGCCACGGTAACCCCACATGGCGTCGGCCGTGTTGGCCATGCGGTACAGCGCTGCGCCCGGCAAACCGGCCACGAGAAACCAGAAAACGGGCGCCACCACCGAGTCGTTCAGGTTTTCGGCCAGCGTTTCGATCGCCGTCTCGCGCACTTCGCTTTCGGTGAGCTGGCTCACGTCGCGGCTGCACAGCCACGACAGGCGCTCCCGGCCAGCCTGCAGGGACTGTTCCAGCGCAGCCTCCACCGCCGCCACTTCTGATCGCAGCATGCGCCAGGCCAGCAGCGGCTTGAGGCACAGGCCCAGCAACAAGGCCTGCGCCCAGACGGGCCACTGCAGCAGCCAGAACTGCAAGCCCAGTGCCACGACGCACACGGCCGCCGCAAGGCACAGCCACGCCAGCGCCCCGCGCACGAAAGGCCCAGCCGCCGCTTCGGTGCCGCCGTCGCCTCTGGCTGCAGGCGCCGCCCAGCGGCCCAGGTGCTCCAGCGCTTTGCCCATCCACACCACGGGGTGCCAGCGCACGGGCGGCTCGCCCCACCAGCGGTCCACAGCCAGCGCCACGGGAACGGCAGGGGCCAGCGCCAAGGCATCTGGCAAAAACGGGCCGCCGACCATCACTTCGTTACCTCCTTCTGCGCGCCGCAGGCGAACAGTTGGCTCACCTCGCCCCAGACATCGTCGAACACGAGTGCCTCCAAGGGCGCACGGCAGGCCCAGCGCTCCTGCTCCAGCATGGGCTGCGCATAGTAGCCCTGCACCGGCCCCAGGCAGAGAATGGCGATGGGTTCCGCCCCCTCGGGCAGGCCCAGCAAGGTGGCCAGATCCGCCGGTTCGAACAAAGACACCCACCCCATGCCCAGCCCTTCGGCACGGGCCGCCAGCCACAGGTTCTGGATGGCGCAGGCAGCGGACGCCAGGTCCATCGCAGGCATGGTCCTTCGGCCAAAAACGTGCTTGTCCCGCCCGTCGGCAAGCGACACCACCAGCACCTCGGCGGCGTCCAGCACACCTTGCACCTTCAAGCGCATGAACTCGTCCTGCCGCGCCCCCAAGGCCTGGGCGGTGCGCTTGCGCTCGTCCTCCACCAGCCCATGCAGGCGCTCGCGCATGTCGCGCTGCGTGACCCTGATGAACCGCCACGGCTGCATGAAGCCGACACTGGGCGCGAAGTGGGCCGCCTGCAACAGACGGCGCAGCACGTCCGGTGCCACCACGCCCCCGGAGAAATGCCGCATGTCGCGCCGCTCGCGGATGGCGCGGTAGACGGCGTCGGCGTCTTGCGCGGAAAACGGCTGTGCCGGTCCCCACTGCAGGGCGTTGGATGTCTGCTGCTGGGCGCTCACGGCAGGGAGGGCGCCAGCGTTGGCGGCAGCTTGGCGAGAATGCCGTTGCGCAGGCCCTCAGGCCGTTCGCCCCGCGCAAGCGTACCGTCCGGGGCGTCAGCGTGCAGGCGGGCGCAGGCCAGCACCTGCTCGGCAAGTCCGGCAACTGGCGTCAGATCGCCAAACAGGTAGCTGTGCTTGCCAGGCGCCTGGAAGGCCACGGTACAAGCTCGCGAGCAACCGCTCATGCATGCCATCCCGCGAACCCGCACCCGGCTCCACTGGCCTGACGCATCCGCGCTTTGTGCCGCCTGAACCGCGTCAAACAACAAGGCACCAGCCGCTGGTTCGTCGCGTGAAGCCCCAGGAGGCCTGCAGGTGGTACAGACGATCACCTCGGTAGTGGAGGAGGACGTTAAATGCGTCATAGTAGCGTTTTCGTACTGTTAAAAGTTCAGGCGCCTGAGGCGCCCAGGCGGTACTCCGCCCCCCAACCTTTGGCCCAACTGGCGCACCGGCCAATTGGCAACCTAGGGTCATCGAAGTCAACGACAATGACTCGGTCAGCCACCTTGGGCGCCAGGGGTTCGTCTAGCGTGCGGCCATCAGTGAGCAGCCAGAAACAGGCCTTGGCAAATGGCCTCTGCCCGCGCCTGACAGTCTGCAGCAGGCGGTCGGCTTCGGACACGCAGGCCGACAACGGCGTGCCACCACCACCACCCAATGGGCGCACACGCACCACACCTGCCGTGCGTGCCGGTCCCGGAGGAAGCAGCAGTTCCACACCCTGCCCGCCAAAGCACAGCAAGGCGACGTCATCACCCTGGCGCGCGGCCTCCTGAATCAGAGTCGCGGCATACCCCTTGGCCCACGACAAGCGGCCCCGCGAACGCATGGAGCCAGAGGTATCCAAAGCGATGACATGCAAGGTGGGCACCCGCACGTTCAGCGGCTGACGACGAACGTGCTCCTGCCGCAACCGCCCCCGGCCTTTGGCGGCTAGGGTTCGCACCCAGTCAACGCGCTGGCCCACGGGACCACCCGCGCACGCCACAGGTTGCACGCGGCCCGGCAGGAACAGGCGCGACCCCGACAGAGGAAACTGCCACCGCCGGCCGCTGGACACCGTGGGTCCGCGCGGGCCAGGGTGGCTCACGCTTTTTTTGGAATAAACGCTCCCATGGATCGCACCCGTGCCATGGCTTGTGGCTGTGGAGGCAGTGCACCCCAGTCACCCTCTATTCCGGCGTGTGTTGATGAGGCATTCGCGGACTGCGACCCGGGTGAATGGGGCCGCTGATTTCCGTGCGACGCCCCCGCCGGGGGCTTGACGTCAAGGGTGTGACCGTCATCGCCACGGCGGTGCGCCAGGGCAAACTCGGCCACCGCGTCCACGTCCTCCACGTGCACACAGTCACGCCCTTCCAGCGCTGCGTGCGCGCGGGCGGCGCGCAGCATCACCAGGTCAGCCCGCACGCCATCGACGCCAGCCGCCAGTGCAAGGTCGGCGGCGCGCTGCAGCACGTCATCGTGCCAGGCCAGGCGGGGCAGAACCTCGCGGGCGGCCGCCACATTGGCCTGAAGACGGGCCTGCTCCGCTTCATGCAGCCTGAGCACTGCGCCTGGGTCCTGATCAAAGGCCAACCGTGTGCGCACGATATCCCGACGCTGCACGGGGTCGTCAGGATTGTCCAGGGCGACCGACAGACCAAAACGATCGAGCAGCTGTGGGCGCAAGTCCCCCTCCTCGGGGTTCATGGTGCCCACCAGAACGAAACGGGCGGCATGCTGACGGGATATGCCATCGCGCTCCACCGTGTTCGTTCCACTGGCGGCCACGTCAAGCAACGCATCCACCAACGCATCCGGTAGCAGGTTGACTTCGTCAACGTAGAGCACACCACCATGGGCACGAGCCACCAGACCCGGTGCCAGCCGCACCTCGCCGTCACGCAGGGCATCCTCCAGGCTCAGCGTGCCCACGAGCTGCTCCAGACTGGCCGCCAGCGGCAGGTTGACGAAGGGAGCACCCGGCAACAGGCCCGCCAGCGCGCGAGCCGCCGTGGACTTGGCATTTCCACGCGGCCCGCTGATGAGCACGCCGCCGATGCGCTCGTCCACCGCCGCCAGAAGCAAGGCCTGCCGCAGCCGCGGCTGCCCCACCAGCGCGTTGAAGGGAAAAACCGCAGAGTGGCCCGTGTCAACGGGAATAACGGAAACAGTCATGTTTGTGCATTCAAGGGACGGAAGTGATCAGGACAGGTTGCACCCAGCGCTGGAACGCCCAGGCACAGGCAGCCCCCAGCCCGAGCCAGAACACCACGGCCAGCGTGTGCGTGACAAGCACAAACTCAGCACCCAGCGCCCGCAGGGCCGTTTGGGCCTGCCCACTGAACCCGGCAAGGGGGTCGCCCGCCAACTGCGGCGCCCCCACGACAAAGGGCAACGCCAGCAAGGCTGCGGCTACCCCCCATCGCCATGCGCCGCGTCCCAGTGCAATGGCTGCGCAAGCCGCCGATGCGCTGGCCACAGCCAGCGCCCACCAAGCCTGGCGCCCTTGCAGGTACGCAGCGTCCATGCCAGGAATCTCGGCATGCAACCCCAATGCTGGCCACAGGTGCAAGCTAACGAAGCCTGCCGTGGCCAGCCCTAGTGCCAGCAACAGCCGCGACGAGGCTGGTCCGCGCAAATGGGTTCGCACACTCAGTGCCACCAAGCCCAGCAACGCCATCGCCAACGCATGCAGCACCGTGGCGGCCCAGGTCCAGAATGTGCGCTCGACCCCGTCCTGGGGTGTCCACACGGCGTCGTTGCCTTCAGCCGCCACCGCATGGGTGTGCGCCTCCGGCGTGGCATGGTCGTGGGCATGGCCATCTTCAGCCAAGGTGCCTATCGTGATCTTCTGGTCTTCAAAGGTTTCCGCCTCCAGGATGATGGGCGTGGCCCACCACTGCATCAGCACCGTGTGTGCGCTGCCTACCACCAAAGCGACAGTCAGCGCCGCCCAGAAAAGGGTTTGGAACAGTCTCATGTTGCGAGCTCCTGGAAACGAATGCTGGCTGCCGCCTGTCAGTGGCAGGGCTTGACGGTGACGTGGCGAACGTCGTGCGCGGCGTTGTGGGCCAACGGGCTGTGCGCGAACGCCACACCGTACAGCAGCACCAGGCCAAGGGCGGCTGCCGCAAACAGGCTGGCCCACAGGCCAGTGCTGCGCGTCGCCGGGACCACCGGGTTGGACGTGTTGAATTGGGTCATGATGAACTCCTTGGGGTGGGTTGACAAAAAGCCGATAAACCATCGGCGTCGCGAAAAAATAGGGAACAACACATCAAGGCTCCTCCAGCCGCCGTTCGAGCGCAAGCAGGTGCCGTTCGATCCGTTCCCGGTGATCACCGGGCTCACGCCACAGCCCGCGATGCACGGCTTCAAGCAAGCGCTCGCCGATGCTGCGCATGGCCAACGGGTTGTGCTGCTGCAGGAAATCCCGGGTCGCGTCGTCGTGCAGGTACGCGTCGGCAAGCAGGGCGTACTGGTGGTCGCCAACCACGCCGGTGGTGGCGTCGAAGGCAAACAGGAAGTCCACCGTGGCGGCCACCTCGAACGCGCCTTTGTAACCGTGGCGTTTGACGCCGTCGATCCACTTTGGGTTGGCGGCACGCGAGCGCACCACACGAGCAACCTCTTCACCCAGGGTGCGAATGCGCGGTGCCCCGGGCACGCTAAGGTCGCCGTGGTAGAGCGCGGCCGGTGCACCAGTCAGATGCTGCACTGCGGCCGCCATGCCCCCCTGGAACTGGTAGTAGTCGTCGGAGTCGAGGATGTCGTGCTCGCGGTTGTCCTGGTTGTGCAACACCGCGTCCACACTTGCCAGCCGCCGCTCGAAAGTGTCGCGCGCAGCCTGCCCATGGGCGTCCTGCCCGTAGGCAAAGGCACCTGCGCGAAGGTAGGCCTGCGCCAGATCGCCTTCGTCGGCCCAGCGGCCGCTGGCGATCAGCTCCTGCAAGCCTGCGCCATAGCCGCCTGGCCGGGGGCCGAAGACGCGCCAGGTGGCCTGGCGCTGCGCCTGCTCTTGCGTGACGCCGCTGGCTTGCGCCTGCGCTGCTTCCCGCCGCACCCTGGCTCGGATGGGGTTGACGTCGTCAGGTTCGTCTTCTTCGGGGATGGCGGCGACCGCGCGCACGGCGGCGTCGAACAGGTCGATGACGTTCGGGAAGGCATCGCGAAAGAACCCGGACACGCGCAACGTCACGTCAATGCGGGGCCGGTGGCTCATAGCCATGGGCAGCACCTCGATGTCCACCACCCGGTTGCTGCCCGCCGCCCACTTGGGCCGCACGCCCAGCAGGGCAAAGGCCTGTGCAATGTCCTCGCCCCCCGTACGCATGGTGCTGGTACCCCAGACGGACAGGCCTACCGCTTCCGGATAGGTTCCCTGGTCCTGCAGGTGCCGTTCGATGACCCGCTGTGCGGCCAGCAAGCCCATGGCGTAGGCCGTGGGCGTGGGCACGGCACGCGTGTCCACCGAATAGAAGTTGCGCCCGGTGGGCAGCACGTCGGGCCGCCCTCGCGAGGGGGCACCACTGGGCCCAGGGGTGACGAAGCGGCCCGCCAGACCACGGAGCAGCTGTTCGATCTCGGCGGGGCCACAGGCATCCAGCTTGGGCGCCAACACCTCGCGCATGCGGCGGATAACGGGCGCGCTACGCGGCCAGGTGAGCATGTCCGGCTGCTCCGGGGCGGTGGCACCCCTTTGGTCCACGGCCAGGTAGCGCTCCACGAACTGCGCCGCCAGCATCTCCAGCCGTTCGCGGGTATGCCCCGCGTGCCGCCAAGGTGCATCACTCAGACACGCCAGCGCGTCCGGGCGCGGGCCGATCCAGGGTGCGGCCCACTCCACCGCCAGAGGATCGAAGCCTTGCAGGCCCAGGTCTTGCGCCAGTGCCGCCAGCAAACCACTCTGTTCCGCTGTCTTGCCACAGGGAAAGCGCGCCAGTGCCACCAAGGTGTCGGTGCGCTGGCGCCCCTGTGGCGAACACCCAAGCACGTGCAGGCCGTCGCGAATCTGGGACTCCTTGATTTCGCACAGGTAGGCGTCCAGCCGGGTGAGCAGTTGTTCGCGCTGAGTGTCGTCCGTTAGTGACTGAAAGCCCAGGTCTTCGTGGAGCCTGTGCTTGATCACGTGCTCCAGAATGGTTTCGCGCAGCCGCTTTGCCCGCCGGGGGTCGAGTACCAGGGCTTCGTAGTATTCGTCCATCTGCCGCTCCAGATCGAGCAGCGGCCCATAGGTCTCTGCCCGCGTGAGCGCGGGCATCAGGTGGTCGATGATGACCGCCTGGGTACGGCGCTTGGCCTGGCTGCCTTCGCCGGGATCGTTGACGATGAAGGGGTACAGGTGCGGCAAGGGCCCCAGCAGGGCATCGGGCCAACACTCCGCGCCCAACGCCACACTCTTGCCCGGCAACCACTCCAGGTTGCCGTGCTTGCCCACGTGCACTACCGCGTCGACCGCGAACACCCGCCGCAGCCAGAAATAAAAAGCCAGGTAGGCGTGCGTGGGCACCAGGTCCGCGTCGTGGTAGCTGGCCACCAGGTCCAGATCGCGGCCACGGGCGGGCTGGATGCCCACGAACAACTGGCCCAGGCGCAACCCTGGCACCATGAAACGCCCGCTGCGCACCATGGGGTCTTGCGCAGGCGGTCCCCACAGCCCGCACACCGCGTCCTGGCTCGCTTGTGGCAATGCCTGAAAGTCAGCCAGGTAGTCGGCCATCGACAGGCTCTGGCCCGCCGGGCGGTGGTCATTGGCGTCCAGGTTGTTGGTAACCCCTTGCGTCAACGCCGCCATCAGCTCATCACCATCGGCCGGCAGGGTTCCAACCGCGTAGCCCTGAGCTTGCATGGCCTGCAGGATGTGCACCGTGGACGCCGGCGTATCCAGGCCCACGCCGTTGGCCAGCCTGGCGTCGTCGTTGGGGTAATTGGCCAGGATGAGCGCCACACGCTTGCTGGCAGGAAGGCGCTCGCGCAAGGCACACCAGCGGCGGGCAAGTTCCGCCACGAAGTCTATGCGTTCGGGCTCGGGCTGGTAGCGCACCACGTCCACCTCGGTGCGCTCACAACGCCAGGCCAGCCCCTTGAAGCTGATGGCACGTGTGCAGATGCGGCCATCCACCTCGGGTAACACCACTTGCATGGCCAGGTCACGTGACGCCAGGCCATGCGGGTCGTCCTGCCATTGCTCTTGCGAACACCCGGCGGTAATGAGTTGCAGCACCGGAGCGTCGCCAGCCAGCTCGACCAGGGTCTGCTCTGCAGCCCGCTCATCCTCGGCACCGTCCAAAGAGGCGACGGCAAAGCTGGTGGCGTTCAACACCACACTGACCCCCTGCTGCGCCGCCAGGCCTTGCAAAACAGCAAGACTGGCCGGGTTCTTCAACGAGTCCACGCCCAAGGCCAGCGTGTTGAGCCCCTTTTGCGCCAAAGCGGTGATCACCGCGTCGAACACCGCCGTGTTGCCGGCTTGCACATGGGCGCGGTAAAAAACCAGCAAGGCCACCGGCGCACCGGGCAACCAGCGCTCAGCCACCGCCGGGCTGTAACGCATGACCGGGGGCAAGGGTTGCGGCGGCGGCGGGCGCTGCCCCAGGCCATATACCGCGTGACCGATGAGTGCGAAGAATGCCGACGCGTTGGCGCGCCCGCCCTCACGCAGGCAACGCCACAACTGACGGCAATCCTCCACGGGCGCGGTACTGCGCAGCAACAATTGGGGATCTTCCACGTTGTCGCCCGAAAACAGCGCCAGCCACTGCCCCTGCCGCGCCGCCAGCGACATCAGTTGCTCCACCAGGTACGCCCAATCGCTCGGACTGCCCAGGTGATCGACCACCACCACCCTGGCGTGGCGCAACACGTCGTCCACGTAGAAATCGGTCGACGCGGGCTGGCGCAGCCACATCAGGTTGGCCAACCGCACCTTGGGAAAAGCCTCTGGCAATCCGGCGGCGGCGTCAGAGAGCAAGGACAACGTGGTGTCGGCCGCGCTCAACACGACGATATCGCCGGGCGACTGCTCGACACGCACGACGCCCTGCCCGCCGTCTTCGACGAAGCCGCCTGGCCGCGTGGACAACAGATGCATGTTTCCTGGCCTCAGACGGTGGCGTTGTCTTCCAGCATGGTCGACTGCAACTCGCCTTGCAGAGCGGCCGCATCCAGATGGTCGCCAATCAGCACCAGCCGGGTGGCGCGCAGTTCGCCACCTTGCCAGGGCCGGTCGAAATGGCTGTCAAAGCGCTGCCCCACGCCTTGAACCACCAGGCGCATGGCCGCCCCCGGCAACGCAACAAAACCCTTTACCCGGTAAATCTCGTGCCGCCGCACCAGCGCCGCCAGGGCATCCAGCAACCGTTGGCGGTCTGTCACATCGAGAGCGATGGACACCGAATCAAAAGCGTCATGGTCATGGTCCTCTTCCTCGTCGTGGTGCGTCATGCGCTGGTCGATCACATCTTCCACGGCGCAGCCCATGCCCAGCAGCACGTCCAGGCCCACGCGGCCTTGATGCGCATGCACCACCTTCACCCCCGCCGGGGTTTCGGCACGCACCGTGGCTTCAACCTGCGCCAGCGTGGGCGCGTCCACACCGTCGGTCTTGTTGATCACCACCAGGTCGGCGGTGGCCAGCTGGTCCTGGAACAGTTCGGCCAAAGGAGACTCGTGGTCCAGGTTCTCGTCGGCACGGCGTTGCGCATCCACGGCAACCGGGTCTTCGGCGAAACGGCCTGCGGCCACCGCTGGCGCGTCCACCACAGTGACCACCGCGTCCACCGTGAACGCGTTGCGCAGCGCGGGCCACTGGAAGGCCTGCACCAGCGGCTTGGGCAGCGCCAGCCCGGACGTCTCTATCACCAAGTGGTCGATCTGCTCACGCCGCGTGGCCAGCTGCTCCATCACGGGCGCAAACTCTTCTTGCACGGTGCAGCACAGGCAACCGTTGGCCAACTCGAACAACTGGCCGTTGTCGGCGCCGTTTTCGTCGCAGCCAATGCCGCAGCCGCGCAACAATTCGCCATCAATGCCCAGTTCGCCGAACTCGTTGACGATGACCGCGATGCGCCGCCCCTGAGCATTCGTGAGCAGATGGCGCAGCAGCGTGGTTTTGCCGCTGCCCAGGAAACCGGTAACGATGGTGGCGGGGATTTTCTGAAGATTCATGGGAAGTCCTTGTTGGTGGGTGTCGTCGGATGGCCTGGAGGTCATGGTGTCCATCAGTCCTCAATACCCCGTTGAGCTGGTACACCGGCATTGAAGTGGTGCTTCACCAGTGTCATCTCGGTCACAGTGTCGGCCAGGTCAATCAACTCGGCAGGCGCATTGCGCCCGGTAAGCACCACGGTCACCTGCGCGGGCCGTTCCCGCAGGCATGTCAACACCTGCTCCAACGCAATCCAGCCGTAGCGCAACGGGTACATGATTTCGTCCAGCACCACCATGAAGTGTTCGCCCGCACGGATCGTGGCCTCGGCCCTGGCCCAGCCTTCCTGCGCCAGCTGGGCGGAGTGGTCCAGGTCACGACTCTTCCAGCTGAAGCCGTCACCCAGCCCCTCGATGGGAATGCCCAGTTGCTCGAACAGACGGTGTTCACCAAAACGGGCTGTGGGCACTTTCATGAACTGGTAGACCTTGACCTTCTTGCCACGCCCGTGGGCTCGCAGTGCCAGCCCGAAGGCGGCCGTGCTTTTGCCCTTGCCGGTGCCAGTATGGACCATGATGAGGCCACGGCGCTCGCCCTGAGGCTTGGGGGTATCACGGTTGATCGGAGGGGTTTCAATCTGCATGGTGTGAATGGTTGGATTCGGCTCGCTTGAGCAAATAGGTGTCCATGATCCAGCCGTGGCGGGCCCGCGCCTGTTCCCTATCGCGCAGGATCGTCGGCGTCACCTCAGCCAGCGGACCACTGATGCACAGCTGGTGCGGCATGCCCAGGTAGGCACCCCACCAGATGTGCAGGCCTTGCGGCGCGAGCGTCTGAAAGGCGCAATGGCCGTCAAGCATCACCGCCACGGTATCGGCGCTGGCCGGCCAGCCCTGCTCGCGGAGCCGCCGCCCCGTGGTGATGAGCACCGGTGCGTTGATCTCGTTGAGCGGGATGGCGTGCGCTGCGGTCAGAGCCTGCAAGGCCGTGATGCCCGGCACCACGGTGGTGGTCAGGCTCACGCGCTGCGCCAGACGCTCAGCGATGCGCAAGGTGCTGTCGTACAGCGAGGGGTCACCCCAGACCAGCAGCGCCACCTCGCCTCCAGCGGGCAGGTGCTGCGCAATGGTGTCAAGCCAGATGAGCGCAATCGCGTCGTGCCAGCGGTCGACCGCAGCACGGTAATCGATCTCGGCGCCCGTGCGCACCGGCATATCGAAAGGCGCTACCACCGCACCACCGCGCGGGATGAGTTCGCGGCACAGCTGCAGGCGCAGCTCGGCCAGATCGGCCTTGTCGTCGCCTTTGCGAGGCAACAGCACCACCTGGGCCCGTTTGAGTGCGGCAATGCCCTGACGGGTGATGTGGTCGGGATGGCCTGCGCCCATGCCGATCAGGCTGAGGTGGATCTTCATTCGGTGCCCGCCGGAAAACGTGGCTGCGCGCCGAGCGGCCGGTAGCGACGGTCGTAGTCGGCCGCGTAGAGGCGGCTGTGGCCGAAGTCCTGCGCGCCAAGATTGCGCCCGACCAGGATGAGTGCTGTGCGGTCAATGCCTTCGCCGATGGCGGACTCGATGGTTGCCAGACTGGCGCGCACCACTCGCTCATCGGGCCAACTGGCACGCCAGACCACAGCCACCGGGCAGTCGTCACCGTAGTGAGGCAGCAGCTCTTCTACCACCTGTGGCAGCACATGGATGGACAGGTGTATCGCCAGCGTGGCGCCGGTTTGGGCAAAGTGCGCCAGCGCCTCCCCTTCAGGCATGGGCGAGGCACGGCCACTGGTGCGGGTCAGCACCACCGACTGGCTCATGCCCGGCAAAGTCAGCTCGCAGCCCAGGGTGGCCGCGGCTGCCGCGAAAGATGGAACCCCAGGTGTGACAGTGAAGGGAATGCCGGCCTCGCGCAGCGCCCGCAACTGCTCGCCCATGGCAGACCAGACCGACAGGTCACCCGAATGCAGTCGCGCCACGTCCAGCCCTTGCTCATGGGCGGCGCGAATCTCCTGCACGATCTGCTCCAGCGACAGCGGTGCCGTGTTGACGATCCGCGCCCCTGAGGGGCAGTGAGCGAGCACGCCTTCAGGCACCAACGAGCCAGCGTACAGACACACTGGGCTGGCAGCGATCAGGTCACGGCCACGCAGGGTCAGCAGGTCGGGGGCGCCCGGTCCGGCGCCGATGAAATGGACGGTCATGTGCGTTCAGGTTCTGTCGGATTCAAAGCGATCGCAGCGGTGGCGTGCCGGTCATCGCTGACGAGTCGGGACACAATCAGCGCGGCACCCGGCCCCGAAGCCGCCAGCGCCGCGGCTTCGGCGAGGCTGTGGGCACCGTAGCGCGCGGGCACATGGACGCTGTGTGGCAGATCTTGCGCGACCAAACGCGCCAGCGGCACGGCCTGCACCTGCAAGCCCCGTTCGGTCGCCAGCTGCAACAAGGCTGGGTGGCGGCATTTGTCTTCAGCGGTGGCCAGTGCCTGTAGCGCCAAACCACCTCTGGCATGCCTGCCAGCAGCAATGGCTGCGTCCAGCACCTGGTGCAGCGACTGGCAGCTCACCTGCTCGCGAAAACCCAATCCGGCCACGGCATGCTTCACGTCGCTCATGGCAGCACCACGCTCCACTGCACCAAGGGGCGCGCTGGCAACCAGCCGCGCAGGCGGCCTAGCGGCTGCGCCTGCGACAAGGCCAGCTGCAGCAGTTCGCCACCGTAGCGTGCGTGCAACTCCAGCAGCAAGGCCTCTGTGTCCAGCGTCACGCTGTTGACCACCAGACGGCAGCCCGGGCGCGGCACTGCGGTGATCGCATCGAACAGGTCGCGGTCGAAGCCGCCGCCCACGAACACCGCATCGGGTGCGGGCAGCGTGGGCAGAGTGGCCTGGGATGATCCGCCGTGCACACTCAGCCGGTGGGCAACGCCCAGGTGCTCGGCATTCAGGCGGATGTTGGCTGCGCGGGACTCCTGCTGCTCCACGGCGTGCGCCTCGCCGCCCGCGAGGCACCACTCCACCGATATCGAGCCCGACCCTGCACCCAGATCCCACAGACGCTCGCCGGGCCGCGGGCCCAGGGCGCGCAGCGTCAGCGCACGGACAGGCGACTTGGTGATCTGCCCATCGTGGACGAACAGCTCGTCGGGCAGCCCGCTGGTGGTGGGCAGACCGGGCGGGCCGTCGTGCAGGTCCAGCGCCAGCGCCACAGGCGCGCCCAGTGCCGGCAGGTCCGGAGCATCGAGACGGAAACGGTGGACGCGTTCGTAAGCTCCGCCCAGACGCTCCAGCGTCCAGCCGCTCGCGGCACCGAAGCCGTGACTACTGACCAGGGCAGCTAGCGCCCGCACGGCCTGCACATCACGCACCAGACAGATCAGCCGCTGGCCACGGCGCAGCCACGGACGAACCGAGACCAGCGGCGTGGCATGCAATCCCAGGCATTGCACGGACTCGAGCCGCCAGCCCAGAAGGGCTGCGGCACGCGAGAAAGTGGAAGGCGTGGGATAGGCGGTCCATTCACCCGGCTGCAGGTGCTGGCAAATGCTGCCGCCTGCACCGAACCAGAACGGATCGCCCGAGGCGAGCAAGGCCACCGGCTGACCGCGCAGGGCCAGCACCGGTTGCAGGTCGAACGGCACGCCCCAGGCCCTGCCGCGCGCACCCACATCGGCCAGGGCCAGGTGGCGCGGCCCGCCAAACACGTGGTGGGCACCGGCCAGCGCAGCGCGGCTACCATCGGTGAGTCCGGACAACCCCTCTTCTCCGATGCCAATGATCGACAGCCACGGTTCAGTCATGCCACGTGTCCTCTTGCTGGGCGGCACCACCGAGGCCAGCCGCCTGGCCCAGGCCTTGGCCGGGGCGGATGTACATGCGGTGTTCTCCTACGCCGGCCGCACCGAGGCGCCCGTGACGCAACCCCTGCCCACCCGAGTGGGCGGCTTTGGCGGCGTGCCCGGCTTGCGCGACTACCTCCAGCGCGAGGCCATCAGCCACGTGATCGACGCCACACACCCCTTTGCCGCCCAGATGAGCCAGCACGCGGTACAGGCCTGCACCGAACTGGGCTTGCCACTGCTGGCGCTGGAACGCCCGGCCTGGCAGGCACAGGACGGCGACCGTTGGCAGCACGTGCCCGATCTGGCTGCCGCCGTGGCCGCCCTGCCGGCGGAACCGGCGAGGGTGTTCCTGGCCATTGGCCGCCAGCATGTCCAGCCCTTCCTGGAGCAGGCCCGGCACTGGTACCTGTTGCGCCTGGTCGACCCCGGCTTTGAACTGCCCGAGAAGCGAGGCACAGTAGTACTCGACCGCGGCCCGTTCAGCCTCGCCAACGACCTGAATCTGCTGGATCGCCACCGCATCACGCATGTGGTGGCCAAGAACGCGGGCGGGCACGGCGCTCAGGCCAAACTGACCGCGGCACGGCAACGGGGCTGCCCGGTCATCCTGATCGACCGGCCACCCATACCTCCGCGCACGACCGTGGGCACGGTGGAACAGGCACTGCAATGGTTGGGACTGTCTCATGCGCATGGCACCGAACGGGGGGTGTAGACAAAACGGCCTACACGGCGCGTGGTCGAACTGCCAACGATGACCACGGTGCGCATGTCGGCCATGTCGGCCCGCGCTTCGCCGAGCGACACGCACAACAGCCGCTCCTGTGGCGTGCTGACCGCGCGTGCGAACAGCAGCAGGCGCTCGGGCTCGCAGGACTCACGCAGCAACTGCAGGATCTGCTCGAAACGGTGTGGGCGGCTGGCAGAGCGCGGGTTGTAGAAGGCCATGGCCATGTCGGCGCCCGCAGCGGCACGCACGCGCCGCTCGATCAATGCCCAGGGTTTGAGGTTGTCGCTGAGGTTGATGGCGCAGAAATCGTGGCCGAGCGGCGCACCCGCCCGCGCCGCCGCAGCGAGCATCGCGGTGATGCCGGGCAGCACCCGCACGTCCAGTGCCAGCCAGTCGGGGCGGGCCTCCATGGCCTCGAACACAGCCGCCGCCATGGCGAACACGCCCGGATCGCCCGAGGACACCACCACCACACGGCCACCTCGGGCCGCCAGGCCCAGCGCAGCGCGCGCCCGCTCCAGTTCTTCACGGTTGTCCGAAGGGTGCAGGGTCAACCCGGGTCGAGACGCCACGCGCGCCACGTAGGGAATGTAGCCCAGCACATCGGTGGCCTGAGCCAGCGCCAGGCTCACCTCCGGCGTGACCATGGCCTCGTCGCCCGGCCCCAGGCCGGCTATGCAAAGCCAGCCGCTCATTCGGCCACCTCCGGACGCCGCCCCTGCCCATGCACCAGCACGATGGCGAAATACGGACAGACCTCGTCGGGCGTATCGGCCAGACGGCTCATCTGCTGCTGCTGCATGGTGCCATGCTGCACCAGCCAGGCTTGGTCAAGCCGGCCTGCCCGCGCCAGGGCACGCCGGACCCGCGGCAGGTTGCGCCCGGTCTTCATCACCGCGATCGCATCGGCCGTCTGCATGTGTTTCACCAGGTCGTCTTCCGACAGGGTGCCCATCAGCACCGTCAACACATCGTCGCCCCAGGTCATGGGCTGCCCGGTGGCCGACCAGCAGCCCACCATGCCGGGAATGCCCGGCACCACCTCGACCGCGGTGCGCCCTTGCAGCCGGGTGTAGAGGTGCATGAAGGAACCATAGAAAAACGGGTCACCCTCGCACAGCACAACGATGTCCTGCGTTTGCGCCAGTTCGGCCAGGCGCAGTGCCCAGTCGTCATAGAAGCGCGCCAGGCAGTCAATGTAGGCCGGGCTGTCAAACGGAAGTTCGGTGGTGACCGGGTACTCCATCGCGTATTCGGTAACACCAGGCGCCAGCAAGGCCTCGACCATCTTGCGGGCCTGCCCTGGGCGGCCCTTCTTGCGGAAATAGGCCACATGCCGGGCAGACCGCACCAGGCGGTCGGCGCGCACGCTCATCAGTTCGGGGTCGCCGGGCCCGAGGCCAGCACAGACAATGCGTCCCATCAGATTTCCTTCTCGCTGGCCAGGGCGTTGACCGCAGCCACGGTGATAGCCGAGCCGCCCAGGCGCCCGAGCACCACCAGCGCAGGGACAGCGCCCGACGCCATCAGCGCGGCCTTGGATTCGGCTGCCCCCACAAAGCCCACCGGGCATCCGATGACGGCGGCAGGCCGTGGGCAGTTCGGGTCCTGCAGCATGTTGAGCAGGTGAAACAGGGCCGTGGGGGCATTGCCTATGGCCACCACGGCACCGGCCAGGTATGGGCGCCAAAGCTCCAGCGCCGCCGCACTTCGCGTGGTCTGGAACTGCCGCGCGAGCTCGGGTACCGCTGGGTCTTGCAGCGTGCAGAGCACCGGATTGCCGGCTGGCAGCCGTTTGCGGGTGATGCCTTCACTGACCATGCGCACATCGCAAAGTATGGGTGCACCGGCCTGCAGGGCCTGACGCGTAACCTCTGCCATGCCCGGCGTGAATGCCACGTGCTGCTCCAGCCCCACCAGGCCGGCAGCGTGGATCATGCGGACCACGGTCAGCTCCTCCACCGCAGAGAAGCGGCTGAGTTCGGCCTCGGACCGGATGATGGCAAAAGACTGGCGATAGATGGCATCGCCATCGCGTTCATAGCTGTGCAGCATCGGTAAAGACTTGTTGTAGTTGTTGTTTGAGGCTTGATGGGTCCAGCCCCCGGTGGTCCGGCAGACTGTCTGCGGTGCCCCAACGCACAAGGTTCAAGCCGCTGGCGGTGGTGACGACCGTGACAGCTGCCTTCGGATGGGCGCACCCCTTGGGGCAGCCCGACACATGCAGCCGTTGACCTGGGGGAACCAGCGGCGCCAGTTCCAGCGCCAGCGGCCGGGTGAAACCCTGCGACTGCCCGCATCCTGGGGTGCCGGTGCAGGCGGCCACCCGCAACCGGACGTCGTTGGGGCCGGTGATCAGCTCCGGGACAGCGGGCAGCTCTTTCGCCCCCTCCACCAGCAGCGCACGCCACGGCGTCAGACGCAGCGCTCCATGGGAGCCCAGCGCTGCCAGCGCGCTGGCCTGGAGCAAACCAAACGGAAAACCGACCAGGTATCCAGCTGCATTGGGCCCCGGTGCGGGCACGGCCATCCGGTCTCGTGCGACGGGCGTTTGCCGCCACTCAACCGGCAGCGGACGTTGGCGCAGCAGAGCCGACATGCGCCCCCGCCCTGCCGGTGCACCGCCCGAATGCAAGAACCAGTGCGCCAGCGCCAGTGCGGTTTGCGCCGCCGTTTGCGGCGAACTCAATACACCATGATCGGCACCATCGGCATAGACCAGCACACCGCCGGGGTGGCTTTCCAGCCGGATGTCGGCGTGGGAGTCTCGCAAACAGGGCACAGGGCCCGTGTCCACCGCAAAACCGAACTTGGCGGGCAGTGCCGGCGCTTCGTTGCGGGCAAGCTGGCTGCCCAGCGACTGCGCCAGGACGGGCGTGATGTCACCCTCCATCCAGAACGGTTGCACCTGCACGTTGCGCCGTGCTTCATGTGCTGCGTCCGCATCGACCAGCCCCAGCGCTCGCAAGCCCTGCAGCAGCGAGACATGGTGAGCGGGGTCAACCCCTCGAAGCTGCAGGTTGGCCCGATTGGTCAGCTCCAGTACCGGCTGTGCCCAACGGCCCGCCAGCACTGCGATACCCTGAGCCTGCGCGGGGCTGAGCCAGCCTGCCGGGGGACGGATGCGGACCACCAGACCGTCGCGGGCGGCCATGGGCCGTATAGCGCCCGGGCACCAACCCTTGACCAGCATGGGGCCATTGTGGTGCATGGACGTGGGAGCGTTCATCATGGGGCCAGTCCTTCTCAGTCCGTCTCGAAATACGGACACAGTTGCACAGTCTCGCCAATGATGAGCAGCCCGGGTTGAGGGCCGTAGGCCGGAGCCCGCTCCACCAGGCGACCGAGGCGGCAGGCGAGCACGGTCTGCGATGCCCGTGTGCCATCGCGTACGATGGCCGCCGGGGTATCCGGCGACAGCCCGTGTGCCATCAACCGTTCGGCAATGTGGGGCAAGCGCTGGATGCCCATGTAGAACACCCGGGTCTGCCCCTGGCGTGCCAGCGCACGCCAGTCGTGTGTGGCGGCATCGTCGGCCAGGTGCCCGGGCAGGAACACGCAACTGGCCGACAGGTCGCGGTGGGTCAGGGGGATGCCGGCGGCGGCCGAGCAGCCGCTCGCCGCCGTGACACCGGGCACCACCTCGAAGGCGATACCTGCTGCCTGCAGCGCCTGCACCTCTTCGCCGCCGCGCCCGAACACGTAGGGGTCCCCCCCCTTGAGCCGCACCACCCGCCGGCCTGCCTTGGCATGCTTGATCAACAGGGCGTGGATGCCTTCCTGAGGCACACTGTGGTTACCCAGGGCCTTGCCCACGTACATGCGCAAGGCGTTGGCCGGGATGCGTTCAAGCACTTCGGGCGAAATCAAGCGGTCATGCACCACCACCTCGGCGCGCTGGAGGCGGTCCAGCGCGCGCAAGGTCATGAGATCAACCGGGCCGGGCCCAGCACCGATGATGGACACCAGACCGAGGCTCAGCTGTTCACTCAAAGCCAACATCCCCGTCACAAAACCGGTACCTCAGAGCAACCCAAGCACGAAGTCATGGTGACCTCAGGCGGCCGAATACAGACGCGGCTCGACCACCGGCGAACCTTTGAGGCGGTGCAACTGCTTGGCCAGAGCCAGCACGCCCAGGTCGACCAGCGGCTCCAGCAACACGACGGTCATGTAGGCCGCGCCAAAGGTGCCGATGCTGGACAGGTTTTCAGCACCCACGCCCTGGCCGTACAGCGCCCAGAAACCCACCCAGACCACAATGCCCCCCTGGTAAGCCACCGACAGCTTCAGCGCCTGGGCGTATCGGATGTCCACGTACGGCGTATTCGGCGCGATCACGCGGCGGGCCAGCGCCTGGATGGTAAACAACGGGACCAACAACGTGGTCACGTTCATGCCGAACTGCGGCAAATCACCGGGCGCAAAGAACAGGCTCTGAATGGCCAGACCCACGGCCAGGCCAATGGCAGCCGGCGCTGCACCGAACACCAGCAACAAGGTGCTGCCCAGGATCAGGTGCACCTCCGACACGCCCACCGGGTGGGTAGGCAGCACCTCGAAGAACGCGAACACCAGCAAGGCGGCAATCACAGAGCGTGCCATCAGCGCAGCAAAGCCTTCCTGGCGCACCATGTCCCATGCCAGCTTGGCCGTGTAACCGAGCGCGGCCGTGGCCGTTGCATAACTCAGCAAAATCTTGGTGCTGTCCACCAGTCCAGGTTCGATGTGCATCGCTTTACTTCTTGGTTGAGGCGTTGTCCCCAACGCCGGTTGAAAAATCGTTGTGAGCGGCGAAGCCGGCCGGCAAAGGCAAGGTCACCCATTGACCATCCAACTCGCGCACGGCCACGCGATGGTCGAACACCGCTTCCAGCGCGCGGTGGGTGGCCGAGTCGTTGCACGGCCCCTGGTGGGTGACGAGGCCTTGCGCCATCACCACGAGTTCGTCGGCATGCAGCGCCATGCTGATCTCGTGCAGCACGCTGACCACCGTGCGGCCTTCGCGCACCAGAGCCTGCACGATGGCCAGCCAGTCAGCCTGGTGCGGTGGGTCAAGGTTGGCCAGCGGTTCGTCCATCAGCAGCACCTGGGCCTCCACCGCCAGGGCCCGGGCCAGCAACACACGCTGGCGTTCGCCGCCAGAAAGCGCTGCCAGAGGGCGGTCACGCCACTCCCACGCCTGGGTGGCGCGCAGCGACCGCTCCGCGGCGGCCAGATCGGCCGCGCTGGGTGGGGCCAGCCACCCCTGGTGCGGCAGGCGGCCCAGCATCACCACGTCGTGCACGGTCAGGTCATCGCTGGCCGATTCGTTCTGGCCCAGCCAGGAAAGCTGCCGCGCGCGCTCACGGTGAGGCACTTCCTGCAGCGGCCGGCCCAGCAGATGCACCTGCCCGTGCGCCACACCGTGCGGCAACAGACCGGCCAGGACTTTGAGCAACGTGGACTTGCCTGCACCGTTGGGTCCCACCAGCGCGGTCCAGCGCCCTTGTTCAATCGCCAGATCAATGCCGTGCAGCACCTCTGAGCGGCCCAGCTTGGCACGCACACCTTTGGCTTCAATCGCAAGGCCGCTCATCGCCAGCCTCCCCGCCCTTGCCCGCGGTACATCAACCACAGCAGGTAGCCGCCACCCAGCACCGCCGTCAGCACACCCACAGGCAATTCCTGTGGGGCCAGCACGGCGCGCGCCAGCACGTCGGCCCCCAGCAGCAAGGCACCACCCGCCAACGCGGACAGCAGCACCAGCCGGTTGTGGGTCGTCTTCACTACCGAGCGCACCAAGTGCGGCGCCGCCAGGCCAACGAAGGCGATCAAACCCGTCTGGGCCACTGCGGTACCCGTGGCCAGCGCCAGCACCGCCACCAGTGCGGCACGCATGGGCGCCAGCGGCAAACCCAGGCTCTGCGCCGTGGCCTCGCCCAGGCTCAGGCCATCCAGCACACGGCTCAAGCCCACCGCCGCGACCACACAAAGCAGCAGCAGCATGGCCATCACACCCGCCGCGCTCCATCCCACAAAACCGGTGGAACCCAGCATGAAGGCCTGCATGGCCTGCAACACGTCCGGGTGGGTGAGCATGACGAGCGACGTCATTGCCCCCAGCACCACGCCTACGATGACGCCTGCCAGCAACAGGCGCAGGCTGTGCTGCACGCCTTGCGCCAGCACCAGCGTGAGCAGCACCGCCGCCACGGCACCGGCAAACGCCGCCCCGGTCAAACCCAGGCGCAACACCCAGGCGGTGGCGAAGGGGCTGCCGCCAAAAAGCGCCAGTGCCAGCGCCACGGCCAAAGACGCGCCCGAGGCGCTGCCCAGCAGGTAAGGATCTGCCAGCGGGTTGCGGAACAAGCCTTGAGCCACCGCTCCAGCCAGACCGAGGAGCGCTCCAGCCAGCCAGGCGCCCAGCGAGCGCGGCAAGCGGATGTCCCAGACGATCTGCGCAGCCACGGGGTCTTGCCACATGGCCCGCAGGCTGTCCAGGCCCGTACTGCCGACACTGGTCCCCAGAATCATGAGCATGGCTGCTGCAGACACCAGAACGGCGCTCAGCCACCACGCTCGGCGAGCCATCGGCGACACCCCGCTCACGGCTGGCCCTTGCCTTGCGGTGCGGGCCGCCGCGCATCGCCCGTGGCGCCTGGCGCCTTGTCCGCCAGGCAGGCGGCCATGATGCGGGCCGCCTCTGCCATGCGCGGGCCCGGCCGCACCAGCAGATCGGCCTCTGCCGTGGGGAACACGCACAGGCGCTTTTCGCGCACTGCGCGAATGCCCGCCCAGCCCGGCCGGTCGGTCATACCCGCGAAGTTACGGTCACCTACCATGATCACATCTGGGTTGGCACGCACCACGAACTCGGGGTTGAGCTTGGGAAACGGCCCCAGCGCCGCCCCAACGATATTGCGCGCGCCCAGCCGTTGCAGCGTCTCGCCAATGAAGGACGATTCGCCCGCCGCGTAAGGCGCGCGATTGACTTCGAAGTACACGCGCGTGCCCCGCGCCGCCGCAGGCAGAGATTGCGCCGCCGCCGACACGGCCGCATCAATGTGCCTCCATACGCGCTCGCTGTCGCTCACGGGCAGGCCCAACACCTGCGCCACTTTGCCCAACACCCGGCGCACATCGGCATGGGTCTTGGGCTCCAGCGCCACCACCTTCAGGCCCAACGCCTGCAGGCGGTCGCTGGCACGCGTGGCGGTGCTCACCAGAACGACATCGGGCCGCAGCGCGACGATGGCTTCAATGTTCGGATCCAGTCCGCCTCCCAGCTGTGGCAGCCGCGTCACGGCCTGCGGCCAGTTGGAATAGCGGTCCACACCCACCAGGCGATGGCATTGACCCAGCTCGCACACGGTCTCCGTCAACGACGGCAGCAGAGACACGATGCGCTGCGGCGCCTGCTCCCAACGCACCATCTGGCCACGGTCATCGGTCACTTCCAACGGCGCCGCGTGCAACGCACTGCCCGCCCAGCACGTGCCAAGCAACACAAGGGTCAGCGCGCGGTGCCACGCCCTGGTCAAAACGCGGGTCATGTGTTTCCTTTCAGCACCATGGGCAGCCCCGCCGCCATGAGGATGGCGCGCTCGCACACCCCGGCCACGCGCTGGTTCAGCCGCCCCAGCGCATCCACAAAGGCGCGCACGTCGCGACCCATGGGAATCACGCCCAGCCCGATCTCGTTGCTGACCAGCACCACCGGTCCAGGCAGGCTTTCCAGCGTTTCCACCAAGCTCGCCAACTGGGCATCAAGCTCATCGGCAGACCAAGGCTCACCAGCCATCGGCATCAGGCCTGCCGTCAACCACAAGGTCAGGCAGTCCACCACCAACAGCGTGTCCGGGCGGCTCTCGCGCACCAAGGCCTCTACCAGGCCAGCCCCCACCTCCAGCGTGGCCATGCCCGGCACCTTCTCTGCCCTATCACGCTGGTGGCGTGCAATGCGCTCGCGCATCTCGTCATCCCAGGGCTGGGCTGTGGCCAGCAGGCACGCACTGTGGCCGGGCTGCGCCAGCCACGCACGCGCCAAGTCTTCCGCCCGGCGCGACTTGCCGCTTTTCTGCCCGCCCAGGATCAACTCGGACCTGGCAATGCTCATGCGCTCAACCATGCGTGACCATCCATTCCGCAACGATGCGGTGCAACTGCTCCAAACCATCGGTCAACGCTGCCGGGCCAGGCTGCAGGATGTCGGCCGACTTGATCTCGAACAGCTGGCCATGCTTTACTGCGGGCACGTCCTGCCAGCCTGCACGGGCTGCCACCTTTTCGGGGCGAAACTTCTTGCCGCACCACGAGCCGATCACGATGTCCGGCGCACGCCGCACGATCTCTGCCCCATCGGCAATGATGCGCTGCTTGCCCATGGGTTGCTGAGCCAGCTCCGGGAAGATGTCATCGCCGCCGGCAATGCCCATCAACTCGGACACCCAGCGGATGGCGCTGATGTGCGGCTCGTCCCACTCCTCAAAGAACACGCGCGGCCTGCGCCGCCCCTGTGCCTGCAACCTCTTCACCGCCACCTCGATCTGTGCGATGCGTTCACGCCGTTGCGCGACCCACTGCTGCGCCTGCGCCTCACAGCCCACCATGGCGGCCACCTGGTAGAGCACGGAAAAAATCTGTGCCACGCTGCGCTGGTTGAATACCGTCACCTGCACACCTGCGCGTACCAGTGCCGCCGCAATGTCGGCCTGCAGGTCGGAGAACCCGAACACGCAATCGGGCTGCAACGCCAGGATCTTGTCGATCTTGGCGTTGAGAAAGGCGCTGACCTTGGGTTTTTCCTCCCGCGCACGCCGGGGCCGCACGGTGTACCCGCTGATGCCGACGATACGGCGCTCCTGCCCCAGCAGGTAGAGCCACTCGGTGGTCTCTTCAGTCAGGCAGACGATGCGTTGTGGCCCAAGGTCGGTGCTCATTGGGGCTCCCCTTGTGCCGTGGGCAGGAACAGGCTGGCCGCCGCCGCTGGCGCCGACGCGAACCAGGCGTGGAAGTAGCTGGCACGCACGCTGCCAAGTTGGTAAAGCGCCTCCCCGGCGTCGGGTACGGGCTCGGCGTCAGGGCGAGCGGTGCGGGTCAGCACCTTGGCACTGGTTGCGGCCGTGGAGTAATGGAAGGTGTGACCACGCAGCGTGCCTTGCGACAGCGCCAGTTGCTGCGGCCCCAGCGCGGCCAGTCGCTTTTGCATGGTGACCCGGCCGGGTAGCAGCCCCCACATCGCATGCACCTCACCCTCGCGCGTTTCCAGTTCGTCAAACAGCGCCATCATGCCGCCACATTCGGCCCAAACGGGGCGCCCAGCCTCCACGTGGGCCAACAGACTGGCGCGCACCGCGTGTTGCGCGCCCAGCGTCTGCGCGTGCAGTTCCGGGTAGCCCCCGGGCAGCCACAGGGCATCGCAAGCGGGCACCGCCTCACCCGCTAGCGGCGAGAAGTGCACCACTTCGGCCCCCAGCGCCCGCAAGGTGTCCAGGTTGGCGTCGTAGATGAAGCAAAAGGCACGGTCCCGCGCCACGGCCACCTTGCGGCCAGCCAGCAACTGAGGTGGGGCAGTCAGCTTTACAGGCGGTGCAAAGTGCACCACCCAACGCTGCAAGTCTTCCGGTCCCATGCGTCCCAACGGGGTGCCGCTCAACACGTCCGCGGCAGCATCCAGCCGCTGCAATGCGTCGTCGATTTCCCCAGCCACCGTCAAACCCAGATGCCGTTCCGGTAGAGTCCAGGCCGCGTCGCGCCGCAGCGCACCCAGCCAATGCGAAGGATCGTCCAGCGAATCCTGCAACATCTGCGCATGCCGGTCGCTGCCCACCTGGTTGGCCAGCACACCCGCCCAAGGCAGCCCCGGGCGGTAATGCTGCAGGCCATGCGCCAGTGCACCGAACGTCCCTGCCATGGACGACGCATTGATGACGGCCAGCACCGGCAAACCAAAGCGCCGCGCCAGATCGGCCGCGCTCGGTTCGCCATCGAACAACCCCATCACTCCTTCGACCAGAATCAGATCGGCCTCTTGCGCCGCTGCGTGCAGGCGCTCGCGGATGTCTTCCTCACCCGTCATCCACAGGTCGATCTGGTGCACCGGCGCGCCACTGGCCAGCGCGTGCCAGAGCGGGTCCAGAAAGTCCGGCCCGCACTTGAACACACGCACCCGCCGCCCGGCCCGGGCATGCAGGCGCGCCAAGGCCGCGGTCAGCGTGGTCTTGCCTTGGCCGGAGGCAGGGGCGGCGATGAGGAGTGCGGGCGCAGTATGGGCTCCCATCAGGGCATTCTCTCGGGTATACAGATGCAAGACATCATCTCAATACCTGACGCGCATTGCCATCACAAAAGTTCGTCCAGCCTCGGGGTAGACCGAAGTTGGCACGTCTCCCGCACAAGCATATGCCAGTGTGTAATAGCTGCGGTTGAACAAGTTGTTCACCGCAAAAGAGAACTCCAAGGGCCCGCGCTCGTGCGCGTAGCGTGCATTCACAGTGGTGTAGGAAGGCATGCGGCACTGGTTCGCCATATCCGGCGACCGGGCGCCCACCCAATTGAGCACCGCCGTGACCCGATGCCGAGCCTGGGGCTCCCACTGCGCACGCAAAGCCAAGGACTCGCGCGGAACGAGCGGCACATCCTTGCCAGCATAAGTGCCCGAACGGAAGGTGGCCTCACGTAAATTGAAACGGACACCAAGCGTGAGTGACGTGTCCAATGCCCACTCAGCATTGAACTCCATGCCCTGACGGCGGGTAGGGTCGTAGTTGACGTTGGCCCCCAAGCCGGTCCACGAACTTGGATTTACCACCGCCGGATCGTAACCAATCTCATCCGTCAACAGGTTTCGGTACAAGCGCACCTGCAACTTGTGGTTTGCTTGGCCCCACTCCCATCCCCACTCGAGATCCCGCGACACTTGCGGCCGGATCGCAACCGCCGGGTTGGTGAAGCTGAACTCGTCCACATTGGCAAGCCGGAAGCTGCGGCCCACGCGGCCCCATATGCGCGAGGTATCGGTCAACGGTTGATGCAGGCCCAGCTCCCAGGCGCTCTGGCGGTCTGCCAACTGGTCTGCCCCACTATTGGCATCCTTGTCCATTTGCTCGGTACGCCAACCTCCAGAAAGACGCATGCCAGACGCCAGCGTCACCTCATCCTGCAAGTACCACGACCGAGAGTTGTGGTTCGAACTGGCACCATGAACAACCCTGCGCCAATGGCTGACGTCATGGCCAATAACCAAACGATTCGCCAAACCGGCAACTCTGGACTCGTGACGGGCACGCAGCCCAAGATTGCGCGCCTCCACATCGTAGTCATAGAAAGCGCTACGCAAAGTTTTTTCACGCCATCCTGCGTCTGCGGCCAGCTCCCAGTCGCCCAGAATAGCTTGAGCAAAAACGCCATGGCGGACGTTTCGAACCCGAGCCCAGTCGGTCGGGGTACTGGTCTGAGTCGGATCCGTCGCGAACTGTTCTGCACTCAAGGCGCCAGGCAACCCCGTAGAGACTTTGTCTTCGCTGTGTCGCGCCCCTACCCGCAAAAAATCATTCGACCATTGCGCGGTGACTCCTGCGGCATCGGATTCCGCACGGAAATTTGCACGGTGATTGTCGCTATCGCGCCGCTGCCCGTTCACATCCAGTGAAAAGCCGCCGCTTGCCACCGTAGCGCCCGCGCGCCACTCACGCAAGCGGTTCGTTCCGACACCCGCGTACGCTGAAGCGCTGTTGCGCCGTTCTTTGCCCGTGCCGGCTTTGGTGGTGATCACAATCACCCCACCCGTAGCACCCTCACCGTATAACACCGCACCACTGCCGCGCAAGACCTCAATGCGCTCAACCGTATCGATAGGAATACCAGACAACCGAGGCGTATCCATGTCAGCTTCGTTCAGCCGCACGCCATCCAGCACCACCACCTGGTTGCTATTGGCGGTTTGACCAAAACCTCGCAGATCCAGTGAGTAATTGCCCCCCCCGTAAAAATCAATATGGCCCGGCACACCCAAAAGGCGCATTACTGCTTCATTTACCGTTGAAACGCCTGAAGCGCGGATGTCATCAGCTGTGATGATGTCCACCCCAAAGGGCAATGTGTCACGCTCTTGGGCAAACCGTGTGGCAGTAACCACAGTCTCAGGCAATGTCGCAATCGGCTGGGCCACGACAGGCCATGAGGCCGCACAAGCCAGGGACAGCGCGGCCACGGGCACGCGCAAATTGCACTTCTTCATGATTGAGAAACAAGCATTGCTGCCCTCACTGCCTTCCCCGACAGTGCATGAGCGACACGGTGATGCTTCTGTGTGCACAGTCGCACCACCACCTTGTTGGCCGGTATCCGGGCTGGTGGAGGCGACCTTCAATGCCTTCCCAGGTAAATGCAATTACCCAGTGGCGATGGATTGAAAGCGGAGCCCGGTCTGAAGAGACAGGGCCCGTCCACTTACCGTTGCGGGGGCAGCGCTGGTTAGAAATCGGCTTGCAGGCCCATTTCCCCCAGCTTCCCGTTGAACTGCAGCGCAAGAACCACGCCGCGAGCACCAACAAAGCACATTGTAGTGATGTCGTCTTACAAGCGACCTACAATGGACGGCAAATGGCTGCCCAGAACTACATAGACCAGATCGCCGAGCGCATTGAGCGCCTGCTGCTGCGTCACGAGGAACTCCAACGCACCAACGCCCTGCTCACCCAGCAGGTGCGTCAGCTCACCCAGGAAAGAGACCACCTCAGGACCCAGACCCAGGCTGCACGTGCGCGGCTCGATGCCCTGCTGCAGCAACTGCCCGACGACCTGGGAGACAACGCGACATGAACAAGCCCGGCATCAAACAGGTGGAAGTCCAGATCATGAGCCAGACCTACATGCTGGCTTGCCCCGTGGATGGCGAACCCGCGCTGCGCGAAGCCGTGGCCAAGGTGGACAGCGCCATGTGCCGCATCCGCGACGCAGGCAAGGTCAAGGCCCGCGACCGCATCGCCGTGCTGGCGGCACTCAACATCGCGTTCGAACTGTTCCAGAAGGACGGCAGCGGGTTTCGCAATTCCTCCTTCGGCAACACGGAATCGGGCGACATCGAGGACCCCACCCACCTGTCCGCCCAGGAAGCCCAACTCCAGGCCCTGCTGCAGCGCCTCGACGCCGCCCTGGCACCGGACGGACGGCTGTTCTGAGCCGGTTCAGCCGCTCGGCCCCGTACTACAATCGGGGCGTCTGCCGTTGGGGCCGGGCTTTATATTTCCTTGAACCAATGCTCTTTGAGCCCGGGCTTGGTACATTGCGCAGCGGGTGTGAGCGTCTCGCGTCAGATGAACCCGAAGCTGCGTTGCCCTCGCCCACCTGAACCCCCACGTTCAGGATGACGGTCCGGCACAACGGCAGACACCCTCCACTTTTTTACCTCTTGCATGTTCGATCCTTTGCTGGTGGTCCAGTTGCTGGCCCTGGGTGTGTTCACGGGCTTTCTCGCCGGGCTTCTGGGCATTGGTGGCGGCATGCTGATGGTGCCGTTCATCACCGTCATCGTGACGGCTCAGGGCGTATCGGCCGATCTGGCCGTCAAGGTGGCGATCGCCACGTCCATGGCCACCATCATTTTCACGTCCCTCTCCAGCGTGCGCGCCCACCATCGGCGTGGGGCCGTCCGTTGGGACATCGTCGTGCGATTGGCACCCGGCATCGTGACCGGCGCCGCCCTGGCCAGCCTGGGGGTGTTTGCGCTGCTCGGGGGTCAATGGCTGGCCTTCGTCTTTGCCGGGTTCGTGGCTTTTTCCGGCACCCAGATGCTGCTCGACAAAAAGCCCCAACCCAGCCGCACCCTGCCTGGCACGTCTGGCCAGTTCGCGGCAGGCGGGGTGATCGGATTTCTGTCGGGGCTGGTCGGCGCCGGAGGCGGCTTCGTCAGCGTCCCGTTCCTGACCTGGTGCAACGTCACCATCCACCACGCGGTGGCGACCAGCGCCGCCCTGGGCTTTCCGATTGCACTGGCCAACGCAGCGGGCTACATCGTCTCGGGCCGCGGCGTGGAGGGCTTGCCCTCTGCTTCTCTCGGCTACATCTACCTGCCGGCCTTGCTGGTGATCTCCACGGCCAGCGTGCTCACCGCACCCCTGGGCGTGCGGGCTGCACACGCGCTGCCGGTCAAGCCGCTGAAGCGGGTGTTTGCGCTCATTTTGTACGTGCTGGCCGGCTTCATGCTCTACAAGGGCCTGACGGCCTGATCCGCGTCGTCACCGGGTGAGCCACGCCCTTTCAACCGTGGATGGGACGACGGCTGAGCACGATGCCATCTTCGTCCGCATACAGCCAGTCGCCCGGGTGGATCAGCACACCCTGTATCCATACAGGTACGTCGCGCTGCCCTTCCTGGCGCTTCTCGGTCGGCAGGGGCATGGCGGCCAGGGCCCGGATGCCCACGTCGCAGGCACTCAGTTCGGCCACGTCGCGGATGCACCCATCCACGACGATGCCGGCCCAGCCGTTGCGCGCAGCAGCGGCAGCCAGATTGCCACCGACCAGTGCCCGCCGCAGCGATCCGCCACCATCGACCACCAGCACCCGCCCCTCACCCGGCGACTCGACCGCGGCCTTGACCAGGGAGTTGTCTTCATGGCACTTGACCACCGCCACAGGACCGGCAAACGCAGAGCGCCCACCGAAATCCCGAAACACGGGCGGCAGCACCCGGAAGTCTCCACTGTGGTCGTTCTTGTACGCATCGCACAGGTCGCAAGTGGCATATTTCATGGTTATCCTCGCTGCTGAAACGCCCCGGAACCTGGACCAGGGCCTTCAATGATCATAGCCATGCAAACGCCTGCAGCCTTGCACCAGGCTGACAGGAAACACGCCGAATGTCATCTGTGGCGAGCCAGGACCTAGGAAAAACCCATCCCGCCCGAAAAAAACCCGCCTGCTCTCTATGAAACCGGGAACTTTGCGTATAGGATGACCACCGTTCGTGGCCGGTGTTCCTGCACCCCATGACATGTCTCAACCAACAGAAGGACTCAACCATGGCAACTGCGAAAAAAGCCCCTGCTGCTAAAGCTGCGCCAGCCAAGCGCACGCCCAATGCCGCGTTCATGAAACCGATGACCCCGAGCGCCACCCTGGCAGCCGTGATCGGCAGCAAGCCCATGCCGCGCACGGAAGTGACCAAGAAGGTGTGGGAATACATCAAGAAGAACAAGCTGCAGGACGCTACGAACAAGCGCATGATCAATGCCGACGCGAAGCTCAAGGAGATCTTCAAGAAGCCCCAGGTCTCGATGTTCGAGATGACCAAGCTCATCAGCGGTCACCTCTCCTGATCAAGCCTTGCGCATCCCCCACATGGCCCCTTCATGGGGCCATGTTGTTTGGAGGCGCTGCCTTCACCGGCCCTGCAGGCGCCCCGCAAGCTGGGCCACGTCGTGGCGTTCGATGTCGTACCCTTGTGCAGCGTAGTGGCGCCAGCGCTCGCGGGCCGCAGCCTTGAGTGCATCGTCTTCGAGGACGATTTCCAACAGCCGCTCGAACCGCTCAAACCCCGCGGGCACCGCAGGCAGCAGGTTCACCAGCACCCCGGCGTCGGAAGCCGGCTCGGGCATGGCGCCGGTCGATAGCACCACCGCCGAGCGGCGCAGCACCGACTCCGGCGAAAGGCCACTGACTGCGTGCGATACGAACTCCTGCGCGGAAAAGGTCCAGAGGGTGTCGTCGATGGCACGCAACCGCTCCTCAGGAAGCAGCACCCAGGAGCGCTGACCCGCCAGCGTGACCTTGCGCAGCAGGCGGCAGAGGTACGCCTCCAGTTCCGGCACGTTGAAGTGAAACGCGATGGCTGTGCCCATAACTTCAGCGTTTCCGGGCGGTTCTGGCGCTGGCGGGCTTGCGTGCCTTGCGGGGTTCCCGTACCACCCGGTCGGCCTCGTCGAGCAGGTAACGCAGCAGCAACGGAACGGGCCGGCCAGTCGCTCCCTTAGCCGCCCCCCCCTTCCACGCCACACCCGCGATGTCCAGATGCGCCCAGGGCAGGTCGCCGACGAATTTCTGCAGGAACTTGGCCGCCGTCACCGCGCCGGCCTGACGCCCGGCGACGTTGCCCATGTCGGCAAAGTTCGATTTCAGGCCTTCGGCGTATTCATCGTCCAGCGGCATGCGCCAGCAGGGGTCCAGCGCCGCTTCTCCCGCATCGGACAAGGCCTGGGCAAGGTCGTCCCGGTTGGAGAACAGGCCAGAACGCACGCCACCCAGGGCAATCACGCAGGCACCGGTCAGCGTCGCCACGTCGATGACCGCACGGGGCTTGAAACGCTGAGCATAGGTCAGCGCGTCACAGAGGATCAGGCGGCCCTCGGCGTCGGTGTTGAGAACTTCGATGGTCTGTCCGCTCATGCTGGTAACCACATCACCAGGCTTGACGGCGCGCCCGTCCGGCATGTTCTCGCAGGTGGGAATGAGACCCACCACGTTGAGAGCAGGCCGTAGCCGCGCCAGTGCGGCAAAGGTGCCCAGCACGCTGGCAGCCCCGCCCATGTCGAACTTCATCTCGTCCATCTCGGGGGCCGGCTTGAGGGAGATGCCCCCGGTGTCGAAGGTGATGCCCTTGCCCACCAGCACCACCGGGACACTGGACTTGGCCGCGCCCTGGTACTTCAGCACGATGAAGCGCAACGGCTCGTTGGAGCCCTGCGCGACGGCCATGAACGCCCCCATGCCGAGCTTGGCCACGTCCTTCGGCCCCAGCACCTCCACCGACATCCCTGGCAACTTGCCGAGCTGCCGGGCCGCTTCCGCCAACATCGTGGGCGTGGCGTGATTGCCCGGGCGGTTGGCCCACTCCCGCGCCAGCTCCACGCCCTGCGCCACGGCCACACCCTGGTCGAAGGCCTGGCGCACGGCGGCCGCATCCGCAACGCCCACGACAACCTTTTGCAGAACGCGGGGCTTGGCCTGGGACTTGGTGGCAATGTAGCGGTAGCTCGCCTCGGATACCGCCCGCACCGCCGCCGATACGGCCGCCGCCTCGGCATCGCCGGCCACCAGCACCAGCCGCTTGACGGCATCGCCCGCAAGGGCCTTCATCGCTGCCGTGACGGCCTGGTGGGTGGTTCTTCCCGAGCCGTTTCCTGTACGGACCAGAACGAGGCGTCGCGGCTGAACACCCGGCAGCCGATGGGCCAGCAAGCAACTCGCGAGAGCAGGTTCGATATCCTGGTCGGCCACGGCCCCACGCGCCCACAGTGTCAGCGGGTCCCCCGGACCGACGGCAGCCTGGTCGGCCCGGTCGGGCCACAGCAGGATCAGGGCGTCGGCTGCCAGACTGGCGGCCTGATGGGAGGTGAGGGTTTTGAGCTCGAAGTCCATAATGTCGGCTGTTGTTGGTTTCAGACGATGTTATTCCATTCCTCCCTGCGCCGCGAAATGGCGCGAAGCTTCGGCGCTTCGTTGCTGGTGTTGCTCACCATCGTGATCACGATGCTGCTGATCCGCACGCTGGGCCTGGCCAACAAAGGCAGCGTGAACCCGGAAGAAATCCTGTTGGTGCTGACCTACACCGTCATCGGTCGCCTGCCCACGGTGCTGACACTGGCACTGTTCATCGCGGTCGTATCCACCCTCTCACGCATGTATCGCGACAGCGAAATGGTCATCTGGTTTGCGAGTGGCCGCGGCATCGCTTCGTTCCTGCCACCTGTGTTCCGTTTCGCGTGGCCGATCCTGCTCGCGATCTTCCTGCTGGTGATGCTTGCCTGGCCTTGGGCCAACCATCAGACCGACGAACTTCGTGGCCGTTATGAGCAAAGAGGCGACCTGGAGCGGATCGCGCCGGGTCAGTTCCAGGAGTCCTCGGGCGGAAGAAGGGTGTTTTTCATCGACAAGGACACTGTCGATGGCACCGAGGGGAGCAACGTATTCATCTCGAACACTGGCCGGGACGGCAAGGAAACCATCACCTCGGCACGCACCGGTCGGGTACAGTGGGTCGGTGATCAGCAGATGCTTCTTCTGGAACAAGGGCAGCGACTGGATCAGGTCGCACCCGAAGCGCAGGGGATCGTGAGGATCAGCGAGTTCGCCACCTACGGCATCCAGATCGGCCAGACCCCGGGGCCTCAAGGCGTAGGCACAGGCCTCAAGGCCCGCTCCACCTGGGAACTCGTCACCCAACCCCATCCGGCCCATGCCGGTGAGCTATCGTGGCGGGTTGGCATGGCACTGACCGCGCTGAATTTCACCCTGATGGGGGTAGCCGTGGCCGCCAACAATCCGCGTGCAGGCAAGAGCGGAAACCTCCTGTTCATGCTGTTCGCCTTCGTGGTGTACTACAACCTGCTCAACCTGGGCCAGGGCTGGGTGGCAGGTGGGCTGGTGTCTTGGCCGGTCCTGATGCTGGGCCTGCACGGCAGCGTACTGATGTTCAGCCTGCTGTGGCTGGCCAAGCGCCACTGGGGCTGGCGCCTGCCCACGCCGGGCCTGCCAAGGACAGCAGCATGAGGACAGTGCGCAAGCTGATCTTTGGTGAGGTGCTGACCGCCATCGGCTTCGTGGCGCTGGCGTTTCTGTCGCTGTTCGTGTTCTTCGACCTGGTGGACGAACTCCCCGCACTGGGACGGGTGTCGCCACTGGATGCTTCCCTGCAGTACGGCATGCCGCAAGCCCTGTTGTATGTGGGCCTGCTGGTGCCCAGCCGCTTGTACGAACTGCTGCCGATCGCGGTGCTCATCGGCTCGGTCTATGGTCTCGTGAGACTGGCGCAAGGCTCGGAATTCACCATCTTGCGCACCAGTGGGCTGGGACCCTGGAGGGCCCTGCAGAACATGCTGTGGCTGGGCGCAGGTTTCGTGGTGCTGACGGTCGCCATCGGCGACTATCTGGCACCCTGGGCGGACCGTCAGGGGCAACTGCTCAAAGCCAGTTACCAGGGCCGCATCAGCGTCGGACAGACAGGGGCTTGGCTCAAGGAACGCGGCGACCAGACCCAGAGCTCTGTGAACGTGCGGGCCATGGACGCCCGGGGCGAGCTCCAGGATGTGCGCATCTTCACCTTTGACGACAACGGACGGCTGCGCCTGACCGTGCAGGCGGACACCGCCACTGTGGACAATGCCGCTGGCCTGTGGCGACTGCGTGAGGTGCACCTGCGTGAGTTCGACATCGGCACCGAGGCGGCGCAAACCCGTTATGTCGAATCCGACACCCTGGACTGGCCGACCACGCTGACCACCGACATGATCGCGGTGGCCCTGCTGAGACCGGAGCGGATGCGCACGACCGACCTGTTCCGCTACATCCGTCATCTGGAGGCCAACAACCAAACCGCCCAACGCTACGAGATCGAGTTCTGGCGCAAGGTGTTCTATCCCCTGAGCTGCCTGGTGATGGTGGTCCTGGCCCTCCCTTTCGCCTATCTGCACTTCCGCTCGAAAGGGCTGGCTGCCTATGTGTTCGCCGGTGTCATGATCGGGATCAGCTTCTTCTTGCTCAACAACGTGTTTGGCTACATCGGCAACCTGCGAGACTGGGAGCCTTGGCTCGCCTCTGCGGCACCATCGCTGCTGTACTCGCTCGCCTCGCTCGGGGCGTTTGGCTGGCTGGTCCTGAAACGATAGGGAACCGCATGCGCGCCGTCGTCATCTTTGCCCATGGTTCCCGCGACCCGCTGTGGCGTCGGCCGGTCGAGGCCGTGGCTGACGCCATTGTCACCCTTGACCCGGCCAGCCCAGTTCGCTGTGCCTATCTGGAGTTGTGCGAGCCTTCCCTGCCGGCAGCCGTGGCTGAGCTCGTGGACACAGGCGCCACCGACATCCGGATACTTCCCCTGTTCTTCGGGATGGGCAAGCACGCACGCGAAGACCTGCCCGAACTCATGACGACCCTGCGTCATCAGCACCCGACGGTGCGCTTGCACCTGTTGCCCACGGCCGGCGAGAATCCGCGCCTGATCGCCCTGCTCGCCGAACTCGCCCTGGAGGACCATCCCGCATGAACCTGCACCAGTTCCGCTTTGTCCAGGAAGCGGTGCGCCGCAACCTCAACCTCACGGAGGCAGCGAAGGCACTGCACACCTCCCAGCCAGGCGTCTCCAAGGCCATCCTCGAGCTGGAGGATGAGCTCGGTGTGGACATCTTCACCCGCCACGGCAAGCGCATCAAACGCGTCACTGAACCGGGCCAGCACGTGCTCAAGAGCATCGAGGTCATCATGCGCGAGGTCAACAACCTCAAGCGCATCGGCGAACAGTTCTCGGCCCAGGACAGCGGCACCCTGAGCATTGCCACCACCCACACACAGGCCCGTTACGTGCTCCCCGGACCGGTGGCCAAACTCAGGCAGATCTACCCCAAGGTGGCCGTGAGCCTGCACCAGGGCTCACCCGCCCAGGTGGCGCAGATGCTGATGGACGACGTCGCCGACATCGGCATGGCCACCGAATCGCTGTCGCAATACGAGGACCTGATCACCCTACCCTGCTACGACTGGCAGCACGTGCTGGTGCTCCCGTTTGCGCACCCATTGCTGGACAAGGAACGCATCGGGCTGGAGGACCTGGCCCAAGTGCCGCTCATCACTTACCACCCCTCGTTCACCGGCCGTACACGCATCGACCAGGCCTTCGGACTTCGCCAGCTCAAACCCCATATCGTGCTGGAGGCCATCGACTCCGACGTGATCAAGACCTACGTCAAATTAGGCATGGGCGTGGGCATCGTGGCCGAGATGGCCATGCAGGGCGAAGAGCGCCACCCGGATCTGGTGGCCCGCCCCGCAGGACACCTGTTCGGGCAGAACGTGGCCCGCGTTGCCTTCAAGCGGGGAGCCTACCTGCGCCAGTTCGTGCTGCGCTTTGCCGAACTCCTTGGCGACCGTCTCTCGCGCGACCTCATCATGAAGGCCATGCAGGGCCACGGCCACGATTACGACCTGTAAGTCTTCCACACCGATCATGAACGCCCCCATTCCTGCCATTGAACCCCGTACGCCGGCTGTGCAAAGCCGCCTGCCCCACGTGGGCACCACCATCTTCACGGTGATGTCGGCCCTGGCCACCGAGACGGGGGCGGTCAACCTCGGGCAAGGCTTTCCGGACTTCGACTGCGACCCGCGGCTGCTGGATGCCGTGAACGACGCCATGCGCGCCGGCCACAACCAGTACCCGCCCATGACCGGCATCCCCGCGCTGCGTCAGGCAATTGCTGCCAAGGTGCAAGCACTGTATGGCCACTCATACGACGTCCTGGCAGAAGTGACCGTCACGGCCGGCGCCACGCAAGCCATCCTCACGGCCGTGCTGGCCGTCGTCCACCCTGGCGACGAGGTGATCGTGCTGGAGCCCTGCTACGACAGCTACGTGCCCAACATCGAACTGGCCGGCGGCGTGGTGGTGCGGGTGCCACTCACCCCCGGCACCTTCCGGCCGGACTTTGACCGCATCGCTGCTGCGATCACGCCGCGCACCCGCGCCCTGATCATCAACAGCCCGCACAACCCGAGCGGCCGGGTGTGGACGCGCGACGACATGCTGCGCCTCCAAGAGCTGCTGGCCCCCACCGACGTGCTGCTGATCAGCGACGAGGTGTACGAGCACATGGTCTACGACGGCCAGCCACACGAAAGCGCGGCCCGCTACCCCGGGCTGGCCGCACGGGCCTTCATCGTCAGCAGCTTTGGCAAGACCTACCACGTGACCGGCTGGAAAGTGGGTTATGTGGTGGCGCCAGCCCCGCTCATGGCGGAATTCCGCAAGGTGCACCAGTTCAACGTGTTCACCGTGAACACGCCCATGCAGCATGGGCTGGCCGCCTACATGGCCGACCCGGCTCCCTACCTGGAGCTGCCGGCCTTCTATGCAGCCAAGCGCGACCTGTTCCGCCAGGGCCTGGCACGGACCCGGTTTCGGCTGCTGCCTAGCGAAGGCACGTACTTCCAGTGCGTGGACATCTCGGGGCTGGCCGTGCCGGAAAAAGACCTGCCCGAAGGTGATTTCTGCCAGTGGCTCACCCGCGAGGTGGGCGTGGCGGCCATTCCGCTCTCGGCGTTCTACGGCAACGGCTTCGACCAGAAAGTGATCCGCTTCTGCTACGCCAAGCGGGACGACACGCTGAAGGCTGCGCTGGCCCGGCTGGCGCGGCTCTGAAGCCCCCTCACGACCGAGGCGGCGGGTCTTCGCCGGCCTCCAGCAAGGCCTGACTGACCAAGGCCTTCGCGGCCCACTCGGATGCGGCAATCCCCGCCTCCCGATCGCCACCCACCACGTCCGACAGCGACAGCGCGGCTTCGCTGCCCATGATCAACGCCAGCGCCGTGCGCAGCCGTTGGCGGGCCGCCACGTCGAGCCGGTCGGCCAGTCCCTCGACCAGCGGTTCGATCAGCCGCATTCGTCGCCCCGGCCGGGCGACCCGCTTTCCAGGAGGCTGTTCCAGCCAAGTCTGCATGAATGAGCGCTCAATCACGTGCAGGCCCACCTCGTCGTTCAGCAGCAAGGCATTGATCGAGCGTGCCGCACGGGATGCCGCGTCGGCTGCATCTTCCTTCGGGTCGAACAACTCTGCTGGGTCGGGAACGGCTCGGTCGAACAAGGCGTCATGCAGCACGGCCTCTGCAGATCCGAAATATCGGTAGGCCGTGGCACGCGAGATGCCCGCGTGCTCGGCGATGTCGGGAAGACTGGGCGTGGCATGGCCCTGGTTGACGAGTTCCTGCGCAGCCTGCAACAGCAGTTGCCGGGTCCGCTGACGCTGGCGTTCCCGCCCTGGCGAAGTCGAGGACGAGGGGGATGGAGTGGGTTGCCGGGATGAAGACATGGTTGCAACAGGCAAATTATGAGACTCAAATCTCATTTGAGACGATTGTCTCATTATTTATCCGATCAAACGTTCAATCAAGGAAACTGAAATATGGAAACCTCCACCGTCGCCGGTCATGCCTGGATGCGCCTGGCCGCCTGTTATTTTGCTGCCGCAGTCCTACTTGGGGTTTACATGGGAGCCAGTGGAGACATCCGCTGGTACCCCGTGCATGCCCACATCGCCTTGCTGGGTTGGGTCTCGATGGGCCTGTTCTCCTGGGCTGTCAGCGCATGGCCTTCATTGTCTGAAGGCCGCATGGCCAAGGTCCAGTTCTGGCTCTACAACGTGAGCCTTCCCGTGATGATGCTGTCACTGGCTGGCAAGATCGCCGGAATCACTGCGGTCGAACCTGTGCTGGGCATCAGCTCGGTCACCACGGCGCTGGCCGTGCTGCTGTTTGTCTATGGCGTCCTCACGCGCCTGGGACGCTGAATGGAGCACATGAGGGGGCACGGCCCTCAGTGGCTGATCTGGCTCCAGACCTTGTCCAGCCGTTTCACGCTCACGGGCTGTGGGGTGCGCAGCTCCTGGGCAAACAGGCTCACGCGCAACTCCTCCAACAGCCAGCGCAACTCGTTCATGCGCTCGTCGGTCACGCCCTTGCGCTCGGCCACGAGGCGCCAGTAGCGCTGTTCCTGCTGCCTGGCGTCCACCATGCGGGCGGCGTCGCGCACCGGATCGGCCCGGAGTTTGTCGAGCCGCATCACGATGGCCTTGAGGTAACGCGGCACATGCTGCAAGGCCGACCAGGGCGTCTCGAGCAGAAAGCGCTTGCCCATCAGCCGCTGCAGTTGCTGGGTCGCGTCGGCCACGGCCTCGGCGGCGCCCTTGGTGTCCTTGAGCTTGCGCTGGACGGCCCCGTACTCTGCAAGCACGGCGCCGCACAGTCGGGCCACCTCGTTGCAGATCAGGGTCAGGCGGCCACGGCCTTCTTCCAGTCGACGCTTGAAGTCGGTCTCATTCGTGGGCAGCGGCTCCAGCATGAACGCCCGGTCCATGGCCACGGCGATGATCTGGTCGCGCAACTCCTCCTGCGTGCCCAGGGCCATGTAGGCCACGGCCATCTTCTGCAGGTCGGGAATGTTTTTTTCGAGGTATTTGAGCGCGTCGCGGATCTGCAGGGCGAACAGGCGGCGCAGCCCCGCATGGTGCTTGCGGGCCGCCACCTCGGGCTCGTCAAACACCTCGACCGTCACGGCATCGCCTCCGTCGATCAGCGCGGGGAAGCCCAGCAGCGTCTGTCCGCCCTTGCGGATTTCCATGATCTCGGGCCAGTCGCCAAAGGCCCAGGTGCTGTGGCGTTGGGCGCCGTCGGCAGGTGGGGAATGGGACACAGCGGACGGGGAGGCACGCGTCGGCACACTCGCAGGGCTGGAACTTGCTGCCACAGATGGAGCCGTACCGGCTGCCGGAACCACACCCACCGATGCAGGCCCCCCTTCCCGGTCAGCCAGTTTGACTTGCGCCAAGGCCTGAAAAGCCCCTCTCGCCTTGACACCCCACTCCGCCTTCAAGGCCCCCAGTTGGCGGCTTTGTCCCAATTGCCGGCCATGTTCGTCCACCACGCGCAGGTTCATGAAGTGGTGGGGTTGCAGCATGTCGAGCTTGAAGTCGGTGCGCTTGACGTCCAGCCCGGTGATCTGTCGCACTTCCTGCAGCAGGGCATCGGTCAGGCTGCCCTGAGCGTAATGTTCAGGTGTCGCCAGTATCGCGGCAAATCGTTCAGCACTCTCCGGCAGCGGCACCAGCCGCGCACGGGGCTTCTGCGGCAGGCTTTTCAACAAGGCCTGGATCTTGTCTTTCAGCATGCCGGGCACCAGCCACTCGCAGCGTTCGTCG
>JAUVXK010000044.1 GCA_030603635.1 Burkholderiales bacterium | reverse complement strand
CAGGGCCCACGGCAAACACCCCCAGGCCGTGCATCAGCAGCCCGAATCCCCAGCCTGCGGCAGGCCAGAGCGCCCAGGCCTTGCCCTGGCTGAGGGCCAGCACGTTCAAGCCGGTGATGACCACGGCGTACACCAAGGCGTGCACATAAAGGCCCAGCTTGGCGTTCGCGCGCTTGCGTGCGATGCGCTCAAGTTCGGGCGACAGGGGGTTGCTGGGGGGCAGTGGGTTTTTCATGGGGTGCTCCGTTGCGTATGTGGGGGTGGGGTGAATCATGCGCACCGCCCGCCCACGCGCCAACCGGTTTGCGATGGATGACCGGCACGCGGCGTGAATCGACGCCATGGCGGCGTGAAATGACACGTGGATTCAGGTGACGAGAGCAGGGTGAAAGAGCCCTTCAGCTACGATAGGCGCTTCAACTTCAGCGCAGGCAGGTGCCTGTGCTTTTTTCTTCCGTGCCAGACCGTATGGATATTGTTTTGCTGTTCAAGGCCGCCGTCATGGGCGTGGTGGAGGGCCTGACCGAATTCCTGCCCATTTCGTCCACCGGGCACCTCATCCTCACGGCGGCTCTCCTGGGCTTGGAGGGCGAGAAGATCAAGCTGTTTGAAGTGGTGATCCAGACGGGTGCGATCCTGGCCATCGTGTCGCTCTACATGCAGCGGCTGCTGCAGACCGTGGTGGAGCTGCCACGCGAGGCGCGCGCGCAGCGTTTCACCGCCAATGTGCTGATTGGCTTCGTGCCCGCGGCCCTGGCGGGGGTGCTTTTCATCGATGTGATCAAGGGTGTGCTGTTCAACCCGCAGGTGGTGGCGATCGGCTTCATCGTGGGCGGACTGGTGATGCTGTGGGTGGAGGCACGGCAGGCCCGTTCGCCGGTGCAGCGCATAGACGATGTGGATACCGTGCGCTGGCGCGACGCGCTCGGGGTGGGGTTGATCCAGTGCCTGGCACTGGTGCCGGGCGTGAGCCGGTCCGGGGCCACCATCATCGGGGCCATGGCGCTGGGCTTTTCCCGCCGTGCGGCCACGGAGTTCAGCTTTTTCCTGGCCATTCCCATGCTGTTCGGCGCGGCGGCCTACGACCTGTACAAGCACCGCGCCTTGCTCAGCCTGGAGGACCTGCCCTTCTTCGCCGTGGGCCTGGTGGTGTCGTGGGCGTCGGCCTGGGTTTGCGTGAAGTGGCTGATGCGTTATGTAGCCAGCCACACCTTCGTGCCGTTTGCCTGGTATCGCATCGGGTTCGGGCTGCTGGTTCTGGTCACCGCCTACACCGGGTGGGTGAACTGGATGCCCTGAATCCGCTCCCACGGTGATGAACCGATTGCTGTTGCCGTTGTCGTCGCTGCTCAGCGGCGTGGGTTTGCTGGTGGTGGGCGTGGGCCTGCTGTTTTCCGTGGTGGGGTTGCGCGGCGGCATGGCCGACTTCTCGGGCGTGGTGCTCGGGCTGGTCATGTCGGCCTATTTCGTGGGTTTCGTGTACGGCACCTTCGTGTGCCCGATGATCATCCGCCGCGTGGGGCACATCCGGGCGTTTGCGGCCATGGCGTCGCTGGCGTCCACCATGCCCATCCTGCACGCGCTGTGGGTGGACCCGTGGTTCTGGGGCGCGCTGCGTTTCATCACCGGCACCTGTCTGGTGGGGCTGTACATCGTGGTGGAGAGCTGGCTCAACACGGTCGCGCCCACGCAGCATCGGGGGCGGGTGTTCGCGGTGTACATGTCGGTGAACTTCGTGGCGCTGGCGCTGGGCCAGTGGCTGATACTGGTGGGGGACACGCTGGGCTTTGTGCCGTTCGTGCTGGTGTCGGTGATGTTCTCTTTCGCGCTGCTGCCCATCACGCTGACCCAGGTGGAAGAGCCCGAACCGGTGGATGCACCCCGGCTGAGCCTGCGCTACCTGTACCAGACCTCGCCGCTGGGGGTGGCCGGGGCCGTGGGCTCCGGGCTCATCAACGGGGCGTTCTATGGAATGGGGGCCGTGTTTGCGCAGGGTGTGGGGTTTTCCGAAGCGGGTGTGGCCGCGTTCATGGCGGCGACCATCCTGGGGGGGGCCATCTTCCAGTGGCCGGTGGGGCATTATTCCGACCGCCACGACCGTCGCCACGTGCTGTTGTGGGTGATGATCCTCAGCGCCGTGCTGGCGGTGGTGGCCTTCCTGCTGGCCCGCCACGCGGAGTGGGTGGTGATCGCCATCGGCCTGCTCTTCGGCGGGTTGGTGTTCACGATCTACGGCCTGAGCGTGGCGCACGTGAACGACATGGTGGACAGCTCCCGCGTGCTGGAGGTGACGGGTGGGTTGCTGCTGGTGCATGGTATTGGGGCGGCGCTGGGGCCCACGCTGGCGGGCATCTTCATGGACTTCCTGCAGGCCGAAAGCCTGATGCTGTACTTTGCCGTGGTGCTGACGCTGCTGTCGTTCTACGCCGTCAAGCGCATTCGGGCGGCGGCCCCGGTGCCAGAGGCCGAGAAGTTCGACTTCGTGATGATGGGCACCGGTTCGCAGGCCGTGCTGCAGCTGGACCCTCGGGCGCCGGTGGCCGACGCCAAGGCCGAGGGGCCTGGCGTGGAGCCCCCGTCGCAGGAGATCAACCGGCCATGAAGCTGCGCAGGGCGCGCTCGATGGCCACAGCGGTTTCTTCGGGTCGTTCCATGGGGAACAGGTGCGTGCCCTCGATCATCTGCAGGCGTTCGCTCGGGGACTTTCCCACAAGTCGGTGGGTCATGACCATGCCCACCTGACGCATTTCGGTCGACTCGGTGCCCCCCACAAAGGCCACCGGGCATTGCAACGGGTGGCGGCGCAGCAGGCGGTCGAGGTTGTGGGGCAGGGTGTTGTAGATGCGCGTTTCCACCTCGCGGTCGAAACTCAGCACGCGCTTGGTGCCGGTGGCGGTGGCCACGTCGTGTGTGCCGTGCTCGATGTAGTCGCGCAGCACGCGAGGGTCCCAGCGGGCAAAGCCCTTCTTGTGGGCGAAATGTGCCATCGCCTCTTCGGTGCAGGGCCAGGTGTTTCGCCGCTTGCGGCTCACCTGACCGGGCGACAGGGCCCCGATGAGTCGGGTGTGCTTGGCAGCCTCCAGCGCACGGGCGCGCCAGCCGCCCAGCACCGGGGAGTCGAGCATGACCACCCCTCGGACCTTCATGCCGGCCAGTTCCGGGTGTTTGGCGGCGCACATCAGGCTCAGAAAACCGCCCAGCGAATGGCCCACCAGGAACAGCGGACCGGTGTGGCCGGCGAAGCGGTTCACCACGAAGTCGGCCAGTTGCTGCACCAGGTGGGGCCAGTTGCTGGTGACGGGGTAGGCCGGGTCGTGGCCGTACTTGTCCACCGCCTCGACCCGGTAGCCGCGTGCGCGCAGGGCTTCAAAGACCACACCGTAGGTGGCGCCAGGAAAGCTGTTGCCGTGGGAAAAGACGATCGCGGGGGCGTCGGAACGGGTCATGGGCTCGGGCATCAGATCAGTTTTTCCTGCGGGCTGGTGATCTTCTTGAGAGGCGCATGCCGGACGCTGCCTTCCATGAGAGGGGCCTCGGTCGGGCGGCCGTCCCAGGCAGGGTGGTCGATGCTGTCGAACACCTCGCGCAAACGCTGCCCCCAGGTATCGTGCAGCATGCGGAAATAGGGGTTGCTGTGGTCGATGCAGACGATGCGGTCGCTGCGCAGGCTGTCCGCCTGGTAGACCGCCATGTCCAGCGGCAGACCGACCGAGAGGTTGGACTTGAGTGTCGAGTCCATGGAGATGAGCACGCACTTGGCGGCTTCGTCCAGCGGCGTGTCGGGGGTGATCACGCGGTCGAGCACCGGCTTGCCGTACTTGCTTTCGCCGATCTGGAAGAAAGGCGTTTCGGGTGTGGCCTCGATAAAGTTGCCCGGCGAATAGACCTGGAACAGGCGCATGCCCTCACCGCCGATCTGTCCGCCGAAGATCATGCTGACGTTGAACTCCACCCCCGCGCGTTTGAGTGATTCGCCGTCGCGCTGGTACACATGGCGCACGGCCGAACCGAGTACCCGGGCCGCGTCGAACATGCTCTTGGCGTTCCAGATGGTGACGGGCTCGCCGCTGTCGGCGTCTTTCAACTGTTCGACCTGCAGGATTTCCCGTATCGACTGCGAGATGCTGAGGTTGCCGGCCGACAGCAGGCACATGAAGCGGTCGCCCGGCTTCTCATAGACGATCATCTTGCGGAAGGTGCTGATCTGGTCCAGTCCGGCGTTGGTGCGGGAGTCGGACAGAAAGACCATGCCGGCCTTGAGTTTCACGGCGACGCAGTAGGTCATGACGGGGACATCGGGAATGCGGGGACACCGATGCTAGCAGACCCGTACACGGGCACCTGAACGATATTGGACAATCGATCCTGGCAACCCCGACGGCAGCCACACGCGACCCATGAGCAAAGCATTCACCCGAGAAGCCGATACCCCCGAAGACGACGACATGCCAGACGGCCCCGCCCTGCCGGCCGGTGGCAGGAACTACATGACCCAGGCCGGCCACGACCGCCTGCGGGCGGAACTCCTCCACCTGCTGGATGTGGAGCGCCCGCGCGTGGTGGAGGTGGTGCACTGGGCGGCCAGCAACGGCGACCGCTCCGAAAACGGCGACTATCTGTATGGCAAGAAGCGCTTGCGCGAGATCGACCGCCGCATCCGCTTCGTGACCAAACGGCTGGACACCGCCGTGGTGGTGGACCCTTCGCAACACCACGGCAAGGACCAGGTGTTCTTCGGCGCCACCGTCACGTTCGCGCGCGAGGACGGCAGCGAAACCACGGTGACCATCCTCGGCATCGACGAGGCCGACACCGCCCAGGGCCAGGTGAGCTGGGTCTCGCCGGTGGCGCAGGCCCTGCTGAAGGCGCGTGAGGGTGACGAGGTGCGCATGCGCACGCCCACAGGCTGGGAAACACTGGAGGTGCTGGAGGTCAGCTACCCGGCCGCGTCGGCCTGACGCGCTGGGCACGGATGACCGACGTCGTGCGCTTGAGCTGACGCAGCACCTGGGCGAGGTGGACGCGGTCGCGTACCGCCAGCACGAAGCGCAGGTCGGTCGCCGACTGGGCCGGTTCGTCGCCCATGTGGATGTGGGTGATGTCGGCTTCGGCGCTGGCCAGAGCGGCCGCCACCTTGGCCAGCACGCCCTTGCCGTTGTTCACCGTCACCACCACCGCAGACTCGAACAGCCGCGTCGGTTCCTCGGACCACTCCACCTCGATGAAACGCTCCGCGTCGCGGTGCAGCAGCTTGAGGCCGTGGGGGCAGTCGTCGGTGTGAACCACCAGCCCCTCGCCCTTGCCCAGGTAGCCGATGATGCGGTCGCCCGGAATGGGGTGGCAGCAGGTGGCGTATTGGACCGAAGTGCCTTCGCTGCCGTCAAGCGTGACCACGCCCTGGCTGGGCTGGTCTTCGGTGGCGACGCCGAAGCGTTCCTGGCTGATCAGCAGCAGGTCCGGTTTCTGGCCGATTTCGCCCAGCAGGGCGGCCAGTTTCTTGCTGACCATGCTGGCAATGCGCCGGCCCAGTCCGATGTCGGTGAGCAATTCGCTGCGGTGCCGGTTGCCCGTGAAGCGCAGCAGCTTTTCCCAGACGGCCTGGTGGACCTCGTCGTCGGCCGGGAGCACCGAGATGCCCTCGGCGCGCAGGGCCTGGCGCAGCAACCGTTCGCCGAGGGCGAGGGACTCTTCCTCGGCCAGCGTCTTGAGGTGGTGCCGGATCTTGGAGCGGGCGCGCCCCGTCTTGACGAAGCCGAGCCAGCTGGGGTTGGGGCGCGCGTGCGGCGAGGTGATGATCTCGACCACGTCGCCGTTGTTGAGTTCGCTGCGCAAGGGGGCCTGCTCGCCGTTGATCTTGGCCCCGATGGCGCTGTTGCCCACGTCGCTGTGGATGGCATAGGCGAAATCGACCACCGTGGCGCCGCGTGGCAGGGCCATGATGCGGCTCTTGGGTGTGAACACGTAGACCGAGTCAGGGAAGAGATCGATCTTGACGTGGTCCCAGAACTCGGCGGCGTCGTGCGTTTCCTGCTGGATGTCGAGCAGCGACTGCAGCCACTGGGTGTTGAGGTCCTGCGAGGCCGGGCTGTTCGGGTCACTGGCCTTGTAGAGCCAGTGCGCCGCGACACCGGATTCGGCCACCACGTCCATGGTGTGGGTGCGCAGCTGGAACTCGATGTTGGTGCCGAACGGTCCCACCAGCGTGGTGTGCAGCGACTGGTAGCCGTTCATCTTGGGAATGGCGATGTAGTCGCGGAACTTGCCCGGCAGCGGCTTGTAGAGCTGGTGCAGGATGCCCAGCGCCTGGTAGCAGTCCAGCAGCTCGGGCAGGATGATCCGGAAACCGTAGATGTCGGTGACCTGCGCGAAGGAGAGGTGCTTGAGGTCCATCTTGCGGTAGACGGAGTACAGCGTCTTCTCGCGGCCGACGATGCGCACCTCGATACCATGGCGGTGGAACGCGGTCTCCAGCTCGCCCTGCACGCGGGAGATCAGGTCCTTGCGGCGGTTGCGTGATTTTTCCAGGGCCTTGTCCAGGGCCCTGTAGCGCCAGGGGTGCAGGTGCTTGAAGGCCAGGTCCTGCAGTTCGCGGTAGTTGTTGTTCAGGCCCAGGCGGTGGGCGATGGGGGCATAGACGTCCAGCGTCTCTCGGCTGATGCGTTCCCACTTGCTGCGCGGCATGTCGCCCATGGTGCGCATGTTGTGGGTGCGGTCGGCCAGCTTGATGAGGATGACGCGCACGTCGCGCGCCATGGCCAGCAGCATCTTGCGGAACGATTCGGCCTGGTTCTGCTCGCGGCTGTGGAATTCGAGCTTGTCGAGTTTGGTGAGCCCGTCGACCAGATCGGTGATCTGCGGGCCGAAGCGCTCGGCCATGTCGGCCTTGGACACACCGCAGTCTTCCAGCACGTCGTGCATCAGGGCGGCGCACAGGGCCTGCGCGTCGAGCTTCCATTCGGTGCATTGCTGGGCCACCGCGATGGGGTGGGTGATGTAAGGGTCGCCGTTCTTGCGCATCTGCCCCAGGTGGGCCTCGTCGGCAAAACGGTAGGCCTGGCGGATCATTTCGATCTCGGCCGGGTTGAGGTAGTCAAGCCTGGCCTCCAGCGCCGCAAAGCTGGCCGCAGCGGCACTGGCCGCTGCCTGTGCCGGGCTCATCGCTGGCGAGGAAATCACATGCTCCGTCATAGACCCTTTACTGTAGCCGGAGTTGCCCCGTCTCGGGGCAGCAGGGGCTCGATCCCTGCCATGGGGGTGGTTCGGAAAAACAAAAAGCACCGGACAAGCGGTGCTTTTCGGGTGTGGGCAGCCGGGTCAGATCGGGACCTTCTTGAGCATTTCCAGTCCCACCTTGCCGTCGGCGATTTCACGCAGGGCGGTCACGCCGGCCTTGTTGCGCGTTTCGATCTTGGGGGTGTGACCCTGGTTGAGCATGCGCGCGCGGTAGGTGGCGGCCAGGACGAGCTGGAAACGGTTGGGGATCTTTTCCAGGCAGTCTTCAACGGTGATGCGTGCCATGTGGGCTCCGTGCGAGTGTAGGGGTGTCAGCCGATGTTCAGGGCGCGGAAGGTGTCTGCGCGTGCGCGACGCTGAGCCGCGACCTTGAGGCGTTGAGCGTGCGCAATGGCCTTGAGATCGAACAGCGCCCGCTCGAACATCTCATTGATTATAACGAAATCGAAATGATCGACGTGGGCCACCTCTTCGGCGGCGTTGCGCAGCCTCAGCTCAATGACCTCGTCGCTGTCTTCCGCGCGGCGCAGCAGACGGGCGCGCAACTCCTCCCAGCTCGGTGGGAGGATGAAAATGAGCACCGCGTTGGGAAACTGGCGTTTGATCTGGATGGCACCCTGGTAGTCGATTTCGAGGACGACGTCCGCGCCGGCGGCGATCTTGTCCTCGATCGCCTTGCGCGAGGTGCCGTAGCGGTTGCCGTGGACCTGGGCCCATTCGACGAAGGCATTGGCGGCGACCATGCGGTCGAACTCCTCGTTGCTCACAAAGTAGTACTCGCGGCCGTGCATTTCCTGTCCGCGCGGTGCCCGCGTGGTGTGGGAGACCGAAAGCTCCATGTGCGAATCGACTTCGAGCAGTGCCTTGACGAGGCTGGATTTGCCGGTGCCGCTGGGCGCGGCGACGACGTAGAGGTTGCCGGGATAGTCCATGGTCATTCGAGGTTCTGTACCTGCTCGCGCATCTGTTCGATGAGCACCTTCATGTCCACCGAGATGCGCGTCAGCTCCAGGCTGGAGGACTTGCTGCCGAGCGTGTTGGCCTCGCGGTGCAGTTCCTGGATGAGGAAGTCCAGCCGTTTGCCGACTTCGCCGCCTTTGTCCAGTAGCCGTTCGATTTCTTCGAGGTGCGATTGCACTCGGGTGAGCTCTTCGGCCACGTCGATGCGGATCGCAAAGGCGGTGGCTTCCGCGAGGGCGCGGTCCTGGGCGGCCTGGCTGCTGGCGTCGGCCTGGGCGCTGCCCAGCGCCTCGTTCCAGCGTTCCAGAAAGCGCTGGCGCTGCAGGGCGACCAGCTGGGGTATCAAGGGTTGGGCTTGCCGGGCCAGGTCGCGCAGTTGCGCCACGCGGTCGAGCAGCATGGCGACCAGCCGGGCGCCTTCGCGTTCGCGCGAGGCGGTGAAATCGTCCAGCACCTGGCGGGCCAGTTCGACCAGGGTGTCGGCCAGGCCGGTGGGAGGAGGCGCGTGGCGCGACAGGGTGCCCAGCACCTCGGCCACCGACAGCTCGCGCGCCTGTGGCAGCCAGGTCCGGATGTGGTCCTGCAGACCGGCGAGTTTCTGGAGTTCGCTGTGCGACGGGGGACGCAGCGCCTGGTCGGACCGGCCTTCGAGCCAGCCCCGGATTTCGACCTTGCCCCGTTTCAGGCGTGCGCCGACCAGTTCACGCAGCGCGGGCTCGCTGGGGCGCAACTCGTCGGAGAGGCGGAAGCTCAGGTCCAGGAAGCGGCTGTTGACCGAGCGGATTTCCATGCCCAGGGGCACGCCGGCCGCAGGGGCCGATCCGCCCACCGGCTCCGGCTGGCTTTGACCAGTGGCGTAGCCGGTCATGCTGTAAACTGGCATTCAAAACTCGCAGTCTGTTCGCAACGTTGTTGGGGGTTGCCGATCCTTCGATTATGTCAAAGACCAAGCCCGCCCCGTTGCCTCCAGACACCCTCATCGGAGGCTATCGCATCCTGCGCCAGCTGGCGGCGGGTGGATTCGGCGTGGTCTATCTGGCGCTGGACAGCTCCGGGCAGCGGGTGGCGCTGAAGGAATACCTGCCTTCGGCGCTGGCGGTGCGTCAGTCCGGTGAGCTGCTGCCTTCGGTGCCACCGGAGAAACTCTCGTTGTACCGGCTGGGGCTGAAGAGCTTCTTCGAGGAAGGCCGTGCACTGGCGCAGATATCCCACCCTTCGGTGGTGAGCGTGCTCAATTTCTTTCGCGAGAACGACACCGTGTACATGGTGATGAATTACCTGGAGGGTGCGTCACTGCAGGACTTCATCGTCACCGCCCGTGGGCTCAAGCGCAAGAAGATCCTGCGCGAGGCCACCATCCGCTCCCTGTTCGACGAGGTCCTGCGCGGGTTGCGCATCGTCCATCAGCACAAGATGCTGCATCTCGACATCAAGCCCGCGAACATCTTCATCACCGACGAGAACAAGGCCGTGCTGATCGACTTCGGCGCCGCGCGCGAGGTGCTGAATACCGAGGGCAACTTCGTGCGGCCGATGTACACCCCGGGCTTTGCCGCGCCTGAGATGTACAAGCGCCATTCCGGCCTGGGCCCCTGGACCGACATCTACGCCGTGGGGGCGTGCATGTATTCGTGCATGCAGGGCTATCCGCCCCACGATGCCCCACAACGCCAGGAGAAGGACCGGCTCGCTCTGGCCATGACCCGGTTGCGCGGTCTGTATTCCGACAACCTCATCGAGGTCGTGCAGTGGTGCATGGCGCTCGACCCGCTGTCGCGCCCGCAGTCGGTGTTCGCGCTCCAGAAAGAGCTCAACCGCGAGGAAGAGCCCACCTACACCCAGCCCGGCCTCGTGGACAAGATGCGTCTGCACATCGGCGGCTTGCTGGGAGCGAAGGCCGCGGCCACCACCCAGACCACAGAGCGCTCCAGTTTTCAAGAGCTATGAGGTTTTCCGTCTATCAGGTCAGCCGCAAGGGCGGCCGTGCGCTCAACGAAGACCGGGTGGGCTACACCTACACCCGTGAGGCCGTGCTGCTGGTGCTGGCCGACGGCATGGGGGGGCACCCCGAAGGCGAGAAGGCGGCCGAGATCGCGGTGCGTGTGTTCACCCAACGCTTCGTTGCCCGGGCCAGGCCGCGCCTGGACGATCCCCGTGCCTTCCTGGAGCAGACCGTGCTCGAGGCCAACCAGGCCATCGTGGACTATGCCCGTTCGCAATACATGGAGGACAACCCCCGCACCACCCTGGTGGCGGCGGTGGTGCAGGCCGGGCAGCTGTGCGCCCTGCATTCCGGCGATTCGCGGCTGTACTGGGTGCGTCAGGGTCACCTGGTCCAGCGCACGCGGGACCACTCCTATCACGACAAGCCCGAGCTGTTTCGCCAGTTGCCGCCCGGGGTGAACCGCAGCGTGCTCTTCACCTGTCTGGGCTCCGACGCCCCCCCGCTGTACGACATGCTGGGTCCGGCGGACCTGGAGCAGGGCGACCGGCTGCTGCTGTGTTCCGACGGCCTGTGGAGCGTGATGACCGATGACGACGTGGCCGTGGGCCTGCACGGGGTGCCGCTGCAGGACGCCGTCAACACCCTGGCCGACGAGGCGGAGCACAAGGGCGGGCGCCACGGCGACAACGTCTCGCTGCTTGCCCTGGAGTGGGACACCGCCGACGACTTCGAGCCCACCCAAGTGGTGATACGCTCGGAGGGGCTGGCCGATCGTCCGTTCGCCTCGTCCTTCGGCTCGCTGGACGAAGCCTCCCTGTCCGCCGCCGATGCGTTCGACGACGACGCCATCGAGCGCACGATCGCCGAAATCAACGAAGCCATACGCCGAACCTCGCTGCGCAAGCGCGATACCTGACACATCCCATGACCGATCTCTCCACCCGCCGCGCCGATGCCCAGCGTCACGACGGCCGCCGCTCCGACCAGTTGCGCCCCGTGCGCATCACCCGCCAGTTCACCAAGCACGCCGAAGGCTCGGTGCTGATCGAATTCGGCGATACGCGGGTGCTGTGCACCGCCTCGGTCGAAGAGAAGGTGCCGCCGCACCAGAAGGGTACTGGCGAGGGCTGGGTCACGGCCGAATACGGCATGCTGCCGCGTGCCACCCACACCCGCAGCGCCCGCGAGGCGGCCAAGGGCAAGCAGAGCGGTCGCACGCAGGAAATCCAGCGCCTGATCGGGCGTTCGCTGCGCGCGGTGTTCGATCTGTCCGTGCTGGGCGAGCGCACCCTCACCCTGGACTGCGATGTACTCCAGGCCGATGGTGGCACGCGCACGGCGGCCATCACCGGGGCCTTCGTCGCGGCCCAGGATGCCGTGCACCGCCTGCTCGCCGAAGGCAAGCTGGAGCGTTCGCCGGTGCTGCATCCGGTGGCGGCCGTGTCGGTCGGCATCGTGCAAGGCGTGCCGGTGCTGGACCTGGATTACGTCGAAGACTCGGGTTGCGACACCGACATGAACGTCGTCATGACCGGCGCTGGCCACTATGTGGAGGTGCAGGGCACGGCCGAGGGCGCCGCGTTCAGCCGCGAGGAGATGAACCAGTTGCTGCTGCTGGCGGAAAAGGGCATCGGTGAACTGATCGGCTTGCAGCGTGCGGCGCTGGCCGGTGCCCAGGTGGCTTGAGGGCCCTGCGCATGACGGGACACACCCTGGTGCTTGCCTCCAACAACGCCGGTAAGCTGGCTGAGCTGCAGGCCATGTTCGCCCCTTTGGGGGTGCGCCTGATCCGGCAGGCCGAACTCGGCATTCCCGAGGCACCCGAGCCACACCGCACCTTCGTGGAGAACGCCCTGGCCAAGGCCCGCCATGCCAGTGCCGCCAGCGGCCTGCCGGCCCTGGCCGACGATGCCGGCCTGTGCGTGGAGGCCTTCGGTGGGCTGCCCGGGGTGGACACCGCCTACTACGCCACCCAGTTCGGTTACGAGAAGGGCGATGCCCACAATGTGCGTGCCTTGCTGGAGCAGATGCGCGGGATCACCGATCGCCGTGCCGCCATGGTAAGCACGCTGGTGGCGGTGCGTTCGCCCCAGGATCCGGAGCCGCTGGTGGCCACGGGGCGGGTCAGTGGCCGCATCACCGAGGCGCCGCAGGGCCACAACGGCTTCGGTTTCGACCCGGTGATGTGGATTCCCGCCTTCGGTCAGACCTTTGCCCAGTTGCCGACCGAGGTGAAGAACGCCCACAGCCACCGGGGCCGGGCCGCCCAGGCCATGCTGGAGCTGATGCGCGAGCGCTGGTACGCCGATGAGTGAGCCGCAGGAAATCCGCCTGCAACGGCCGGGCCAACTGCGCTTGCCCGCCCTGCCGCCGCTGAGCCTCTACGTGCACCTGCCGTGGTGCCTGAAGAAGTGCCCCTATTGCGACTTCAATTCCCACGAATGGGGGGGAGCCAAGGGGCAGGATGGCGATCTGCCCTGGTCAACGTATCTGGACGCGCTGCGTGCCGACCTGGAGTCCAGCCTGCCGCTGGTCTGGGGGCGCACGGTGCACAGCGTGTTCATCGGGGGGGGGACGCCCAGCCTGTTCCCGCCCGAGGCGATCGACCGGCTGCTGTCCGACATCCGCGCCCGGGTGCGCCTGGAAGCCGACGCCGAAATCACCCTGGAAGCCAATCCGGGCACCTTCGAGAAAGACCGCTTCCGGGGCTACCGTCAGGCCGGGGTGACCCGGCTCAGTGTGGGGGTGCAGTCCTTTGACGACCGCTTCCTGCGCGCGCTCGGCCGTGTGCATGACGGCGCGCAGGCCCGCGCCGCACTGGAGGAGGTGGCCCGCCACTTCGACACCTTCAATCTGGACCTGATGTACGCCCTCCCAGGGCAGACGCTGGCCGACCTGGAGCGCGATCTGGCCGCAGCCCTGGCCTATGCGCCGCCGCACCTCTCAGTGTACCACCTGACGCTGGAGCCCAACACCTATTTCGCCAAGCACCCGCCCGTGTTGCCCGATGACGACACCGCCTACGAGATGCTGGACCTGATCACCCAACGCACCGGCGAATCGGGCATGGCGCGGTACGAGGTGTCGGCCTATGCACGGCCGGGCCACCAGTGCTGGCACAACACCAACTACTGGCAGTTCGGTGACTACCTGGGCGTCGGAGCCGGTGCCCATGGCAAGCTCAGCTTTCCACAGCGCATCGTGCGTCAGGTGCGCTGGCGCGAACCCAGGCGCTACATGGAGCAGGCCCTGCTCGGGCAGCCCATGGCGAGCGAGGAAGAGGTGTCGCCCTCCGACCTGCCGTTCGAGTTCATGCTCAACGCCTTGCGTCTGCGCGAAGGGTTTCTGCTCACCCATTTCAGCGATCGCACCGGTTTGCCGGTCACGGTGATTCGTCAGGCGCTGCAGGAAGCCGAACGCCGGGGCTGGATCGAGTGCGACCTGCAACGGATCCGGCCCACGGCGCTCGGGTTCGACTTCCTCAACGATCTGCAGGGGCTTTTCCTGCCCTGACGGGGCGTCCTGTTGCGTGGGTGTACAGCACACCCCTCGGGCGCCATAATGGCCGGCAGAGAGGTGAGTGATGTTTGCGATCTACGGCACGTCAGGACTCATGTATCGCGGTCCGCTGGAGGAGATGCGCAAGGTGGCCCCCACCCTGCGTACCGCCCGCACGCGCGCCATCACGCCGGACCTGGATCGTCCCTCGGCCGAACCCGTCCCGGGAGCCACGGTCGAAGGCGAGCATCGAACCGCCAGTCAGGCGTTGTCGGCCTATGGTCGGGTGCAACGGCCGCCAGTGGAGCGGCGCCCGTTGCAGGTGGTGGCCGATGTGATGAGCGGTCAGCCGGTCACCGTGGGACAGGACGTGCCGGTGCGTGACGGCTGGTGGACGCTGTACGAGCACGGTGTCGGTCAGGCGCCGGTGCTCAACGCCGAGGGCTTCGTGGTGGGCATGCTGACCCGTGCCGAACTCATGCGCCCGGACCGTCTCCCGCAGCCAGGGGGGCATGCCATCGTTTGGCAGGCGCTGCTGGCGCAATCGGTGACGGAGGTCATGGTCTCACCAGTGCCTTGCGTGAGTCCCGACACCGACCTGCGCCGGCTGGCTCAGGCCCTGCTCGATACCGGCCTGCAGGGCCTGCCCGTGGTGGACGGCGAGGGGCGTGTGATCGGCTTCGTGGCCCGCAGCGACATCCTCAAGGCCGTGGTGCACGACCCTCCACTCGATCTCTGGGCCGGCTGACGGCGTGCATTGAACGACGGCGGAAACCGGCGACAATACGTCTTTGGCTCCCTGGTGAGCCGCCACGCTTGCGCAGACTACGCGCTCCATTGCAAGCCACAGCCCAAGATCCGTTGCCGTGAACCCCACCGACAAGACCCCTTCCGCTTCCTCCGACCTTTCCCAACTCGACGCATGGACCGCAGGGGCGTTTTCGGCGCCAACCTCCGGTGAGCGCTCGGCGCGCCTGCGCGACTGGTTGGCCACCGACCCCGATGCCGACGCCATGGCCGAGGTGTATCGCGAGATGTCGCACCGTGACAAGGGCGCGGCCAAGGTGCTCAAGGAGCGGCTAGACGAACTCAAGCGTGCCAAGGCCCAGGACGCCATGGCGGACGAATGGTCGGCCAAGGCCCAGGCATTGCTGGCCCAGCCCCGCCTGAATCTGGCCGATGCCATGGCCTGGCAGCGCGATGCCGCCAAGGCCGGCGCCCCCCTGTCGCGTGAACCCCTGGTGGGGCTCAAGCAGGCCCTGGCCGAGCGGATGAAGGCCATCGAGGATCTGCAGCACCGGGTGCAGGTGGAACGCGAGGCGGCGGTGCTGCTGGCCCAGCGCATCGAGGTACTGTCGACCAAATCCTGGACCGAGGCTCAGGCCGCGCTGGACGGCCTGAGCCAGGATGTGGCGGCATGGCAGACCCAGGCCGGCGAACTGGCACAGGATTCGGCCTGGAGCAGCCTGGATCCCAAATACCAGAACCCGCTGGAGGCATCCCGGCAGCAGCTGGCCATCGTGTGGGAGGCCTTCCAGGCCGCGCTCGCGCTGGCGGTGACGGCGGCCCAGGACCCGGTCGCCCCCTTGCCGGAGGTACCGGTGTGGGCGGACGAATTGCGTGCAGCCCGGGGTGAAGTGACCCCCGCGCCGGCGGTGGACCCGGCCGAACTGGCTGCCCGCCAGGCCCAGGCGGCGCGGGCTGTCGCCGCCGCCATGGAACTGCTGGGCAAGGAACTGGCAGAGGGGCATGCGAAAACCGCACCCAAGGCAGCCGCCCAACTGCGCCAGGCGCTCAAGGAGCACGGTCGCTTCATTCCCGACACCCTGGAAACAGAGGCCCAGGCCCTGTTGGTCAAGAGCGGGGAACTGGAAGGCTGGCAGCGCTGGCGGGCGGATCAGTTGCGCGAGGAACTGCTGGCCAAGGCGGTGGCCCTGACGCAGGCTCCGGAAGGCCAGCGGTTGGGTGGCCGCAAGATGCAGGAAACCCTGCGCCAATTGCGCGAGCAGTGGAAGGCGGTTGATCAGGGCGGAGCCCCGAACCATGCCCTCTGGAAGAAATTCGACGAGGCCTGTACGGAGGCCCACAAGGTGGTCGAGGCCTGGCTGACCCAGCTTCGACAGCAGAATGAAGCCAGCCGCGCCCAGCGTCTGGCCCTCATCGAGGAGGTGAAAGCCTGGACCGAGGCCCACGCCGAGACGACGGACTGGAAACAGCAGTTGCGCGATCTGCACGCGTTTTCCGAGCGCTGGCGCCAGTCAGGACACCTCAGCGAGAAGCTTTTTGCCGAGGTCCAGCCCCTGTGGAAGGCGGCCATGGGCCAGGCCCATGTTCGGCTGGAAGCCGCCCAGGCCGAGAGCGTGCAGCGCCGCCAGGCGCTGATCGACGAGGCTCGCCAGTTGGCCGAAGCCCCGTTGCTGCGGGTGGACGCGGTGAAGGCATTGCAACAGCGTTGGCAGCAGGAGGCGCACGCCGTGCCCCTTGACCGGAGGCAGGAGCAGAAGCTCTGGGAGACGTTCCGTCAACCCATCGATGAAGCATTTGCTCGCAAATCGGCCAGCCGCGAGAAGGTCACCGAGGCGCTGAATGCCCACGACAAGGCCGTGCTGGAGGCCGTGCGCGCTCTGGAAGCGGCCAATGCCACCGGAGACGCCCAGCAGATCCGCATGGCCGTGGCCGATTTGCAGGCCGCGATGCGCGGGGAGACCCATGTCCGGGCGGTGGTCGAGCCTGCGGCCGAACCCGCCCCCGCATCTGAAGGGGAGGTCGCGTCGCCAGCCGCCCCCGCACCGCGCAAGCTCGTGGCCATGCGGGGTGACGATCGCCCCGGGGTGGGTAAGACGCCGGTGCCGGCTGCGACACGACCGGCTGGCCGAACGGGCCCGGGTGGAGGTCGCGACGGGCGCTCGCGCAGCGACCGCCCCGATGCCCGGACCGAACGCGAGCCACGTGGCCCCCGCCTCGGCGATGCCGCTTTCCGCGCGCAGCGGCAGGCCTTGGAGCAGGCCGAATTCGCGCTCAAAAAACTGGCGGCCCAGGCCCATGGTGAGGCGTTGGTGCAATTGCTCACGGCGTGGGAGCAACGCGCCGCTGACGCCGTCCCGGCGGCCCAGGCCCTTGGCGGCCGGACTGCGGCCGCGGCCCGATCCGGCTGGGTGGGAGCGCTTTCGGGTGCGCCCCGTGCCGAGGCCCAGGCCCGTTGTGCGGAAAGCCTGCTGCGACTCGAAATGGCGGCCGAAGTGCCCACGCCGGCTGCTCACCTGGAGGAGCGCCGCGCTTTGCAGTTGAAGCTCCTGACCCGCCGCAACGACCCGTCTCCTGTAGAAACCTGGGCCCAGGACGTTGCCTCCGTGTTGGCCACACCCTACGAGCCGGAAGCGGCCAAGCGGCTCCAGGCGGCGCTCAAGGTGCTGTTGCGCCGCTGACTTGGGCGGGAGGGTGCCTGAAGAAGGCATCCAGCAGGGGCAGCAGCGTCGGGAATTCGGCGGCGAACCGTTCCCGGTTCACCGCCCACGCCTCGCACGCCACGGCGAAGAATTCGGCCGGGTCGGTGGCGCCATAGGCGTCCAGCCACGGCAGGGGCGCCCCGAAGCGCTTCGCCATTTCCACCCGCCGCAGAAAGTCCTCATAGGCATGTGCCCAGGTTGTTCGCCAACGCTGGTCTGCCTGGGCCGCAGACAGTTGCATGAAGCCGCGTGGCAGGCGAGGGCAGCCATCGGCCGCTTCGTAGCGGGACTTGTGCCGCATGTCGATCTTGTGGGCGAATTCGTGGATCACGAGGTTGCGGCCCTCGCCAGCGGCTTCGCGGGCGCCCGCCACGTGGGACCACGCCAGCATCACCGGCCCGCCGTGCATGGCTTCGCCAGCCAGTGCTTCACGGTAGCGATGCACCACGCCGGCGTCGTCCACCACCTCGCGCTGGGCCACCACCTCGTCCGGGTGGACCACGATGCCCACGAAATCCCGGTACCAGTCAAGCCCGCTGCGCCCCCAGTGCACCCAGGGCAGGCAGGCCTGGGTGGCGATGGTCAGCGCCATGGCGTCGGTGATCTCCAGCCCCTGGGCGCCGGTGAACTCCTTCTCGGCCAGGAAGTGCTGGCAGAGATCCCGCAGACAGGCGAGTTCGGCGGGGGCGAGGCTCTGAAGAAACGGTTGTGCCCGGACCACACGCTCCCACAGCCTGTCGGGGATGTCCGGTGCGCCGCCCAGCCAGCGGGTGAGGGCTTGTCCGGGCCCGCTGTTGCGCCAGACCCGCCACCATCGGGGGGGCTGGCTCACGGGGTCCATGCGTGCCGTTGCCAGTGCCCGGCGGCGTCCAGGCTGAGCCGCTCCAGCCGAGGCGGCTCGGCGCTGGCATCCCAGTCGCTGAGCACGATCCGCTGGTGGTTGGCGTCCAGTGCATGTACGCCTGGCCGGTGGGTGTGGCCATGGATGAGGTGGTGGCCGCCGGTCTGTTCGAGCCAGCGCAGGGCGGTGGCCGTGTCCACGTCGGCAAACGGCGTGCCTTCGGACTGGGCCATGGATTTGCGTGCCTTGCTGGCCTCGCGCAGTTGGCGGGCCAAGGTCTCACGCTCCGTCAGTGGGCGCTGAAGGAAGGCGCCTTGCCAGGCGTCGGAGCGCACGGTGGCGCGAAACGTCTGGTAGGCGGTGTCTTCCAGACACCAGGCGTCGCCATGGGTGAGCAGCCAGCGGGTATGGCCCCATTCGAGCACGCAAGGGTCGTCCAGGAGGGTGACACCGCAGCGTTGCGCGAAGCCGGGGCCCAGCAGGAAATCCCGGTTGCCGCGCATCACGAACACAGCAGCCTGGCGGGAAACCCCCTGCAGCGCATTGGCGCAGTCGTGGAGGAAACGGTGGTCCGGCGTGTCGTTGCCGGCGTCCAGCACGTCGTCGCCCACCCAGACCTCGAACAGGTCGCCCAGGATGAACAGCGCATCGAACCCGCCCTGCGCCAGATAGTTCTGCCAGGCGGCGGCCGTGGCCGGCTCGCTGGCCTGCAGATGCAGGTCCGAGATCAGGTCCACCCGGCGCCAGTCGGGGCGGGCGGTGAGGGTGGTCCAGGTGCTCAGAGGGCGACGGCTTTTTCGATCACCACGTCGGTCACGGGCACGTCGTCGTGGAAGCCCTTGCGGCCGGTTTTCACGGCGCGGATGGCGTCCACGATCTCGGTACCAGCGACCACCTTGCCGAACACGGCGTAGCCCCAGCCCTGCATGGACGGGGCGGTGTGGTTCAGGAAGCCGTTGTCGGACACGTTGATGAAGAACTGCGCGGTCGCCGAGTGGGGCGCCTGGGTGCGTGCCATGGCGATGGTGTAGCGGTCGTTCTTGAGACCATTGTTGGCTTCGTTCTCGATCGGCTCACGGGTGGGCTTCTGTTGCATGCCGGGCTCGAAACCGCCGCCCTGGATCATGAAGCCGTCAATCACCCGGTGAAAGATGGTGTTGTCGTAGTGGCCGCTGTTCACGTAGGCCAGAAAGTTCTCGGTGGACTTCGGTGCCTTGTCGGCATCGAGTTCGAGGGTGATCACGCCGTGGCCGCTGATGTGCAGTTCGACTTGGGGATTGGCCATGGTTCAGTTCTCCAGTGTGGCTTTGAGGATGGTGACGGGCTGCGCCGGCACGTCGGCATGCATGCCGCGCCGGGTGGTGGGCACGGTGCGGATCTTTTCGACCACTTCCATGCCGCTGACGACCTTGCCGAACACGGCATAACCGTGGCCGTCTCGGGCGTTGGCCTGGTCGAGGAAATCGTTGTCTTTGACGTTGATGAAGAATTGTGCGGTTGCCGAGTCGGGCACGTTGGTGCGTGCCATGGCGATCGTGCCGCGCACGTTCTTCAGGCCATTTCGCGATTCCAGGGGAATCGGCGCCCGGGTGGGCTTCTGCTGCATTTCCGAGGTGAAGCCCCCTCCCTGGATCATGAAATCGGCGATCACGCGGTGGAATACCGTACCTGTGTAATGACCGTCGCGGACGTACTGCAGGAAGTTGTCCACGGTCCGGGGGGCCCGTTGCGGGTCCAGTTCAAGCACGATGCTGCCCAGCGTCGTTTCCATTGTCACGCGCGGAGCAGGGGACTGGGCCTGTGCAGCGCAGGCCCACAGGAGCGGGGCAACGAGGATGGTGGTGGCGAGGCGGTGGAACAGGCGTCTGGCGGTCATGCGTGTCATTCAGGGGAAGAAGTCAGCGGGTTGACGGGGTGGACAGCAGTTGCTCGACCCCTTGGAGTTGACGGGTCGTCTGAGGAGCGCCGGGGGCGAGTTCCAAGGACGTGCGGTAGGCGTTGGCTGCCAGGCGCAGGTACACATCCCCCAGGTTGCGGTGGGCGATGGCGTATTGCGGGTTGAGCCGGATTGCCATTTCCAGGGCTTCCCGAGCCTCGCCCAACTGCCCGGCTGACGCATGCAGAACGGCCAGGTTGTTGTAAGGCTCGGGCAGTTCGGGGTAGTCCCGCGTCAGTTCTCTGAAGGTGGTGAGGGCGGCGTCGGTTTCGCCCCGCTGTTGCTGTATCACGCCCTTGAGGAAGCGCATTTGCGGGTCACGCGGCTGGCGGGCCAGCCACGCCTCGGCCTCGGCCATGGCGGCAGGCAGTTCACCCGCCTGAAGCAGCCGGTGCACGCGCTCGTAGGGGGCGTCCTGTGCCAGGGCAATGCCCGCCATCAGCCACAGGCTCAGGACGGCGAGCAGGACAGCCCGCGTCCAGGTGTGCACGGGTCGGCCGGGGACGGCGGGCAGGGGATGTAGCGGTAGGGTGCTCATGGGCGATCGAGGAACAGGCAGACGGCACGGGGTCAGTGAGTGCCGGGGCGAAGGCTCGGAAACAGGCACAATAGGCGGCCTCACGTCGCGTTTCACGCCTGTGGCCGGATCTGTCGGCTCCGGCTGGGCGTGATACCGAAGGACCCCGATATACTCAAAAGATTGTATCTGAGGGGTGCCTCACCTCGCTCGCACCGATGACCCTGCGCATTTACAACTCTCTCACGCGCCGCGTGGACACCTTCACTCCCCTGGAACCCGGACACGTGCGCATGTACGTCTGCGGTATGACGGTGTACGACCTGTGCCATCTGGGCCATGCCCGTTCCATGGTGGCGTTCGACGTGGTGCAGCGCTGGCTCAAGGCCAGCGGCTACCGCGTGACCTACGTGCGCAACGTCACCGACATCGATGACAAGATCATTGCCCGGGCCTTGCAGAACGGCGAAACCATCCGCAGCCTCACCGACCGCATGGTCGATGCCCTCCACCAAGATGCCGATGCGCTCAAGATCGAGCGGCCAACCTTCGAGCCCCGGGCGACTGAATACGTGCCACAGATGCTCAGTCTCATCGGGACGCTGGAAGCCAAGGGGCTTGCCTACCGCAGCCCCAACGGCGACGTGAACTACGCCGTGCGCCAGTTCGAAGGCTACGGCAAGCTCTCGGGCAAGAGCCTGGACGACCTGCGCGCCGGCGAACGCGTGGCAGTGGACGACGGCAAGCACGACCCGCTCGACTTCGTGCTCTGGAAGGCCGCCAAGGCCAGCGAACCCGACGAAGCCAAATGGGACAGCCCTTATGGCCAGGGTCGCCCTGGCTGGCACATCGAGTGCTCGGCCATGAGCTGCGAGATGCTGGGCGAGAGCTTCGACATCCACGGCGGCGGCGCCGACCTGCAGTTCCCGCACCACGAGAACGAGATTGCCCAGAGCGAGGGCGCCACCGGCCAGCCGCTGGCCACGGTGTGGATGCACAACGGCTTCGTGCGAGTGGACAACGAGAAGATGTCCAAGAGCCTGGGCAACTTCTTCACCATCCGTGAAGTC
>JAUVXK010000117.1 GCA_030603635.1 Burkholderiales bacterium | reverse complement strand
CGGGCCGCGATCTCGCTCAAGGGGTGGCCCTTGATCTTGCCGGCCTGCCCCTCGCAGCCAAAGTCCAGGTATCGCTGTTTGCACACCGCCTGGGCCGCCGCACGGGCGGGCTTGAGCCACTCGCGGGCGTCGAACTTGTCGGGGTTCTCGGCCAGGAACTTGCGCACCGCACCGGTCATGGCCAGGCGGATGTCGGTGTCGATGTTGATCTTGCGCACGCCATGCCTGATGGCTTCCTGGATCTCTTCCACCGGCACGCCGTAGGTTTCCTTCATCTGGCCGCCGTACTGGTTGATGAGCGCGAGCAGTTCCTGCGGCACACTGCTGGAGCCGTGCATCACCAGGTGTGTGTTGGGAATGCGGGCGTGGATTTCCTTCACGCGCGAAATGGCCAGGATGTCGCCCGTGGGCTTGCGGCTGAACTTGTAGGCGCCATGGCTGGTGCCGATGGCGATGGCCAGCGCGTCCAGCCCGGTGGCCTTCACGAAGACGGCCGCTTCCTCGGGGTCGGTCAGCATCTGGCTGTGATCCAGCTTGCCTTCTGCACCGATGCCGTCTTCCTCGCCGGCCTCGCCGGTTTCGAGGTTGCCCAGGCAGCCCAGTTCGCCTTCCACCGACACGCCCACGCGGTGGGCCATCTCCACCACGCGGCGGGTCACGTCCACGTTGTAGTCGAAGCTGGCAGGGGTCTTGCCGTCTTCCTTCAGCGAGCCGTCCATCATCACCGAACTGAAGCCCAGGTCGATGGCGCCCTGACACACCGCCGGGCTCTGGCCGTGGTCCTGGTGCATCACCACCGGAATGTGCGGGTAGGCCTCACAGGCGGCCTGCACAAGGTGCTTGATGAAGGGCTCACCGGCATACTTGCGCGCGCCGGCGCTGGCCTGCAGGATCACCGGGGCATTGACCTCGTCGGCGGCGGCCATGACGGCCTGCACCTGCTCCAGATTGTTGACGTTGAAGGCCGGAATGCCGTAGCCGTGCTCGGCGGCGTGGTCGAGCAGTTCGCGCAGGGAAACGAGCGCCATGAGAGCCTCTTGGGAGTTGTAAGCGACAAAAGTCCGATTTTACGAGGCTCAGCTCCGGACGAGGCGCATCACCTCGGTGGCGTCGAGGCTGCGCGCCCGGGCCTGGATGTCCCCCAGGTGCTGTTGCTGCAGCGTCTTGGCGGGGCCGAGCAGACCCTGATAGGTCTGGCGCAGCAGTTCGGTGGACATGACCCGGCCGCCCGCATAGTAGCGCTTGGCCAGATGACCGAGCGCATAGGTGGTCGCGAAAGAAAACGCCATGCCGGTGGCCTGACCGGCGAGCCCGCCCAGCAGCCGCCCCCCCGCCTTGCCGACGAGCCCGCCCAGCAGCTTGCGGCCGAACTGCTCCACATACTGCGAGGTCAGTCCCACCCCGGCCGTCGCGATGAATTCCCGGATGTACCCCTGGTCCAGCGTCACGCCATGCGCCTTACCGACGCGATACACCATCTTGATCTGGAGCGGAATGATGGCCACCGAAGCCCAAGACTGCGGCAGCAGCTCCAGCGCCCCGTTGAGGATGGCGTAGTTGAGGATCATCTTGTCGAGGGCGGCAGAGTCCACGGCCGGCGTGGCGACGCGGGACGCCTCGGCGGGAGCGGCCACGCCGTTCAGGTCAGGCACGTCGTCGGCCGGGGCATTCTGCACGGCCGCATAGGCCGCGGCGGCCACCGCGTGTGTCTGGGTTTCCGTGTCGGCCACGGAAGCATCGGCGCCCAGCCCAAGCTGTGCCTTCAGTTGCGAGAGGAAGGCCTTCTCGGCGGTGCTGGTCAGGCCGTCGGCATCACACACGGCCACGGCCCATTCGTAGGCGAGCTGGCGGTGGGCCGGGCTGGACAGAACCTGCGCGGCCTGCGCCAGCGTGACCCGCTGAAGCAGGGCATCCTGCACCGCCTGGGCCAGATGGGTCGAGCCCGCCGTTGCGTCGAGCTGCTGCGCGAGCTCACGAATGAATTGCCGTTCGCTGTCGGCCTTCTGGCCGTCGCACAGGGCGGCCTGCACCAGTATGCCGAGCAGGGCCCGCTGTTCTTCGGGTTTCATGGGATCGTCTCCAGAATGAGGATGTGGCTCAGAGTGTGCCGCGTGCCGGAGGTTCAGTCGTCAGGGCCCCAGCTCGCTCAGGATCTGTCGGGCCTCGTCGATGAAGGCCTGGGCCGGCAGGGCCAGGCGGCGGTCGCGCCGCCACACCAGCTTCCACTGGCGCCGCACGGGAAAGCCGCTCACCGGCAGCACGGCCAGCCCTTCCTGTGCCGGGTCGCGGTTCAGCGCGTGGCGCGAGAGCACGGCCAACCCCATGCCCGCCGCCACCGCGTGCTTGAGGGCCTCGTTGCTGCCCAGCGTCATGCGCTCCTGCGGCTGCACGCCCAGATGGCTCAGGTGCTGCTCCACGGCCAGCCGCGTGCCCGAACCCGGCTCCCGCGCCAGCCAGGGTACGCCGTTGAGCGCCTTGACCGGCACCTTGCGCCGCTCAGCCCAGGGGTGGCCTTTCGGGCCGATGACCACCAGCGGGTTGTCCAGGCAGTCCAGCGTGTCCAGATCCAGCGTGGGCGGCGGCATCATCATCACGGCGAGGTCGCAGCGTTCGTCCTGCAGGCGCTGGATGATGCGGTCCCGGTTGTCCACCGACAGGTCCACCTCGATGCCCGGATGGCGCTGCGCGAAGCGCTGCAGCCAGTGCGCGATGAAGTATTCGGTGGTGGTGACACCCGCGATGCGCAGCAGCCCGCGCTCCAACCCACGCAGGGCATGCAGGTCGTCTTCGCAGTGCCGCCACAGCCCGAAGATGTCGGTGGCCGCCTGCTGCAACCGGCGCCCGGCCTCGGTGATGCGGATACCACGCCCGGCCGGCTCCACCAGCGCCGCCGACAAGGCGTTCTGCAACTCCTGGATCTGCACCGTGACCGTGGGCTGCGTCAGGTGCAGTTCGCGCGCCGCCTGCGTGATCGAACCCAGGCGCGCCACGCTCTCAAACGTGCGCAACTGGTTGAAAGTGGCTTTGGGGAGGCGGAATTTACTCATTGACTTAAACCTATGAAATTCTAAGAAACAAATCATTTTTCTTCAATGACTATTTCTTGCACACTGCAGCCCATCATCCCAATCCACAGGAGCAGCGACATGTCACAAGCAGTCCCCATCACCGTGGCCAAAGGCGACGGCATCGGCCCGGAAATCATGGAAGCCACCCTTCGTGTGCTGGAAGCCGCCGGCGCCGCCATCGCCCCGGAATTCATCGAGATCGGTGAGCAACAGTACCTGGCCGGCCACAGCTCGGGCATTGCCCCCGAGGCCTGGGACAGCCTGCGTCGCACCAAGGTGTTCCTCAAGGCCCCGATCACCACACCGCAGGGGGGTGGCTTCAAGAGCCTCAACGTCACCATCCGCAAGACGCTGGGCCTGTACGCCAACGTGCGGCCGTGCGTGAGCTATGCGCCGTACGTGAAGACGCTGCATCCCAAGATGGACCTCGTCATCATCCGCGAGAACGAGGAAGACCTGTACGCGGGAATCGAGCACCGTCAGACCGACGAGGTTTTCCAGTGCCTGAAGCTCATCACACGCCCCGGGTGCGAGAAGATCATCCGCTACGCATTCGAGTACGCGCGGGCCAACGGTCGCCACAAGGTCACCTGCATGACCAAAGACAACATCATGAAGATGACCGACGGCCTGTTCCACAAGGTCTTCGACGAGATGGCGCCGCAATACCCCGATATCCAGACCGACCACATGATCATCGACATCGGTGCGGCCCGTCTCGCGACCCGGCCCGACCAGTTTGACGTGATCGTCACGCCCAATCTGTACGGCGACATCCTCTCCGACATCGCGGCCGAACTCACGGGTTCGGTGGGGCTGGCGCCGAGCGCCAACATCGGCGAACACGTGGCCATGTTCGAGGCCATCCACGGCAGCGCCCCCGACATCGCCGGCAAGGGCATCGCCAACCCCTCGGGCCTGCTGCTGGCCGCGGTGATGATGCTGGTGCACATCGGCCAGGCCGAGGCGGCCGAACGCATCCACAACGCATGGCTCAGTGCCATCGAAGACGGCGTGCACACCGCCGAATTGCACAGCCACCTGAGCGTTGCGCGGCCGTTCGGCAGCATGGACTTTGCCGACGCCGTGATCGACCGGCTGGGCAACGTGCCGCAGAAGATGAAACCCGTGAGCTACGCGCAGACCCGCGAGGTGAAGATGCCAAGCTCTGCCCCCATGCCCGTACCCAAGGCGCAGCCGACGGCACAGAAAGCGCTGGTGGGTATCGACGTCTTCATCCACGCCGCCCATACCCGGCCTGAAACGCTCGCTGATCAACTGAAAGCCTGCACGCCGTCAGGGCTCGAGCTTCAGGTGATCACGAACCGCGGCGTCAAGGTCTGGCCAGGCGGCTTCCCGGAGACCTTTTGCACCGACCACTGGCGCTGCCGCTTCGTCTCTTCCTCCGGCGAAGCCCTGCAGCACGCCGCGCTCGTGGCGCTCATGCATGCACTGAGCAGCGAAGGAATCGACTTCATCAAGACGGAAAACCTCTGCACGTTTGACGGTGCCCGGGGTTTTGCGCTCGCACAGGGGCAGTGACGAATCATGAAAGCACTGATCTGGGGATTGTTTGCCGTGCTCTTGTTGGGCTGGAGCGGCATGGCTTGGGTGTCGGCGGAACTGGTCGGCTGGCTGGGCAGCGCGGTGGGGGCCTTGCCTGCCGGACAGGCTGCCCAGACCCTCGGTGACTGGCCTGTGCCCGCCTGGGTGGCCCTGTGGGTGTCACCCGAAGTCATCCAGGGCTTGCAAGCCGCATGGCTTGAAATCGCTGGTTGGCTGGGCGCTTTGCTGCCTTCGGCAGAAGGGGTGTCGGGGGTGGTGATCGCGGTCGTCTGGATCGGCTGGGGATTGGGGGCGCTGACCTTGTTGACGGTAGCCGGGTTGGCGCACTGGCTGGTCGGGCGGCTCGCACCGCAGTCCCCCCGGCCTTCAACCTGAAACCCGGGTGTGCCCTTCGGCGTGCTTTTCCATGGAAATGGCGTCGAAGGGGCACCGGACGGCGCACAGCGCACACCCGGTGCAGCCAGCTTCATCGTGAAGGAGGCTGCGCTTGCGCCATCCCTCGGCATGCAAAGAAAGCACATGCGGCGGGCACGCTGCCACGCACCAACCGCAACCCGTGCAGCGGGTCGGGTCAATCGCCGGTTTCGCTTTGCGTGAGCCAGACATGGCATGATTGTCCAGCCATGCCAGAAACCACGTTTTATGTACCCACCCTGCGCATCCAGGACGATGCCGATGCCGTCATGTTTGAGCTTCAGGATTTGCCCTGCGTGCACCAAGCCGAGGTGACGCTGGTCGATCAGACGGCTTGGGTCAGCCACAGCAGCATGATCTCGGCCGAAGATATTGCCGCCAAACTGTCTGAGGCAGGGCACGACGCCGTTGTGCGCTAAGGCGGCGGGCCCCCCGAAACCTGCCCCATGACCCGAATACGCCCAGCCGTTGCCAGCGCCCTACCTGACCGGGCCGGCTTCGGCATCAATGGTCTGGCGCATCGCCGAGAGGGCGCCGAGTGTCATCAGTACCTCGGCCACCACGAACATGGGCCCGACCAGCAAACCCACCAAGTCGTCGGCAAACGCCGGTTTTCGGCCTTCGAAGTAATGGCCAACGAACTGGAACACCCAGCCCACCACAAACACGGCCACCCCCACCATCCAGGGGGCCCAGGCACTGCCGCTGGCTTCCAGGTGGTGGGCCCAGGCGTGGGCCGCCACCATGAGTGCGGCCATCAGCCCAATAGTGGCCCAACCCAGCACGGCAGACCCGCGCCTGGCATACCAGGCCGCCGCCACCGCCCATAGCACCCAGGCAGGCGACAAGGGCAGGCCAGCAACGGACCAGACCGGCCGGGCCAGCAGCAAGCCAATCGCCAACACGATCAACGGAATCCCAATCACATGGGTCAGGATGTTGCGCCGATCCCGGTGGTAATGGGCGTACATCACCATCAGATCGACCGCGGGTTTTTGCAAGGAATTCATGCCATCGCCTCGTCATGCACTGGTTGCTTTGTAACCAGACGCGCGACGCAGAGGGAAGAGGTGTTTCCCTGACCCCTGCCTGTGCACACGGCGACACGTGCTCAGCCAGCGTTGCGTTGCGAGCGCCGGTGTTCCCGCAGCATGAACAGATAGAGGCTTTCCACCTTTTCACGGGCCCACGGCGTCTTGCGAAGGAACTTCAGGCTGGAGTTGACGCTGGGGTCGTGCGTGAAACAGCGAATGGGAATTTGGCGCGCCAGCTCGGCCCAGCCGTAATGCGCCTCCAGCGCACGAACCATGGCCTCCAGTGTCACGCCATGAAGCGGGTTGCGCGGTTGTTCAGCGGGAGGTGGGGTGTCGTTCATGGGGGGATTGTGCCTGCAGCGCGCGGGATTGGATGGGCTGAATTGACTGCGGTCACGTGGCTATATACAATTGCTATATACTCTGAATGAGCAAAGGGTGAACATGTCCATCGGCACCGTCTTTGTCAACAACCGCACCCAGGCCGTCCGCCTGCCGTTGGATGTTCGTTTGCCCGAAGGTGTTCACAAGGTGGAAATACGCGCCAGGGGCAACGAGCGCATCATTGCGCCCCTAGGTCAAACCTGGGACAGTTTCTTTCTGGATGGCCCCCGTGTGAGTGACGATTTCCTGCCCGAACGTGCGTCTCAGCACCAATCGGAGCGGGAAGCCCTCTGATGCTGCGCTACCTTCTCGACACCAACATCGTTATATACGTGTTGAAGCGGCGCCCGCTTGAGGTGCTGTCCACCTTCAACGCCAACGCCAGCCGCATGGCCATTTCCTCCATCACCCTGGCCGAACTCATGCACGGTGCGGAGAAAAGCCAGCGCGTGAGCGAGAACCTGTCCGCCATCGAAGATTTTTGCAGCCGCCTGGAAGTGCTGCCCTACGGTGCAAAGGCCGCCCAGCACTACGGAGCCATTCGTGCCGTTCTGGAAAGGCTTGGTCAACCCATCGGGGTGAATGACCTGCACATTGCTGCTCATGCACGCAGCGAGGGCCTGGTGCTGGTGACGAACAATGTGTCGGAGTTCGTGCGCGTGCCTGCGTTGGAGGTGGAGAACTGGGTTCAGGCGAGCCGGTGAGCTGCCCGACTTGGCCAAAAAGCTGATTTGCGCGGAGGGGAAACTCGGCTGGGGTAATGTGAATCGCCCCGGGGTGATTCATTGGTCGCTCTGGCAGAACGTTCGCGCGCGAAAGTCCTAGATGGAATCCGATGTGGCTGTGGCAGCGGAAGCTGAACGACGGTTACACAACGGTACCGCGCACGCTGCCCTACGTGATGCAGGCCATTGACGATCAGTCGAAAGGCCAGCCGGCGGGCCATGCGCTGTTCTGCTTCTGGGCCCGATCCCCCGATCATCCTTTGGTCATTATTGAGAACCCTGCGACCTTTGCCGCAGAAGCGGGCTTCAAGGATGAGCGTGCGGTAGACACATGGCGCCGCCGCATGAAACGTCTGGCTGCGCATTCCACTGATGGCGGACAGTGATTCCATTCCCATCGCGGACAGCGTTCCATGCGATGGCGGACACGCTGCGCGAGTGTCCTGAGTGACGAGCAAATCGTAGCCGAAGTGTCCGCCATCAGCATGGAACGG
>JAUVXK010000018.1 GCA_030603635.1 Burkholderiales bacterium | reverse complement strand
CGGCTGTCTGAGCGCAGTGAGCGCCAAGCGAACGAAGCGAGTTCCGCCGCGCCAGCCCCAAACCGCCAGACACGGCGAAGTCGGCAAAGCCGACCACCCTGGATGAGCCCCCGCAGGGCCAGGCTTGCCGCTGCCCGCGAGCCCCCCCGCAAGAAGGGTCAACCCACACCAGCCGAGCGCCGCATCCACACAATGCACCGCTCCGCATCCAGCCCCGGCACCGTCAACGGTTCCACGTGAAACACTTCCACGCCTTCAGGCAAAGCAGCCATCTCGTCCTGCGGCACCTTGCCCTTCATGGCCATCCACACGCCCTGCTCGGCCAGCGCCCCTTCAGACCACCGCGTAAAGTCAGCCAGGGACGCAAATGCTCGCGATGTCACCACATCAAAAGGTTGTGTCAAGGCTTCCACCCGGGCATGAACGCCATGCAGATTCGGCAACCGCAACGCAGCCGCCACCTGCTGAACGAACAAAGCCTTCTTGGCCACCGTGTCCACGCAGCTCACGTCCAGCCCAGGACAGGTGATCGCCAGCACCACGCCAGGCAACCCCGCCCCCGAACCCACATCCAACAAGCGGGCCTGGGCACACCCCTTCCGGTCAGCCAAGTGCCGACGCAGGGGCTGAACCACCGCCAGGCTGTCGAGCAGGTGGTGGGTCAGCATCTCATCCGGATCGCGAACGGCCGTGAGGTTGTACACCCGGTTCCACTTGGCCACCCAGTCCTGGTAGGCCAGCAAAGTCGCTATCTGTTCGGGCGCCAGCTCCAGGTCAAGCTGACCCAGCCCTGCACGCAGGCCCGCTTCTTGCGGGTGGCTCATGCCGACACCGCCTCGTCTGAGCCCGCAAACCCCTTGAACTTGCCCCGCTTCAGATGAATGAGCAGCAGCGAAATGGTGGCTGGGGTGATGCCCGAGATGCGCGATGCTTGCCCCAGGGTTTCTGGCCGGTGCTTGTTCAGCTTCTGTCGTGCTTCAATGCTCAGTGCCGCCACCTGCATGTAATCCAGGTCAGTAGGCAGCTTCAGGTTTTCGTAATAGGCGGCGCGTTCCACCTCGTCGCGCTGGCGGTCGATGTAGCCCGCGTACTTGGCGGCAATCTCCACCTGCTCCAGCACCGGCTCGTACAGGTCACCCAGCGTTTCACGTGAAACAGACACTGCGGCGCTCTTGGCGCCCTCTTTCACCACGGGCTGGAATCGCCCGCCTTCCATGGACATCAAATCCGCATAGGCCACACCGGGGCGGCGCAGCAGGTCGAACAGGTTGTACTCCCGCTCAATGGCCTTGCCCAGAACGCGCTCCGCCTCAGTGGAAGAGAGGATACGCGGGTTCACCCAGGTGGACTTCAGGCGCTCTGTTTCACGTGAAACCGCGTCGCGCTTGCGGTTGAAGGCATCCCAACGCTCGTCGTCGACCAGGCCCATGCGGCGGCCGGCTTCGGTCAGGCGCATGTCGGCGTTGTCTTCGCGCAGCTGCAGACGGAACTCGGCCCGGCTGGTGAACATGCGGTAGGGCTCGGTCACACCCTTGGTGATCAGGTCGTCCACCAACACGCCCAGGTAGGCTTCGTCGCGCTGCGGGCACCACGCCGCCTCACCCCGCACCTGCAGAGCGGCGTTGATGCCCGCGAACAGACCCTGCGCCGCGGCCTCCTCGTAGCCGGTGGTGCCGTTGATCTGCCCGGCAAAGAACAGGCCATGAATGGCCTTGGTCTCGAAGCTGCTCTTCAGTTCGCGCGGGTCGAAGTAGTCGTATTCGATGGCGTAGCCGGGGCGCAGGATGTGCGCATTCTCCAGCCCCGGGATGCTGCGCACCAGAGCGTACTGGATGTCGAACGGCAGGCTGGTGGAAATACCGTTGGGGTAGAACTCGTTGGTGGTCAGGCCCTCGGGCTCCAGGAAGATCTGGTGGCTGTCCTTGTCGGCGAAGCGGTTGATCTTGTCTTCCACGCTGGGGCAGTAGCGCGGCCCCACCCCTTCGATCTTGCCCGTAAACATGGGGCTGCGGTCAAAACCGGAGCGGATGATCTCGTGCGTGCGCTCGTTGGTGTGGGTGATCCAGCAAGGCAACTGGCGCGGGTGCATGTCGGCGCGGCCCATGAAGCTGAACACCGGCACCGGTCGATCGGCCGTGTCGGAGCCGGGCATGCCGTCACCCGGCTGCTCGGTGCACTTGGAAAAGTCGATGGTGCGGCCATCCAGGCGCGGCGGGGTGCCCGTCTTCAGGCGGCCCTGCGGCAGCTTCAGCTCCTTGAGGCGGGCCGACAGGCTGACCGCAGGCGGGTCCCCGGCCCGACCCCCGGCATGGTTCTCCAGACCGACATGGATCTTGCCATCCAGAAACGTACCTGCCGTGAGCACCACGGCGCGTGCACGGAAACGGATGCCGATCTGCGTGACGGCCCCGACGACACGATCACCCTCCACCATCAGGTCGTCCACCGCCTGCTGAAACAGAGTCAGGCGGGGCTGATTCTCCAGCATGCGCCGGATGGCAGCCTTGTAGAGGATGCGGTCGGCCTGGGCACGGGTGGCCCGGACCGCCGGCCCCTTGGAGCTGTTCAGAATCCGGAACTGGATACCGCCCTCGTCGGTCGCAAGCGCCATGGCCCCGCCCAGCGCGTCCACCTCCTTGACGAGGTGACCTTTGCCGATGCCACCGATCGAGGGGTTGCAGCTCATCTGCCCCAGCGTCTCGATGTTGTGGCTGAGCAGCAGGGTCTCGCAACCCATGCGCGCCGCCGCCAGCGCCGCCTCGGTGCCGGCATGCCCACCACCGACGACGATCACGTCAAATTCCTGGGGATACAACATCTCAACCATCCCGAAAGGCCCACACAGGGCCCAAAAACAACAAAACCAGCGCCATGGACGCCGGTAACTGCTTGATTTTAGTTGCTTTCCATGGAAACACCAAAGACGGCCCCCTCAACCCCTGCCAGAAAAGGCCTTTGCCGCTGAGCGACAATCGCGGCCATGAAAAATTCCGTCCTCGTCTTTGCGGGCAGCACCCGTGAAAAATCCTGGAACCGCCTGCTGGCCCGCCGTGCCGCCGACGCCGCCCAACGCCTGGGCGCCGAAACCACCTTGCTGGAGCTGGGCGACTTCGACATCCCGCTGTACAACGCCGACCTTGAAGCCCGTGGCACCCCGGCCGACGCGATCCGCCTCAAGGAGGTTTTCCACGCCCATCCCGCCTGGATCATCTGCTCGCCCGAATACAACGGCAGCTACACGGGGCTGCTGAAAAACACCATCGACTGGGTGTCGAGTCCGGTGAAGGGGCACCCCGAATGGTCCGACGGCTTCAAACCATTCACCGGCAAGGTGGTGGGCCTGCTGTCGGCATCGCCCGGCGCGCTGGGCGGCCTGCGAAGCCTGAGCCATCTCACCCCCTTGCTGATGAACCTGCAGTGCTGGGTCAACCCGCGCCAATTTGCACTGGCCAAGGCAGCCGAAGCGTTTGATGCGCAAGGACAGCTCGTTGCCGCTTCCCAGCAGGAGGCGGTGGACACGGTGGTCCGGCAGACGCTGTGGGCCAGCCAGGCGTTCCAGCAATTCCCCCGGCCATGAACTGTCGCCCCGGCTGCGCCGCCTGCTGTATTGCCCCATCGATCAGCAGCCCACTGCCGGGCGCACCGGGCGGCAAACCCGCCGGCACCCCATGCCCCCACCTGGACGAGGTCCTGCGTTGCCGATTGTTCGGCCTGCCAGAACGCCCAAAGGTTTGCGCCTCGCTGCAACCGGAACCCACCATGTGCGGACCCGACCGACAGCACGCCATGACTTACCTGGCCCGCCTGGAAGGGGCTACCAACCCGGGGACTGTCTAGCCCAGGACCTCAAACACCTGCTCGAACAGGGCGGCAAACGTCTCATCGCCCGTCAGGGTGATCGTCAGCGTATGCCACCCTTCGCCGTCATCGCTCACGACGAGCTCATGGTCCCACGCACCACCTTCATCCAGCGGACCCTCCTGCCCCGCAACCGTGGCCCGCGCCCATGCCACTACAGCATCCGCTTCGGCCCGCACTTCTGACAAGCGCGCCACGCGAACACTTGCCACGGCATCGAAGGACACCATGCCAACACCATCCTCACTGCGTTCGAAGGAAAGAAAACGCAATGGCTCTACTGGAATAGGCATGGATGCAAGGGCCCGGGACGTTTCACGTGAAACACCACGCCATCAGTCGTCGTAGGCCGGCGGAACACCTGCAGGCCGCGTCTTGAACCGACGGTGCAGCCAGTGGTATTGCCCCGGCATGGTCACGATCAAGCGCTCCAGGGCTTCGTTCATGCGGCGCGCGTCTTGTTCATCGTCACCCGACGGGAAGTCAGCCCAGACATCGCTCATTTCAATCCGATATCCACCACCCACCATTCGGCAGCACAAGGTGGCCACCGGCACCTCGACAGCGCTGGATAGGCGAGACAAGGACGTGACGGTGGCCGTTGGCACGCCAAAGAAAGGGACAAAAACCGAGTTCCTGACGCCAAAATCCATGTCCGGCAGCAAGAAGAGAGAAGCACCGTCGCGCAACCCCTTCACGAGCGGCCGCACGCCCTCCCGACGAGACACCAGCCGGGGCGCCCCAAACCGGCGCCGCCCTTCCTTGACCCATCGGTCGATGGTCGGGTTGTCCTGTGGGGCATAGAAAGTCCACCAGCGACGCGGCACATCCAGGGTGACCCGAGCCCAGCCGGCATCCAGCCCATAGAAATGGGGCACGAAGAACAGGACGGGCCCTTCACGCTGCAAGACGCCATGCGGATCCTCAATGCGGATGCGTCGACGAACCCGACCCTCTGGACCATGCCAGAGCCACACCCGGTCCAGAAAGGACTGGGAAAAGTGTTTGAACGTCTGCCATGTCCAGTGCCAGCGCTGCCAGGCGGGGGTGTCGGGAAAACACAGCGCCAGATTGCGCAGCACCACACGTCGGCGCCGGGGTGCCAGCGCCATCAGCCCAGCCCCCATGACCCCCCCCGCCACACGGAACACCGGCACGGGCAAGTGCGCCAGCGCGCGCAGCCACCAGGAAGCCGGTTGGGATGAGATGCGGGGAGACATGGCGTCGAGGATTATGCAGCACCGCTTCGCCTATGATGTCCTGCATGAACACCTCTCCGATTTTCACGCCCCTGCGCGTCGGCGCCTGGACCCTGCCGCATCGCGTGGTCATGGCCCCGCTGACCCGCAACCGCGCCTTTGGCCAAACCCCCACAGTGGCCATGGCCACCTACTACGCCCAGCGCGCCCACCCGGAGCATGGTGCCAGCCTCATCATCAGCGAAGCCACCCCCATCAGCCCCGAGGCCCACGGCTATGCCGACACCCCCGGTCTGCACAACCAGGAGCAGATCCAGGCCTGGAAAACCGTGACCGATGCCGTGCACCGCGTCGGCGGTCGCATCGTGGTACAGCTGTGGCACGTGGGGCGCATTTCCCACACCAGCCTGCAACCCCAGGGTCAGGCGCCAGTGGCCCCCTCGGCTGTGCGCGCAAAGGCCAAAACCTACGTCTTCGTGGAGCAGGAAAATGGTCAGCGTTCGGGCGCCTTCATCGACACCTCCGAACCCCGGGCCCTGCGCCTGGACGAACTGCCCGGTGTCGTCCAGGCCTACCGACAAGCAGCCCGCCATGCCCTGGAAGCCGGCTTCGACGGCGTGGAGGTACACGGCGCCAACGGCTACCTGCTCGACCAGTTCCTGCGCAGCAGCTCCAATTTACGCACCGACGCCTACGGCGGCCCGATCGAGAACCGAACCCGGCTGCTGCTCGACGTCATGGCGGCTGTGGTGGATGAAATCGGTGGCGACCGGGTAGGCGTACGGCTGTCGCCGGTCACACCGGCCAACGACGCCCACGACGACCAACCCCAACCCCTGTTCGAGCACGCGGTCCGCCACCTCGCCCCCCTGGGCCTCGCCTACGTGCACATCATCGAAGGGCAAACGGGCGGCGCTCGCGACCATCAACAAGGCCCGGCCCCCTTCGACTACGCCGCGCTGCGCCAGGCTTACCGGGATGCTGGTGGGCAAGGGGCCTGGATGGTCAACAACGGTTACACGATGGAACTCGCCCAGCAAGCCCTGGCCGAAGGCGCCGATCTGGTGGCGTTCGGCAAGGCCTTCATCGCCAACCCGGATCTGACCCGACGCCTGCGCGAAGGCGCCCCGCTCAACACCCCGGACCGCACCACCTTCTACGGGGGCGACGAACGGGGCTACACCGACTACCCGACGCTGGGCTGAATCGGCAACCCCTCAACGGGAAGCTCAAGGCCCGTCAACGCTGCTCGTTGCGGCTGGCGTACATAGGCCTCAAACGCCTCCAGCGTCAACGGCGGGGAGAACAGATAGCCCTGGAACAGATGGCACCCGCGGTCGCGCAGGTAGCGCCACTGGGCCTCGGTTTCCACGCCCTCGGCAATCACGAGCAGACCCAGGCTGCGGCCGAGCCCCAACATGGATTCGATGATGGTGTCGTCACCATCATCCATCAGGTCCTGCACGAAGCTCTTGTCGATTTTCAGTTCGTGCAGGGGCAGGCGCTTGAGGTAGCTGAGCGACGAGAACCCGGTGCCGAAATCGTCCAGCGACAGCGTGACGCCCTGCGACTTGAGCGCGGCCAGTTTGGCCGCAATGCTCTGCAGATCCTCCACCAACACGCTTTCCGTCAACTCCAGACGCAGCCGCCCTGGTGCCACGCCACTGGTTTGCAGGGTGTCGATCACCCGCGACACGAAGTCGTCCTGATGCAGTTGCGCCGCACTCACATTCACCGACAACACCAGCCGCGACAGCGCCGGTTCGGACGCCCACAGCTCCAGTTGACGGCAGGCTTCGGCCAACACCCAATCGCCCAGCGGCAGGATCAGACCGGTACGTTCCGCCAGGGGGATGAACTCGCCCGGCATGACCAACCCTCGCGTCGGGTGACGCCAACGCACCAGGGCCTCGGCGCCCACCACACCCCGTTCCGCATCCACTTGAGGCTGGTAGAACAACACCAGTTGTCCGCGAGCCAACGCCTTGCGCAGCTCGATCTGCCGCGCCGTCAAGGGCGACGCGTCGGTCTGCAGGATATAGAGCATGACGAACAGGGTGGATACCGCGAACACCGCGTTGATCCAGGTGCCCCACAGCCGCATGGCATCCGGCAACTGGAAGCCCATCTCCCAACTGGCCTGCGTGGCCGAAAACACCAGAAACAGGGCCAGACACAACACCGGGGCGCCAAAGGCAAGCCAGGGTTTTTCATGACGCAAGGCCACCAGCGCGAAAACGGCCAATGGCAACAGGTACAGGTGAACCGAGCGTGGAGCAATCGCCGTGGGCGCGTCCAGGAGCAGGGCCTGGAACGTCAGCACCATCAACAGCACCGGCAGGATCAGCAGCGAGGCTGCCCGCAATTGTGCCCGCCAGGCCAGCCCCACAACGGCGACGCCCGTGGCGAAAATCAACACATCCACCGCCACCAGCAGCCACGCCCCTTGCACGGCAAAGTAGCCTCCCCACCAAAAGGCTGCCACCGCCATCACGCCCCCTCCCACCACCAGCATGCGTTGCACCCGGCGGCGGTGCAGCGCTTCCTCAGCCGACAGATCCCAATCGGCTGCAGCGCTGGGGCGGGGCAGATTCATACTTCTATCATATCGGACTGTCTATGCGGATCCAAGTGGTTTTGGTTTCGGTGTATTTGTCGAAGGCGTGCAGCGACTTGTCGCGCCCCACCCCGCTCTGCTTGAAACCGCCAAAGGGCACGGTGATGTCGTCTTCGTCGTACTGGTTCACGTGCACCGTGCCCGCGCGCAGGGCACGCGCCACGCCGTGGGCCTTGTTGATGTCGCGCGTCCACACCGCCGCCTGCAGGCCATACACGCTCTGGTTGGCCTGGCGCACCACGTCGGCCGCGTCGGTGAAGGACAGCACGCTCAGCACCGGGCCGAAGATTTCCTCGCGGGCAATCGTCATGTCGTTGCGCACCCCGTCGAAGATCGTGGGCTGCACGTAGCAGCCGCCCGCCACCGGCTGCACCGCCTCCCCGCCCGCCAGCAGCTTTGCGCCTTCGGCCTTGCCGGATTCGATGTAGCGCATCACCGTGTTGAGCTGGGTGGTGTCCACCAGCGCACCCATCACGGTGTTTTTGTCCAGCGGATTGGCGGGCTGGTAGGCAGGCACCTTGGCCAGGGCCTTTTCCAGGAAGGCGTCCTTGATGGACGCTTCCACGAACAGGCGCGAAGGCGCGTTGCAGCTCTCGCCCTGGTTGAAGAAGATGCTTCCCACAGCGGCTTCCACGGCGCGGTCCAGATCCGGGCAGTCGGCAAAGACGATGTTGGGCGACTTCCCACCCAGCTCCGTCCAGGCGCGCTTGAGGTTGCTCTGCCCTGCCATCACGTGGATCTGCTTGCCCACGCGTGTGCTGCCGGTGAAGGCGATGCAGTCCACGTCCATGTGCAGCGCCAGCGGGCTGCCCGCTTCGGGGCCGTAGCCGGGCACCACGTTGAACACGCCGGGCGGAATGCCCGCCTCCAGCGCCAGTTCGGCCAGGCGCAGCGCGGTGAGCGGGCTCTTTTCAGACGGCTTGAGCACCACCGAGTTGCCCACGGCCAGCGCCGGGGCGATCTTCCACGCGGCCATGATCATGGGGTAGTTCCACGGCACGATGATGCCGACCACCCCCACCGGCTCGCGGGTGATGAGGGCCAGCGCCGTGTCGGGCGTGGGGGCGATCTCGTCGTACACCTTGTCCACCGCCTCGCCGTACCAGCGGATGCAGTTGGCCGCGCTGTTCACGTCCACGCCCTTGGCGTACTTCACCGGCTTGCCCATGTCCAGGGTTTCGGTCAGGGCCAGTTCGTCACCGTGCGCCTGGATGAGTTCGGCAAACTTGATCAGAATGCGCTTGCGCTGTGCCGGGGCCTTGCCGACCCAGCGGCGGTCTTCGAACGCGGCGCGGGCGGCCTGAACCGCAGCGTCGATGTCGGCCTCGGCGCCCCGTGCCACCTGGGTCAGCACCCGGCCATCCACCGGTGAAATGCAGTCAAACACGGCGCCGCTGCGAGCTGCCACGCGCTCACCATTGATCAGGGCGCGGCCGTCAAACGAAGGGATGGCGATGGATGCGGTCATGAACAGATCTCCTGGTAATTGGATCCATCTTACCCTCGCCAAACCGACAAGCCCACAACCAATTCAGACCGGTCGCGAGGAGCCAGCGGAATCAGCCCAGCGCCTTCAATTCCTGCCGTTCGGCCGCCGCGATCTCGCGCGCCCGCTTGCGCGAGGAGCGGGCCACCCACACGGCGTAGCTCACCACGATCACCGTCACCGTGAGGATGAGCAGCGTGGCGGCGGCGTAGATGGTGGGATTGATGCCGCGCCGCGCATAGCCGTAGATCACCTGTGGCAGGGTGTTGACGCCCGGACCGGAGAGGAATTCGGCGATCACCACGTCGTCGAAGGACAGGGTGAACGACAGCAGGAAAGCCGCGAGGATGGCTTGCGAGATGTTGGGCAGCGTGACGAGGAAGAACACCTGGTGCGGCCTCGCGCCCAGATCCATGGCGGCCTCTTCCAGGCTGCGGTTCATGTCCTGCAGGCGGCTCTGGATCACCACCACGGCAAAGGCCATGCCAAACAGCGTGTGGCCGATGATGATGGTCATGAGACCACGCTGGGGCCAGCCGAACAGGTTTTGCGACCCCACGAACAGCAGCAGCAGCGACAGGCCGATGATCACCTCGGGCATGACCAGCGGGGCGCTGACCATTCCGGAGAACATGGTGCGTCCGAGAAACTTGCGGTAGCGCACCAGCACGAAAGCCGCGAACGTCGCGAGTGTCGCCGACAGCATCCCCACCGTGGTCGCCACCTTGAGCGAAGTCCAGAAGCCTTCGATGATGCGGGAGTCGTTGAACAGCGCCTCGTACCAGCGCAGCGAGAAGCCGGTGAACCGGGCGTCCTGCCGGGTGCTGTTGAAGGAAAACACGATCATGAACAACAGCGGCAGGTAGAGGAAGGCGAAGACGATCGCCATCCAGAACTTGCCCAGGTGCTTTTCGAGAAAGCGCATCATGCCCGGCCCCCTTCCTGCTGCTTGCCGGTGTAGTGGTAGTAGATGGCCAAGGGCACCACGATGAGCAGGATCATCACCACTGCCAACGCCGTGGCGCGCGGCCAGTTGTTGCCCAGGAACATCTCGTCCCACACCACACGGCCGATCATCTGGTTCTGCGGCCCACCCAGCAGCGAGGGAATCACGAATTCCCCCACGCAGGGAATGAACACGAGCATGCAACCGGCGATGATGCCGGCTTTGGACAGCGGCACCGTGACCAGCCAGAACGCCTTGAACGGCGTGGTGCCCAGGTCATACGCGGCCTCCAGAAGGCGGGTGTCCATCTTCACCAGGTTGGCGTAGAGCGGCAGGATCATGAACGGGAGGTACACATAGGTCATGCCGACGATCATGGAGATGTCGGTATAGACCATGCGGATCGGCTCGCTGGTGAGCCCGATCGCCATGAAGAACTGGTTGACGATGCCGCGGTCACTCAGCAGGCCACGCCAGGCATAGACGCGCAGCAGGAACGCGGTCCAGAAGGGCAGCATCACCATCAGCAGCAGCACTGGCCGGATGCTTTCCGGCGAGCGGGCGATGAAATACGCGAACGGGTAGCCGATCACCAGACACAGCAGGGCGGTGATGGCCGCGTAGTACACCGAACGGCCGTAGGCTTCGATGTAGATGGTCTGGAACAGCGGCGCACCTTCATGGGTGCGGAAGATCGAGAGGTAGTTTTCATAGCGCAGGTGCAGCACCCCGGTATCGGGGTCCCACAACGGCTTGAACGGGTGGATGCTGCCACCCTGATCGACGAAGCTGATGTAGAGCACGATCAGGAACGGCAGCAGGAAAAACGTGAGCAGCCAGGCGTAGGGCACCGCGATCACGAAGCGGCGGCCGGGAAGGGTGATATTCAGAGCCATGAACGCCCCCTGTCGGGTCAGTCGCGCAACGCCACGCTGGCGCGGGGACGCCACCAGAAGTACACCTCGTCTTCCCAGGTGATGTCCGAGAGGTCGTGGCGCGAGGTGTTGGCCTCGGTGACCTTGACCTTCCGACCGTCCTGGGTCTGGACAATGAAGGTGTTGTAGGAGCCGAAATAGGCGATTTCCTTGACCCGTCCACGGAACAGGTTGCAGGGCACGTCGGCGGGTGCCGTCTTGCTGATGGCGATCTTCTCCGGCCGCACGGCCACCGCGATCGGCATCTCGAGCGTGCCGCTCACGCCGTGTCCGACATGGATCTCGCCGATGGAGGTGCTGACGGCGCAACGGTCGGCCTCGTCCACCGAGAGTCGGCCCTCGAACAGGTTGACGTTGCCGATGAAGTCGGCCACGAAACGGTTGGAGGGGTATTCGTACACCTGTTCCGGCGAACCCACCTGCAGCACCCGGCCCTTGCTCATCACCGCGATGCGGTTGGCCATGGTCATGGCCTCTTCCTGGTCGTGCGTCACCATCACGCAGGTCACCCCCACCTGTTCGATGATGTTGACCAGTTCGAACTGCGTCTGTTCGCGCAGCTTCTTGTCGAGCGCCCCCAGGGGCTCGTCGAGCAGGAGCAGTTTCGGGCGCTTGGCCAGGCTGCGCGCCAGGGCCACGCGCTGCTGCTGCCCGCCCGACAGCTGGTGCGGTTTGCGTTTCGCATAGGCTCCGAGTTGCACCAGGTGGAGCATTTCATCGGTGCGCTTCTGGACTTCGGCCTTGGGCAGGCCTTCGCGTTTGAGGCCGAACGCCACGTTGTCCCAGATGCTCAGGTGCGGAAACAGCGCGTAGCTCTGGAACATCATGTTCACCGGGCGCACGTAGGGGGGCATGTCGACCACGTCCTGCCCACCCAGCAGGATGCGCCCGGACGTGGGCGTCTCGAAACCGGCCAGCATCCGCAACAGGGTGGACTTGCCGCAACCGGAGCTGCCCAGCAACGCGAAGATCTCACCCTTGGCGATGGACAGCGACACCTCGTCGACCGCGACCGTGTCGTCGAACCGCTTCACCAGTTTGTCGGTGACCAGATAGCCTTCGCCCGCGGCGACGTTTGTTGCAACCAGAGTCATGAGCGCTCCCTCAACCTTTCAAAACCAAGAGCACACCCAGTAAAAAAGGGGCTGATGCCTATGACCAGCCCCTCCAGAATGGACTTTCCCAGTAGCCGCTCAGCGGCCGCGCTTGAACGCGTTGTAGACCTCGTTGAGCACGCCGCTGAGTTCGTTGGCGTAGCCACCGGACGGGATCAGACGGGCCATGTTGTCTTCATTGAGGAAGATGGTCTCGTTGTTCTTGATCTCGTCGTTGATCAGCGGCAGCGCGGCTTTGTTGCCGGTGGGGTAGTTCATCTCGTTGGCCATGGCCGCACCGCTTTCGGGCCGCAGGAAGAAGTTGATGAACAGATGGGCGTTCTCGACGTTGCGGGCATCGGTGGGGATGGCCATCACGTCCACGAAGAACACGCCGCCAGTGCTCGGCAACAGGGGAACGATGTCATCGCTGCCGCCCTGTTCCTTGACGCGGTCGGCGGCGATGTTGATGTCACCGGACCAGCCGACGAAAGCGCAGCCCAGGCCGCCGGCGATGTCGTCGATCATGTTGCTGGAGAACAGGCGAATGTCCTGACGCACCTTGGCCAGCATCTCGCCAGCGGCGCGGATGTCGTCCGGGTTGTTGCTGTACGGGTCCTTGCCGATGTAGTGCAGGGCGGCCGGCATGATTTCGGTCGGCGAATCCAGGTACAGGATGCCGCAGCTGCGCAGCTTGCTGGAGTACTCGGGGTTGAACACCAGCTCCCAGGAATTGGCCGGCAGGCTGGACGTGCCCAGCGCGGCCTCCACCTTCTGGCGGTTGATGCCCACGGTGGTGAAGCCCCAGCCCCACGGCACGTAGTGGCGGTTGCCCTGGTCGATTGAGGCCAGCTTCTGCATGAAGGTGGGGTCGAGGTTGGCCAGGTTGGGAATCTTGCTCTTGTCGAGCGGCTGGAACATGCCTGCTTCCAGCTGCTTCTTGGAGAAGCCGATGGTCGGCACCACGATGTCATAACCCGAGTTGCCGGCGATCAGCTTGGCGTGCAGGGTCTCGTTGTTCTCGAAGGTGTCGTAGTTGACCTTGATGCCGAACTCCTGCTCGAAGGCGGCGATCATGCCCTCGGGGATGTAGTCGTCCCAGTTGTAAATGTTGAGCACCTTGGAGCCGGTGTCGGCGGGCGCGGCAGTGGTGGCTGCCGGTTCTTCTTTCTTGCCACAGGCCACCAGGAATACGGCGGACAGGGCCACGGCCAGGAGAGATTTCTTCATGCGCTTAGCTCCAAGTGTGGTTCAACGATCCAACAACACTGCGGATCTGCCGATTTCAAGCAATATCCGCACCCGGTGCCATTCTAGTCACCGAATCGGGAATTTTCCCCGAGATTGCAGTTCCTGCAGCGTCAAGTCGAGGGCTTTGCGTATCAGAACCGCCATTTCATCGATCTGTTCCCGGGTCATGGTCAGCGGCGGGGCGATGATCATGCGGTCACCCACGGCCCGCATGATCAGCCCGTTCCCAAAACAGTGCGCCCGGCACATCATGCCCACCGCCCAGTCCTCGGGGAACGGTTGGCGGGTAACCTTGTCCTGCACCAGCACGAGGCCCCCGACGAAGCCGCAGGTTTCGGCGTCGCCAACCAGCGGGTGGTCCTTGAGGGTCTCGAAGGTCTGGGCCAGATAGGGGCCGACGTCGTCGCGCACGCGGCCGGGCAGGTTCTCGCGCGCCATGAGGTCGATGTTCGCGAGGGCCACGGCACAGGCCACGGGATGGCCGCTGTAGGTGTAGCCGTGGTTGAATTCACCACCCTTGTCGATCAGCACCTGGGCCACGCGGTCGCCGACGAGCACGCCGCCCAGCGGAATGTAGCCGCTGGTGACGGCCTTGGCGAAGGTCACCAGATCGGGCTTGTAGGCGAACTTCTCGTAGGCGAACCAGTGGCCCAGGCGACCGAACGCGCAGATCACCTCGTCCGAGATGAGCAGGATGCCGTATTGGTCGACGATGCGCTGGATTTCGGGCCAGTAGGTGTCTGGCGGGATGATGACGCCGCCGGCGCCCTGCACCGGCTCGGCGATGAAGGCGGCCACCTTGTCCGGGCCCACCTCCAGGATCTTCTCTTCCAGCCAGCGCGCGGCCCGCAGGCCGAAGGCCTCCGGGCTCTCGCCCGCTTCGGCCAGCTCATAGTAATAGGGCTGCTGGATGTGGGTGATGTTCGGGATCGGCAGGTCGCCCTGGGCGTGCATGCCACTCATGCCGCCCAGCGAGGCGCCCGCCATGGTGGAGCCGTGGTAGGCGTTGTGTCGGCTGATGATGACCTTGCGTTGCGGCTGGCCCATCAGGTCCCAGTAGCGGCGCACCATGCGCACGTTGGTGTCGTTGCTTTCGCTGCCGCTGGAGCTGAAGAACACATGCTGGAAACGGCGTCCGTCCACCGCCGGGGCCAGTTCGGCCAGGCGCGCGGCCAGCCGTACCGCCGGCTCGTTGGTGGTCTGGAAAAAGCTGTTGTAGAAGGGCAGCTTCATCATCTGCGCATGGGCGGCGTCGGCCAGTTCCTGGCGGCCGTATCCGGCATTGACACACCACAGGCCGCTCATGGCATCAAGGATCTTCTTGCCCTCGCTGTCCCAGACGTAGATGTCGTCGGCGCGGGTAATGACGCGCGCGCCCTTGGCAGCCAGACCCTTGTGGTCGGTGAAGGGGTGCAGGAAGTGGGCACTGTCGAGCGACTGCAGTTCGGTGGTGCTCAGGGTCTTGGGGTCAACGGGGGCATTCATGTGCTTCTCCTGGTGCAGACGGGGTTCACGGGGCATCAGACGTGGAGCAGCAGGTGCTCACGCTCCCAGGGCGAGATCACTTTCATGAACTCGGCGAACTCCAGTTCCTTGATTTCGGTGTACACGGTGATGAACTCCTGGCCGAGCACCTCGTGCAGGTCGGTGTCGCGGCGCAGCCAGTCCAGCGCCTCACCCAGGCTACGGGGCAGGGCATAGGGTGAGAGGTAGGCGTCGCCTTTCATCTCGGGTTTGGGCTTGGTCTTGTTCTTCATGCCCAGGTAGCCACAGGCAAGGGTCATGGCCATGGCCAGGTAGGGGTTGGCATCGGCCCCGATCACACGGTTTTCCACGCGGCGCGCCTCGGGCGAGGAAATGGGCGAGCGGATGCCGACCGTGCGGTTGTCATAGCCCCATTCGATGTTGATGGGCGCGGCGGTGTAGCGCGACAGGCGGCGGTAGCTGTTGACGTAGGGTGCCACCAGCGCCATGGCCGAGGGCACGTGTTTCTGAAGGCCGCCGATGTAATGGAAGAAGGCCTCGGAGGGCGAGCCATCGGGGTTGCTGAAAATGTTGCGCCCTGTGGCCTTGTTCACCACGCTCTGGTGCATGTGCATGGCACTGCCCGGCTCGCCGGCGATCGGCTTGGCCATGAAGGTGGCGTACATGTCGTGGCGCAGCGCGGCTTCGCGCACGGTGCGCTTGAAGAAGAAGACCTCGTCGGCCAACCCGAGCGGGTGGTCGTGGAAGAAGTTGATTTCCATCTGGCCGGCGCCGATTTCGTGGATCAGCGTGTCCACGTTCAGGCCCATGACGTGGCAGTACTCGTAGATCTCCTCGAACAGCGGGTCGAACTCGTTGACGGCGTCGATGCTGTAGGCCTGGCGGGAGGTTTCGGCCCGGCCACTGCGGCCGATCGGTGGGCGCAGGGGGACGTTGGAATCGGTGTTGCGCGCGGTGAGGTAGAACTCCAGCTCGGGGGCGATCACGGGGTCCCAGCCCTCGGCGGCGTACAGGTCGCAGATGCGGCGCAGCACGCTGCGCGGGGCATAGGGCACGAGCCTGCCCTGGGAATCGAAGCAGTCGTGGATCACCTGCGCCGTTGGGTCGGTGGCCCAGGGCACGATGCGCACGGTGGAGGGGTCGGGCCGCAGCTGCATGTCGCGATCGGTGGGCTCGATCACGTCGTAATACGGGCCGCTGGGAGGCTGCTCGCCCGTCACGCTCATGGCCACGATGGCATGGGGCAGACGCATGCCACGGTCTTCGGTGAATTTCTCGCGCGGCAGGATCTTGCCGCGGGCCACGCCGGTGAGGTCGGGGACCAGGCATTCGACTTCGGTGACACGGCGTTCGTTGAGCCAGTGCTCGAGTTCGTTGAAGCTGTGGGGAGTGGTGTGTTGCATGGCGGTGAACCGGAAAAAGTCAGAGACGCATCATCGCAGGCGGCCTATGGCCTGGTGCTCAGGGCTTCTCCGGTGTCGCCGCAAAAGTGCGGCCTTCCTGCAGCCGGGCCTGGCGGCGGCGGCGCACCGCGTCGCCGAAAGCCCGGAAGATGGCCGAATAGAACGGGTTTTCCCAGCAGCGCCATTCCGGGTGCCACTGGACCGCATACGCGAATTCGCGCGCACCCCTCACTTCAAAGGCCTCGACCAGACCGTCGGGCGCATGGGCCAGGGGACGCAGCCCGTCGGCCAGGCGGCCGATGCCTTGCCCGTGCAGGGAGTTGACCATGACCTCGGTGCCACCGGCCCATTCGGCCAGCGCAGAACCGGCTTCCAGACGCACGGAGTGGCTGGGCGCGTACTGCTGATCGGTCGGCAGTCCGTCGGGCTCTCGGTGATCCATCAGGCCGGCGACGGCATGCACCGTCTGGTGCAGACTGCCCCCGAGGGCCACGTTGATTTCCTGGAAACCCCGGCAGATGCCGAGCAGCGGTACCCCGTGTTCAACGCAGGCTCGCACCAGGGTGAGGGTGAGCGAGTCGCGCTCGGGGTCCAGCGGCAGGCTGGGGTCGTGGACGTCCTCGTTGAAATGGGAGGGGTGAACGTTGGAAGGCGAGCCGGTCAGCATCACGCCATCGACCAGATCCAGCAGCTGTGGCACCTGCACCGCATCCGCCAGCGGGAACATCACGGGCTGGGCGTGGGCACCCACCTTGATGGCACGGGCGTACTTGTCGCCCAGCAGGAGGAAGGGCATGGCGTGACCATGATCGCCCAGCAGCCGATGGTCGGCCGGCAGCCAGATCATCGGAGGGTGTGAAAAAACATCGTTGTGCATGGTTGAATGCATTGTGGTCTCGAAATTGGATGACAATGGGTGCCATTAGGTGCCATGTGATGGTGCCATTTGCCGCTTCATCCGGCAAGCCCCGCCCACCCCGAGAGCCTGATCATGCTGTCCGAATACCTGCTGGCTGAAATCCACCGACCCGACGCTGCTGCAGACCTCCCTCTGCACCGACGCCTGTACGAGGTGATGCGGCGAGCCATCCTGGAGGGCAAGCTGTCGGCGGGAGACCGGCTGCCCTCCAGCCGCGATCTGGCGCAGGACCTGGGCCTGTCACGCAACACGGTGGTGGCCGCGATCGGGCAGCTCACGGTCGAGGGCTATCTGGTCAGTCATGTGGGAAGCGGCACCTTCGTGCACGAGCAGGTGCCACTGGCACAGGGCCAGATGAAGGCACCGAAAAAGCCGGGCAGCCCGACGCGGCTGTCGCAGCGGGGCGAGGCCCTGGCGCACCGCTACAGCGCCACCGACCTGGAGATCCAGCCTTTCACGCCCGGGCCGGCGGATTTCAGTGCCTTCGCCGTGGCGCTGTGGCAGCGGCTGCAGAACAAGCACTGGCGCCAGGCCGGGCCGAGCATGCTGGACTACAACGATTCCGGTGGCTACGGCCCGCTGCGCCGCGCGGTGGCCGACTACCTGCGCATCTTCCGCAGCGTGCCACTGGATGCGGACCAGGTGCTCATCACCAGCGGCACCCAGCAGTCGATGGAGCTGTGCGCCCACCTGCTGGCCGATCACGGCGAGACGGTCTGGATCGAGGATCCGGCGTACTGGGGCGCGGTCAAGGCCTTCACCGCCGCCGGTTTGCACCTGCATCCGGTGGGGGTGGACGGCGACGGCATGGCCCCCGGCCCGCAGGACGAACGCCAGCCCCCACGGCTGATCTACATCACGCCCTCGCACCAGTACCCGACGGGCGCAGTGATGTCGCTGCCCCGCCGCCAGCAACTGCTGGCCACGGCCGCGCGCAACCAGGCCTGGATCCTGGAAGACGACTACGACAGCGAGTTCCGCTTCACCGGCCCGCCCATTTCGTCCCTGTGCGGGCTGGACCAGTCGGAACGGGTGCTCTACCTCGGCACCTTCTCCAAGGTGCTCTACCCGGGGCTGAAACTGGGCTATCTGGTGGTGCCCAAGGGCCTGATCGGGCCGTTCCGGCGCGCCCATTACGACCTCAACCGTCCGGGCCAGATGCCGCTGCAATCGGCGCTGGCCGAGTTCATCGAGATGGGGCATTTCGCCTCGTCGCTGCGGCGCGCGCGCCAGACCTATGCCGAACGGCGGCAGGTGCTGCTGGACCACCTGGCACCGCTGCTGCGCGACGGTCACGCCCGGATTGGCGGCGCGGCTCAAGGCCTGCATCTGTGTCTGCACCTGCCCCGTCATCTCGACGACCGGGCCCTCGCCCAGACGCTGGCCCGCGACGGGCTTACCGTGCGCCCGCTTTCCGCCTACTGCCTGCAACGCGACGACCTGCGTGGCCTGGCCATCGGCTACGGCTACGCCTCGCTGGCCGCCATCCGCCGCCACGGCGCGGTGCTTTGCCAGCGCATCGCAGAAGCCCTGGACGACCGGCCGGTCTGACGGTACGGTCAGGCCAGCGCGTCGCGCAGCCGGTACCAGATCATGCCGAGCGCCAGCGCCGGGGTGCGCAGCCACGGCCCGCCCGGAAAGGCGTGGTGCCGGAGTCGGGAAAACACGTCGAAGCGGCTGGCCTGGCCCGCGATCGCCTCGGCCACCACCCGACCGGCCATTCCGGTAAGCGCCACCCCGTGACCGCTGAAGCCCTGCAGGTAATACACCTGTGGCGACAGGCGACCGAAATCGGGGGCGCGATTCATGCTGATATCCACGAAGCCGCCCCACACGTACTCGACCGGCACCTCGGCCAGGTCGGGGAAGATGTCCACCATGCGGCGCCGCATGACCGCCTGCAGCCGGGGTGGTGTCATGGTGGTGTAGCTCACCCGACCGCCGAACAGCATGCGCCGGTCGGCACTGAAACGGAAGTAGTCGAGCACGAAGTTGTTGTCGCAAACGGCTGCGCGGCTGGGGATGAGGCGTTGACACACGGCCTCGTCCACCGGCGCGGTGCCGATGATGTAGGTGCCCACGGGCATGATGCGATCGCGGATCGGCGCGGCGAGCCGGGGCGCGTACTCCGGCAGCATGCAGTTGCCCGCCAGCACCGCGTAACGGGCCTGCACCGACCCCTGTGGGGTGGTCAGCAAGACCCCCTCGGCGTTTTCGGTCAGGCCCTGGGCCACCGTGCCTTCGTGCACCCGCACCCCGAGCGAGCGCGCTGCCCGCAACAACCCCAAGGCGTACTTGAGCGGGTGCAGATGCCCCGAAGTGTTCTCGTAACCCACGGCGTGGTAGTGCTCGCTGGCGATGTAGCGCCGCACGTCCGCGCCCGTGGCGATCTCGCAGGCCAGCCCGTAATCCCGTTCCTGGGCCGCAAGGTCTTCCAGCAACTGGCGCGCCTTGCGCGGGGAATCCGCAGCATAGAGGTAGCCCCGGACCCAGTCGCACTCGATGCCGAAACGTTCGATGCGCTGGCCGATGAGTTCGATCGCTTCCAGCGACATGGCCCAGGCGCGTTGCGCGTCATCCCGACCCAGTTGCTGCTCGAACGGCTCCTGGCCGCAGGCATAACCGACGATGGCCTGCCCGCCGTTGCGGCCGCTGGCACCGAAACCCACACGATCGGCCTCCAGCACCACCACCTGCAGGCCCCGATCGGCCAGTTCGATGGCCGCGCTGAGACCGGCAAACCCACCGCCCACCACCACCACATCGGCCCGCACCGCACCCTGCAGCGGCGGCTCGGGAGCCTCGCGCACGGCACTGGCTTCGTAGTAGCTGCGCTGGTTGAGCAGCGTGTCGGAACGCAACAAGGACGGCTGGAACATGACGGGACACCTCCACGACAAAGTGGTCGTTAGCGTAGCGCCGAACGGGTCGTGTCAGGGGTCCAATCGCCTGACATCAGGCCCGACCACCGCTCCCGTCCAGCGGCCGTTGCCGCCAGGCAAGCGCACTGCCCAGCCACAATGCCAAGGCGGAAAACAGCAGCCCACGCTCCAGGCCTCCGGGCCCGTCAGCGATCCAGCCGACCACCGTTGGCCCGACGATCTGGCCCGCCGCGAACACGATGGTGAAAGCGCTGATGCCGGTGGCCCATTGCGCCGCGGGCAGGTTGTGCCGCACCAGCGCCGTCGTGGACGCCACCACCGACAGGAACACCGCCCCGAACAGCAGACCGGAAGCCAGCAGGGCCCCCCATGCCGAGGTGAGTGCCGGCACCACCGTGGCCACGCCCAGCAGCCCGTTGAGACGTGCCAGCGCCTGTCCCCCTCGGAAACGGTCCAGCCAACCGGCCCACAGGCGTGACGAGCCCACCACCGCCACCCCCAGCAGGGTGTAGAACACCGTGATGGCACCATCTGCATGCCCCTGCTCGCGCAACAGCGCGATCACGAAGGTCATGTAGCCGATGTAGCCCACCCCGAACAACGCATAGCCCGCAAGCGCCCAACCCAGGCGCCCCAGCGCTGGCGGACGGGTGGGTGTCTCCGAGGCGGCGGCGGTCGTCGTGCCGCCATCGACCTCCAATCCCACCCGCCGCAGGGCCCGCACCAGCCCGGCAAGCACCACCGTGGAAACGGCACAGACCAGTGCCAGCAACCACCAGGCCCAGGACCAGCCATGCGCCAGCTGCGCCGCCCAGACCAGGGTGGGCGGCACCCCGAGAGCCGACACCACAATCCCCCAACCCGTACCGCCGTAATAGAGACCGAGAATCCAGCCGCTGCGCTGCGGCCAGAAGCCGCCCAGCCGAGCCGCCAGCAGACCGCCCGCCACAAACACCCAGGCACTCGCCACGCCAGCCAGCAAACGCTGGGCCAGCAAAGGCGATGCAGCGGTGAAAAACCCACTGCCGGCCATGAACACGCTGGCGAGCGCCGCTCCTGCGACCAGCACAGGGCCCGCCCCCCAGCGCCGCATGAGCCACGGTACTGACAGCGCGCCGAGCAGATACCCCACCGCATTGAAGGTGTTCATCGCGCCGGCCAGCGCATAACTCCAGCCCAGGTCGTCGCGCATGGGCGGCAGCAGCAGCCCGTAGGCGAAACGCGTCACCCCCAGGGAGACCGCCGCCCCGAGCGACAGCAGCACGGCCAGCACCACCCCTTGCCACAGCGGCACGGGATGCAAAGCGGACCTGGCGTCGGAAACGGACATGGCTCCGCATCCTACTCCCGCTCTGGCGTAAGCTCATGCGACATGAGCGACACCCCCATGGACCGCGCCTCGCCCCTGGACACGCTGCTGGCGCAGGAACGCACCCGATTCGTCCACACCCATCCCCGGTCGATGGTCCTGGCCCAGGCCGCCGACGCGCACTTCCTGTTCGGCGTGCCCTTGCACTGGATGCGCGACTGGCCCAGCCCCGCCACCCTGTTTGTGCAACAGGCGCAAGGCACGGTCCTGACCTGCGCCGATGGTTTGACCTACCGCGACTTCTGCCTCGGTGACACCGGTGCCATGTTCGGGCACAGCCCGGCCCCCGTGGCCCAGGCCATCGCCCAGCAGGCGGCCCAGGGGCTCACCTGCATGTTGCCCAGCACCCTCGCGCCGCAGGTGGGTCAGTTGTTGCAGGAACGCTTCGGCCTGCCGCTGTGGCAGATGGCCCTGACCGCCAGCGACGCCAACCGCTTCGTGCTGCGCTGGGCCCGTGCGATCACCCAGCGACCCCAACTGCTGGTCTTCGACGGCTGCTATCACGGCGCAGTGGACGACACCCTGGTCGACCTGGACCCGGCCAGCGGCCACACGCTGCCCCGGCCCTCGGTGCTGGGGCAGGTGCACAACCACGACGCCTTCACCCGCGTGGTCCCGTTCAACGACCTGGCCGCCCTGGAGGGGGCACTGGCCCCTGGCGACGTGGCGCTGCTGCTGGCCGAACCCGCCCTCACCAATTTCGGCCTGGTGCCACCGCAGCCCGGTTTCTGGGAAGCCGCCCAGGCCTTGTGCCGGCGTCACGGCACCCTGCTGGTGCTCGACGAGACCCACACCCTCTCCAGCGGGGTCGGGGGCTATGCCCGGGCCCATGGGCTGGAGCCCGACCTGTGGGTGGCGGGCAAGGCCGTGGCCGGTGGCCTGCCCTGCGCGGTGTACGGCTTCACCGAGGAGGTCGGCCAGCGCATGCGCGAGGCCAAGACGGCCGCACCCGAAGGCCACAGCGGCATCGGCACCACCCTGAGCGCCAATGCCCTCACTCTGGCGGCTCTCTGTGCCGCGCTGGAACACCTGCACACGCCGGCCACCTATGCCCACATGCTGGAAACCGCCCAGACCTTGGAAACCGGGTTGATGCAACGCATCCATGACGCCGGCCGCCCCTGGACGGTCACCCGTCTGGGCGCCCGCATGGAACTGCAATTCATGCCGCAGACCCCGCGCCATGCGCAGGACGTGCGCGACTTCGGGCAGCCGGCACTGGAAGCCTTCACCCACCTGTTCATGCTCAACCGCGGGGTGCTGCTCACGCCGTTCCACAGCATGATGCTGTGCTCACCCGCCACCTCGGCACAGGACGTCCAAGCCCTGCTGGACGCCTTCGACGAACTGCTGAACGAGCTGCCGCGCTGACGGCGAGCCCGGTCAGGCGCCCAAACCCACGGGAGCAGGGGCTTCGCGCAGAATGCGCTGGAACAGGTGTTCGTACTCGGGCGTGGCCGGGTATTTGCCGGTCAGCGGATCCTGGTTCGCGGCAAAGGCCTCGTCCAGCTCGCGCCAGTCGTCTTGTGAGAGGCAACGCTGCGCCACCGGCAGGATCTCGGTTTCCTCAAGCCGCATGTGCTCCCGGTAAAACGCCATGTAGTCGGAGAATGCGTGCACGAATGCGGCCCGTCGTCCCTCCCCCAGCAATTCCCAGGCCAGCAACAGGTGCTGCAGGGACCGCACCGCGGGTTCGCCGCGCAGGTGCTCCTGCTCCAGCCGCTGCACCACGGCCATGGTGTCTGGCGCCACACGCACCACACGAGGAAACAGCAAATCGGACTCCTTGGGGTGGTGCAAGCGCTCGGGAAATTCGTCGATGTAGAACAGCATCGCCCGCAAGGTGTCGAAAAAGCCGCGCCGGTCCTCGCCTGGTCCCTGACGGATCAACAGGTTCAGCGATTGCAGCATGGCCGACAGGGCCATGTGCTCGTCGTGGATCACACGCAGGGTGTCGGGGGTGTTCATTCGGGTCTCCTGGCTACGGCGCTACGGATGGGCAGCTTCGCCGCTTACTCAACCAGGTGCCTTGATCGGGGTCAAAGCCTGTTCAGATTTCGCCGCTGCATTGACCATCGGTCGCCAGCGCCGCAGCATCAGCGCGTTGCTGACCACGCTCACCGAGCTCAGCGCCATCGCCGCTCCGGCCACCACCGGGCTCAGGTAGCCGAGGGCGGCCAGCGGGATGCCGGCGGTGTTGTAGATGAAGGCCCAGAACAGGTTCTGGCGGATCTTGCCCACGGTACGGCGCGAGATGTCCAGCGCCGCCGCCACCAGCTGCGGGTCACCCCGCATCAGCGTGATACCGGCGGCGTGCATGGCCACATCCGATCCGCCTTGCGCATGGCTCATGGCCATGCCCACGTCGGCACGGGCCAGGGCAGGGGCGTCATTCACGCCATCGCCCACCATCGCCACCACACGACCACCGGCCTTGAGCCGCTGCACCTGTTGCGCCTTGTCCCCCGGCAGGACTTCGGCCATCACCTCCCCGGCTTCGGGCCGCAACCCGATCCGGCGCGCCATGGCCTCGGCGGCGGCACGGTTGTCGCCCGAGATCATGACCAGCTTCAGACCCCGGACACGCAGATCGGCCAAGGCTTCGGCCGCATGGGGTTTGGGTTCGTCCGCGAAGGCCAGCAAGGCCATCGGCACGGGTCTGGCCGAAGTCCCGGTCGGCTCAGCCGCCAGCATGGAGACCGTGGCACCCTGTCGGTTGAGGCGGGCAATGGCGTCGTCCCAGCCCTCCAGCGACACGCCGAGGGTGTGCATCCACGGCAGGCTGCCCAGGTACAGGCGGGTGGCCTGCACCCGACCTTGGGTACCGTGGCCAGGGACCGCCTGCACGTCTTCGGCCACGGGCGACTCGCCCGTGTGCCCCGTCACCGCCTCCACCACTGCGCGCGCCAGGGGATGCTCGCTCGCCCGCTGCAACGCTGCAGCCGCCTGTAGCGCCGCGTGCTCGTCCACGCCCGGCGCTGGCACCATGGCCACCAGACGGGGGTGGCCCACCGTCAGCGTGCCCGTCTTGTCGAAGGCCACCGTGTCCACGCGGTTCGCGCGCTCGAGCGCCTCAGCGTCCTTGACGAGAATGCCGTGTCGCGCAGCCACCCCGGTTCCCGCCATGATGGCTGCCGGGGTGGCCAGGCCCAGTGCACAGGGGCAGGCAATGACCAGCACCGCCACCGCATGCAACACCGCCTCTTCGAGCGGCACCTGCTGCCAGCCCCACCACAACCCGAAGGTAAGCACCGCCACCAGCAGCACCACCGGCACGAACACCGCCGCCACCCGGTCCACCAGCCGCTGCATGGGGGCCTTGACAGCCTGGGCGTCCTCGACCATGGCGATGATGCGCTGCAATACGCTGCGCGTGCCCACCGCCGTCACCTGCACCTCGATGGCGCCATCGCCGTTGAGGCTGCCCCCGGTCACCAGATCGCCCACACCGCGTGTCACCGGCAGCGGTTCGCCGGTGAGCATCGATTCGTCCACCTGAGTCAGGCCACTGACCACCTGCCCGTCCGCGGGGATACGTTCACCTGGTTTGATCAACACCGCATCGCCCGGCAACAGCTCGGCCACCGGCACGTCCTGGATGGCTTCTCGGCGCACGCCATCGGGCAGCAGATGGGCCCGTTCGGGTCGAAGCGCGTGCAGCGCGCGGATGGCTTCGGTGGTCTGGTGCTTGGCCCGTGCCTCCAGCCACTTGCCCAGCAACACGAGCGTGATCACCATGGCCGAAGCCTCGTAATACAGGTGCACCATCTCGCCCGGTTCGGCACGCCACCACAGCCAGGTACTCATGCCCCAGGCGGCCGTGGTGCCAATGGCAACGAGCAGTTCCATGTTGCCCGTCAGGGCCTTGAGGGCGTGCCAGCCAGCCAGGTAGAAACGGGCGCCCAGCACGAACTGCACCGGTGTGGCGAGCACGAACTGCCATGCGGCCGGCAGCATCCAGTGTTCGCCGAACAGATCCCCCACCATGGGCACGGCCAGCGGCAAAGTCAGCAACACGGCCCACACCACCGGCCACAGATCCCTTGGCAAACCAGCGATCCGGTCCACTTCTCCACTGCCCGCCAGTTCGGCCGAACGGGGTTCATAGCCTGCATCGCGCACCGCACGCTGAACCCGTGCGCGCCAAGCGGCCGGGTCCTCATCCGGTGCGGCCTGGCCATGCACCCGGGCGGATTCGGTGGCCAGGTTCACCGTGGCGTCCTGCACCCCAGGAACCTTGCGCAGCGCCCGCTCTACCCGGGACACACAGGAAGCACAGGTCATGCCGCCGATACCCAAGTCCCAGGCAGGCGAATCGGTCGAGGAAGTTGGCGTGTTCATGACGGCAGTATTAACCTTGACATGATGTCAAGGTCAAGCCCTTTTTCGTGCTTGACCTTGACACCGTGGGAAGGTTCATACTGAACGGGTCACAAAGAAAGGAATTTCCATGGAACACGAATTCACCGTTGAGGGTATGACCTGCGGCCATTGCGAAAAAGCCGTCACGCAGGCGTTGCGCGGCGTGGATCCCCAGGCCGAGGTGCGCATCGATCGCCAGGCCCAGCGGGTCCAGGTCCGCAGCGACCTGCCACGCGACACCCTGGCAAACGCCATCGTCGAAGAAGGGTACCGGGTCGCATGAACACGACGGCCCCTTGCGGGCCCGCCTGGCCGGTACACATCGGCCAGGCGGCCATGCTCTCGGGTGTGACGGCCAAGATGATCAGGCACTACGAATCGCTCGGACTGCTGACCACGGTCCACCGCACCGACAGCGGCTACCGGCTTTACAGCGAAAACGACGTCCACACGCTGCGCTTCATCAAGCGCGCCCGCGACCTCGGCTTCTCGATGAACGACATCGGCGACCTGGTCAACCTCTGGCACGACCGCGACCGCTCCAGTGCCCAGGTCAAGCACATCGCGCAAAGCCATCTGCGGCAACTGCGCCAGCGCATCGAACAACTGCAGGCCATGGAGCGCAGCTTGGTGCAACTCACCGCCTGCTGCCACGGCGACGACCGCCCGGACTGCCCGATCCTGGACGATCTGGCCGGCTGAAGCCACCGCCTTTACACAAGCGTCACCCAGCGCGCACGAAACAGACAACCCCCGGGTACACACTGGAAGCCTTCTCCCTCCTCTCCGAAAGGACGCCTCCATGAAACCCACCCTCCGACACCTCGTGCTCGCCACAGCTGCTGCAGCCACCCTCACCACCGCAGGCCTCGCCATGGCCACTCCCCACATGAAAGGCTCGAGCTGCCATGGGCAGGAATACCGGCATGGACACAACCACGGCCAACGTGCGGAGCGCATGCAACAGCACATGGCGCAGCGCCAGGCCCAGCTCAAGGAAGCATTGCAACTCACACCGGCCCAGGAAGTCGCCTGGCAGGCCTACACCGCAGCGATGACCCCGCCGTCCCGTCCAGCACAGCCGGGCCAGCCCTCCGCCGGCGAGCCACTGACCGCCCTCCAGCGCATGGAACGCCAGATGGAACACATGCAGGCACGCCAGGGCCAGATAAACCAGCGCCTGCAGGCCATGCGGCAGCTCTACGACACCCTCAGCCCCGAACAGCGGCAGACCTTCGACCGCCATCATCAACCCCGCGGACGCCACCAACCGACGAACGGTTGAGCCGCACAACCCTGTGGACAGTTATGGAACAACCTATAACTTGTCCACAGGTCGGTGAGTTCAGGCCTACTTGTCCCTGTTCAGTCAGTATCGAGTCCCGCGTTCATCCACATCCCGTTGTAAGACACAAATCGTTGAAAAGATAAACAATTTTGTCTTTTCCCCAGAAAAAACCAATGCCTACTACTACGACTATCTTTTTTATACATAAACAAAAAAGATAGTGGATAACACACACCGGCATTTCTGCGGTTCTCATCGTTGACCTGCCTTGGACGTGTCCGAAAACCACGACCTGGGCTGGTAAGATTTGGCTTTCCCCGAGACAGCCCCTCATGCCGCCTGCATCCGCAGCCTCTACCGTTACCAGTTTCGACATCAAAAGCGCCCAATGGCCTGTGGTTGCCCTGGTGCTGCGCACCCCTGATCTCGATCGGTTGCAACACGACTGGATCCAACGGTTCGGCACCAAGAGCGACTTCTTCGATCAGGATCCCCTCCTGATCGATCTCACGGCCTTGCCTGAGGACGCGGTCCTAGATGTGCCGGCGCTTCTGCAACTGCTGCGCGACCATCGCCTCTGCCCCATGGCCTACAAGGGGGGGCACGTTGCCCAGCGTAACGCTGCGAACCAGGCAGGTCTGGCCTGCGCCGACGATGCCCTGGCCACCGAGCGTCAAGCAGAACCGGTTGCCGCTGCAGTTCCTCCTGTTCCCCTGTCCGCTCCTACCGCCCTGGTGGTGGACAAGCCCTTGCGTTCCGGGCAGCAGGTCTATGCGCGCGGCCGGGATCTCATCGTCACCGCTATGGTGAACCCTGGCGCTGAGGTGGTGGCAGACGGCCACATCCACGTGTATGCACCGCTGCGTGGCAAAGCCATTGCCGGTGCGCGCGGTGACGCCACCGCGCGGATTTTCGCCCGCGAACTGGAAGCCGAACTGGTGTCCATTGCCGGGGTGTACCGCACCAGCGAAGTGCCGCTGCCCGACAACGTGCGTGGCAAGGCGGCACAGATCCGACTTGACAGCAACGAACAGGGCGACCGCCTGCTCATTGAACCTCTGGCCTGAAGGGCCTTTTTTCCAGGAAAGAAAGCCATCCATGACCAAAATCGTTGTAGTCACTTCCGGCAAGGGCGGGGTGGGCAAGACCACCACCAGCGCCAGCTTTGCCGCCGGCCTGGCGCTCAAAGGTTTCAAGACCGTGGTCATCGACTTTGACGTGGGACTGCGCAACCTCGACCTCATCATGGGTTGCGAACGCCGTGTGGTGTACGACTTCATCAACGTCATCCACAACGAAGCCAACCTTAACCAGGCGCTGATCCGCGACAAGCAAAGCGACAACCTCTACGTGCTCGCCGCGAGCCAGACACGCGACAAGGACGCCCTGACCCAGGAAGGCGTGGAGCGTGTGCTCAACGACCTGGCCGGCATGGGATTCGAGTACATCGTCTGCGATTCGCCCGCCGGCATTGAGACCGGTGCGCTGATGGCCATGCACTTTGCAGATGAAGCGCTGGTGGTGACCAATCCCGAGGTCTCCAGCGTGCGCGATTCCGACCGCATCCTGGGCATGCTCGGCAGCAAGACCAAGCGCGCCATCGAAGGCAAGGAACCCATCAAGGAGCACCTGCTCATCACCCGCTACAACCCCAACCGGGTGCAGGACGGTCAGATGCTGTCGCTGGAAGACATCCAGGACATCCTGCGCATCAAGCTCATCGGCGTCATTCCCGAGAGCGAAAGCGTGCTGCAGGCCTCGAACCAGGGGACCCCGGCCGTGCACCTGCAGGGCACCGATGTGTCGGAAGCCTACAAGGACGTGATCGAGCGTTTTCTCGGCAACGAGCGCCCGTTGCGTTTCATCGATGCCCAGAAACCCGGCCTGCTCAAGCGGCTGTTCGGGAGGTGAGCGGCATGTCGTTTCTTTCCTTCCTGCTTGGTGAAAAGAAAAAAACGGCCAGCGTGGCCAAGGAGCGCCTGCAGATCATTCTGGCGCACGAACGCTCAGGCCGCAACGCCGCCGAACCCGATTACCTGCCCGATCTGCAACGCGAGCTGGTGGCCGTGATCGGCAAGTACGTGCGCATCAACCCTGACGACATCAAGGTGCACCTGGAACGTCAGGACAACCTGGAAGTGCTGGAAGTCAAGATCGAGCTGCCGGAAACGCGTTGAGCTTCAGCCCTGCTGTTCAAGACGGAATGCGGGAGCCTTGCCTTCCTTGGGCTGGCCCGCGTATACGGTCAGGTGGGGGAAGGGGATTTCGATGCCCTCGGCATCGAACGCCTTCTTGAGGCGGCGCAGGAACTCACGCCGCACGCCGAACTGCTCCTGTGCCTGACAGCGGATGCGTGCACGGATCATCACGGCAGACTGCGCCCAGTCGTTCACACCGGCCATTTCCAGGTCCTGCAGGATGCGCGGTCCGAACACCGGGTCTTCGCGCAGTTCGACGGCCACACGCTGCATCACCGCCATGACCTCGTCCACGTCCTCGCGGTAGGCCACGCCCACCTCGATCACGGCGTTGCCAAACCCGCGCGACATGTTCACCACCGTGCTGATCTGGCCGTTGGGAATGAAGTACACATTGCCGGCATAGTCGCGCAACTGCACATAGCGCAGCGTCACCTCCTCCACCGTGCCGGTCTGCCCGGCCAGGGTGACGACGTCACCCTGGCGGATCTGGTTTTCCAGCAGCAGGAAGAAGCCCGAAAAATAGTCGCGCACCAGGCTTTGGGCGCCGAAACCCACGGCCAGGCCAACCACACCGGCGGCCCCGAGGATGGGGGCGAGCGAGATACCCACCTCCGACAGCACGAGCATGGTGCCGACGAGCGTGACCACCACGCTGACCAGGTAGCGAATGACGCGCCCCAGGGTTTCGGCGCGCTTGATGGCTTCGCGGTCGTCAAAGCCCTTGGTCAGGTGGTTCCGCAAACCGCCCACCGCCTTGTGCAGCACGCGTTTGATGAGCCAGGCAACAAAGATGATGACGCCGATGCGCAGGCTGGTCATGGCCAGTTGGCCGAAGCTGCCGCCCCATTGTTCCAGGGCGTCGTTGAGGGGTTGGATCCAGTCGAAATTCATGCAGTAAGGTGTAACACAGATCGATCATCCGACCGATCGACTGCGGTGTATGGTCAGGCCGCCGCCCGTTGCAGCCGGTCGCGCACACCGTCCCAGGCGGGGTCGTCCGGCGGGGTTTCGACCCAGATCAGCCGGGTGTCGTGGGTGTCCAGTGCGCGCAGCACGGCGAACAGCTCGTGGGCACAGGCACCAGGTTGTTCGGGCATGCGCTCCAGCCGGACGTGGTGGCTGCGGCTGCCCATGGGGGTGCGGCTGTACACCGCAATGTGCCGTGCGTCGGGTCCCAGCACGTCCAACGCGGCCTGAATCTCGGTGGCCGACATCAGGCGCACCCGGGCGCGCGGTGCGTAGTGCGAGGCGAGGGTGCCGGAGGCGCGGGGCGCGTCGGCGTCGCGGGCGCCCAGCGGCTGGCCGGCCACCCGTTCCAGCTCGCTCAGCGGCAGCATGCCCGGGCGGAGCAGCACCGGGCGCTCGCGCGTGCAGTCCACGATGGTGGACTCGATGCCCACCGCGCAGGCCCCGCCGTCGAGGATGAACAGGTCTTCCGGGCTCAGCAGGCCCTGGAATTCGTCCACCACGTGGGCCGCCGAAGTCGGGCTGACGCGGCCAAAGCGGTTGGCGCTAGGGGCGGCCAGACCGTGGATGCCAGCCTCGGTGCAGGCCGTGAGCAGCGCCTGGGCCACCGGGTGGGCCGGGCAGCGCAGGCCGATCGAATCCTGCCCCCCGGCTGCGGCCTGACCGATGCCCGGCTGCCTGGGCAGGATGACCGTGAGCGGCCCCGGCCAGAAGGCCTGCATCAGCCGTTGTGCGAAGGCCGGGATGTGGCGCGCGTAATGTGCCACCGCCAACGGGGCGGTGCCGGCCTGGGCGGGCGGCGCCACGTGAACAATGAGGGGGTGGTCGCTGGGGCGGCCCTTGGCGGCGAAGATGCGCGCCACGGCCTCGGGCTGGTCGGCGTCGGCGGCCAGGCCATAGACGGTTTCGGTGGGCATGGCCACCAGGGCGCCGCGCCGCAAGGAGGCCACGGCGTGTGCCACGGCCTGTGGGTCGGCCGGGCGCGGCGTCAGGGTCATGCCCACGGTGCAATGCCCAGCAGGGCGGCAGCCTGCCGCGCCGTGGCCTGGGCCTGCTCCACGGTGGCGGCGGTGATGTTGAGGTGGCCCATCTTGCGCCCGGCGCGTGCGCTGAGCTTGCCGTACAGGTGCAGGTGGGTGCCGGGCAGGGCCAGCACGGCGGCCCAGTCGGGGGTGCGGGCCTGGCCCTCGGGGCCAAACCACAGATCGCCCAGCAGGTTGAGCATGATGGCCGGGCTGTGCTGGCGTGGCTGCACCAGAGGCAGGCCAGCCATGGCGCGCACCTGCAGCTCGAACTGCGACACGTCGCAGGCATTGAGCGTGTAGTGGCCGCTGTTGTGGGGACGGGGCGCCATTTCGTTCACCACCAGCGCGCCTTCGGCGCTGCCGTCGTCGATGACGAAATACTCCACGCACAGCACGCCCACGTACTTCAGCTGTTCGGCAATGGCGCGGGTGCTGGCCACGGCCTGTTGAGCGAGCGGGGCCGGCAGGTTGCCTTCGAACACCTCGGTCACGGCCAGAATGCCGTCGCGGTGCAGGTTGCGCTGGGGCGGAAAATGCACGATCTGGCCGTCGGCACCGCGCGCCACGATCACCGACAGCTCGTCCTTGAGTGGCAGCAGCTTTTCCAGTACACAGGGCACGCGACCCATCTGTTCCCAGGCGGCGGCCAGCGCCGCGCGGTCCGGCACGCGAATCTGGCCCTTGCCGTCGTAGCCCAGGCGAGCGGTTTTCAGGATGCCGGGCAGCAGATCGGCGGGCACGGCGTTGAGCAGCGCCTCGTTGTCGATGGCGGCATAGGGCGCGGGGCCCACGCCACCGGCCTGCGCGCAGGCCACGAAGTGGGCCTTCTCGGCGATGCGGTCCTGCGCCACGGCCACCGCTTGGGCGGCGGGTGCCACCGGGCGGTGCGCACCCAGCGTCATCAGCGCCGGAGCGGGCACGTTCTCGAATTCGGTGGTGATGGCTTCGCTGCGCTGCATCAGCTGCGCCAGGCCTTGTTCGTCTTCGTAGGGTGTCTGGATGTGGTAGTGGCTCACCAGGCCGGCGGGGCTGGCCGGGTCGGCGTCAAGCACGGCCGTGAAGTAGCCCATTTCCTGGGCCGCCTGCACGAACATGCGGCCCAATTGGCCACCGCCCATCACGCCGAGCGTGGCCATCTGGCCGCTGGCCATCACCTGCCCGGGCAACACCGGCTTGCGGCTCATGTGCCCTCCTTGGGTGGCACCGCCATGGCGCGGGCCGCTTCGGTCTGCGCGGCGCGGAAGGCCTGCAGCTTCTTCAACAGCGCGGGGTCTTGGTTGGCCAGCATGGCCACCGCGAACAAAGCCGCATTGGCCGCCCCCGCCGGGCCGATGGCAAAGGTGGCCACCGGCACGCCCTTGGGCATCTGCACGATGCTGTGCAGCGAATCCACGCCCGAAAGCGCCTTGGTCTGCACCGGCACGCCCAGCACCGGCACCGGGGTCTTGGACGCCAGCATGCCAGGCAGGTGGGCCGCGCCGCCCGCACCGGCCACGATGGCCTTGAGCCCACGCGGGCCGGCGGCCTCGGCGTAGGCGAACATGTCGTCGGGCATGCGGTGTGCCGAGACCACGCGCGCCTCGTGCGCCACCCCAAACTCCTGCAAAATCGCTACCGCGTGTTGCATGGTGTCCCAGTCGCTGCTGGACCCCATGACGACGCCCACTTGCACGCTTTCGCTCATGGCTGCTCCATCAAAGTCGCCATTTTAAGAGCGCAGCCCTGGATGGCACCGATCTTTCTCGGCGGTCGGTTCAGGATGGGAAGACGGGCAGATGGCTTAATATGTCCACTTCTCAGCCAAGGGCGCCTGTGATCTCGAAACAGTGTTGACCCACCCCGAATGGACCCTTCCAGTACGATCTCGCAAACGCTCAACACCCTCACGGGCAGCACCACTTCCCTCGGCGGCGACGCTTTCCTGTTGCTGCTCTATGTCATCCTGGCGCTGTTGTTTTCGTTCATGTGCTCCATTGCAGAAGCGACTCTGCTGAGCATCACCCCCTCATACATTGCCGGCCTCAAACAGACGTATCCCAAGAAAGCGGAACTGCTCAGGCGTCTGAAAGAAGACAACATCGATCAGTCGCTCGCGGCCATCCTGACGGTCAACACCATCGCCCATACCGTCGGAGCCATTGGTGCGGGCTCCAAGGCCACGGCCGTTTTTGGTGACATCTGGTTCGGCGTGTTTTCGGCGGTCATGACGCTGCTCATCCTGTTCCTTTCCGAGATCGTGCCCAAGACACTCGGAGCGGTCTACTGGCGACAGCTCACCGGGCTCACCGGCATCTACGTCAACCTGCTGATCAAGGGGATGTATCCGTTGATCGTTATTTCCGAAAAGCTCACCAAGCTCATTTCGGGCGGACGGAAGCTGCACCCGTTCAGTCGCGACGAGTTTGTGGCCATGGCGGGTATTGGTCAGGAAGCAGGCATGATCAATGATCGGGAATCCAAAATCATCCGGAACCTGTTTCTGTTCAAGTCGGTGCAGGCCAGTGCCATCATGACGCCGCGCATCGTCATGTCGGCATTGCAAAAGGACCTGACCGTTGAGGAAGCGCTTGCCGACCCCGAGAAAGTCCATTTTTCCCGTTTGCCCATATTCAGCACCGACCTTGATCACGTGGTCGGCTTCGTGCTCCGGGAAGACCTTCTGGTTGCCAAGGGGCACAATCAAGGGCACCGGCCGATTCACGAATTCCGGCGAGACCTCATTGCGGTGCTGGACAGCACCCCGCTTTCCCGTCTGATGGAGACCCTGCTGGAACAGCGTCAGCATGTTGCCCTTGTGGTGGGAGAGTATGGCGAGGCGAAAGGCCTGGTCACGCTCGAAGACGTGGTCGAGACGCTGCTGGGCATCGAAATCCTGGATGAAGGGGACAAGGTGGACGACATGCAAAAGCTCGCTCGCCAGCTTTGGGCCAAGCGCGCCGAGCGGATGGGCATCAAACTCGACGCCAACGCCTCCGCTCTCGGGGTTGATTCATGAGCCGTTGATCCCAGATGCGGCGACAATCTCTTCGTTTTCACGCTTTCAACCGATACCATGATCGACGTCACCCTCGCCAACTTTGAAACCGAAGTCATCGAGGCTTCCCACACCGTTCCGGTGCTGGTGGATTTCTGGGCGCCGTGGTGCGGCCCCTGCCGTTCGCTGGGTCCCGTGCTGGAGAAGGTGGAAGCGGCCTACGCCGGGCGCTTCAAGCTGGTCAAGATCAATTCCGACGAAGAGCAGCAGCTTGCCGCGGCCTTCGGCATCCGCAGCATTCCCACCTGTGTGTTGCTGGTGGGCGGGCAGCCAGTGGACGGCTTCATGGGCGCATTGCCCGAAGGGCAGGTCAAGGCCTTTCTCGACAAGCATCTCCCGCCAGCCGGCGCCGAGCCTCTGCCCGAAGAGGCTCCCCAGGAAGACGAAATGCCCAACGGCACCACCAGCCTGCTCGACAAGCTCGCGGGCCAGCTGGCGAAAGACCCGTCCAACAACGATGTGCGCTTCGAATACGTGAAGCACCTCATCGCCGAGGGGCATTTCGAGGAAGCCGAAGTGGCCCTGGCCCCGGCCATGGCGCAGATTCCGCTGGAGCTGCGTTTCGAAGGCCTGTCGCACTGGCTCAACGCCCTGCTCTTCACCGCCAACGACCCGCGTGGCCACTGGAGCCTGCAGCAGTTCGACGAGGCCATTGCCCAGAACAAGCGCGACTTCGACACCCG
>JAUVXK010000011.1 GCA_030603635.1 Burkholderiales bacterium | reverse complement strand
CGAGGAAGTAGAACTCCTTGGTCGCGCCGCTCACGACGAACTCGACCGTGCCGGCCGACTCGTAATTCACCGCGCGTGCCAGCGCCACCGCCTGCTCGCCCATCGCCTTGCGCATCGCGGGATCGACGAAGGGGCTCGGCGCCTCCTCGATGACCTTCTGGTGGCGACGCTGGATCGAGCAATCGCGCTCGTTCAGATAGACGTAGTTGCCGTGCGAATCGCCCAGCACCTGGATCTCGATGTGGCGCGGCTCCAGCACGTACTTCTCGATGAAGACGCGGTCGTCGCCGAAGGCGTTGCGCGCTTCATTGACGCAGGAGGCGAAGCCCTCGTGCGCCTCCTTGTCGTTGAAGGCCACGCGCAGGCCCTTGCCACCGCCGCCGGCGGAGGCCTTGATCATCACGGGGTAGCCAATGTCTTTGGCGATCTCCACCGCGCGCTCGGCCGAGGGGATGGGGTCGTTGTAACCCGGGATGGTGTTGACCTTGGCTTCGTTGGCCAGCTTCTTGGAGGCGATCTTGTCGCCCATGGCCGCGATGCTGTAGTGCTTGGGGCCGATGAAGGCGATGCCCTCTTCCTCGCAGCGCTTGGCGAAGTCCTCGTTCTCGGACAGGAAACCGTAGCCGGGGTGGATGGCCTCGGCGCCGGTCTGCTTGGCGGCGGCGATGATCTTGTCGGCCACCAGGTAGGACTCGCGCGAGGGCGCCGGGCCCAGCAGCACGGCCTCGTCCGCGAGGCGAACATGGCGCGCCTCCTTGTCGGCCTCGGAATACACCGCCACGGTGGCGATGCCCATTTTCTTGGCGGTGGCGATGACGCGGCAGGCGATCTCGCCCCGGTTGGCAATCAGAATTTTCTTGAACATGGTGCAACTCCTGGGGCGCGGATTACAGAGGGATGTTGCCGTGCTTGCGCCACGGGTTTTCGATCTTCTTGTCCTTGAGCATGACGAGCGAGCGGCAGATGCGCTTGCGCGTCTCGTGCGGCAGGATCACGTCGTCGATGAAACCGCGCGCGCCCGCCACGAAGGGGTTGGCGAAGCGGGCCTTGTACTCGGCCTCGCGCTCGGCCAGCTTGGCCGGGTCCTTCTTTTCTTCGCGGAAGATGATCTCCACCGCGCCCTTGGCGCCCATCACCGCGATTTCGGCGTTGGGCCAGGCAAAGTTGACGTCGCCACGCAGGTGCTTGGAGGCCATCACGTCGTAGGCACCGCCGTAGGCCTTGCGGGTGATCACGGTGATCTTGGGCACGGTGCACTCGGCGTAAGCGTAGAGCAGCTTAGCGCCGTGCTTGATGATGCCGCCGTACTCCTGGCTGGTGCCGGGCATGAAGCCGGGCACGTCCACAAAGGTGATGACGGGGATGTTGAACGCATCGCAGAAACGCACAAAGCGCGCCGCCTTGATCGAGCTCTTGATGTCGAGGCAGCCCGCCAGCACCAGCGGCTGGTTGGCCACGATGCCCACGGTCTGGCCGTCCATGCGGGCAAAGCCGATGAGAATGTTCTTGGCGTACTCCGGTTGCAGCTCGAAGAAGTCGCCGTCGTCGACCGTCTTGAGGATCAGCTCCTTCATGTCGTACGGCTTGTTCGGGTTGTCCGGCACCAGGGTGTCCAGGCTCAGGTCGGCGCGGTCGATCGGGTCGCCGCTGGGGCGCACCGGCGCCTTCTCTTTGTTGTTCAGCGGCAGGTAGTTGTACAGGCGGCGCAGCATCAGCAGCGCTTCCACGTCGTTCTCGAACGCACCGTCGGCCACGCCGCTCTTGGCGGTGTGCGTGATGGCGCCACCGAGTTCCTCGGCGGTCACTTCCTCATGGGTCACCGTTTTCACGACTTCGGGGCCGGTCACGAACATGTAGGAGCTGTCCTTGACCATGAAGATGAAGTCGGTCATGGCCGGCGAATACACGGCACCGCCGGCCGACGGCCCCATGATGAGGCTGATCTGCGGAATCACGCCGCTGGCCATCACGTTGCGCTGGAACACCTCGGCATAGCCACCGAGCGAAGCCACACCTTCCTGGATGCGGGCACCGCCCGAGTCGTTGAGGCCAATCACCGGGGCGCCCACCTTCATCGCCTGGTCCATGATCTTGCAGATCTTCTCGGCGTGCGCTTCCGACAGCGCACCGCCGAACACGGTGAAGTCCTGGCTGAACACGAACACCAGGCGCCCGTTGATCATGCCGTAGCCAGTGACCACGCCGTCGCCGGGGATCTTCTGGTCCTGCATGCCGAAGTCCACACAGCGGTGCTCGACGAACATGTCCCACTCTTCGAAGGTCCCCTCGTCGAGCAGCACTTCAATGCGCTCACGCGCGGTGAGTTTGCCCTTGCCGTGCTGGGCGTCGATGCGCTTTTGTCCACCGCCGAGTCGGGCGGCGGCGCGCTTCTGTTCGAGTTGTTCAAGGATTTCGTGCATGAGGACTCTCCGGAGTTAAGCGTGTCGAAGACGATAGCGATGTAAAAAGACTGCCGCTGTGCGAGCGCTGATGCCGTCGCGACCCCACAGCTTGCGGTTGTTGGACAGGTGACGCAACCAGGCCAGCCGCGTGATGGCCACGCCAAGCACGCGCCGGACCTCGGGGGTTTCCTGGCCGAGCCAGGCGTCCAGTTGTTCATCGACCCAATCCGGGGGCTCATCAAGCACCCAGAGGGAGGATTGGAGAAAGAGGAGCCAATCCCGCGCCTGGGCATCAGGCAGGGACATCACCTCCAGGGGATCGTCCTCGAAGTCAATGGCACCGATCTCATTCGAGAGCACCATGATGTTGCGGGCAAAACACTGGCTCAGATACTGCCCCGCCCGGTGCACATCCAGCAGATAGCGCGCACAGCGTTGCCAGGCGTCCCGGGCCGTTTCACCGCCCTCGCCGATCAGGCGGATCAGGTTGCTCTGGCCGAGGTCCTCCATGGCGATATAGTCCTCGGCCACGTGCCACAGCTGCGGCACCCTCACTCCGGCGGCCGAGAGGGCCTGCAGCCGACGCACTTCCACCTTCTGGGCAAGCCCCCCCCCATGCATCGGCACCGCCTTGAGACAAGCCACACCGGCAAGCGTAGCAATGCCGTTGAGCAGGCGGTACGCCCATGGCCCCCTGAGAGGGCGCTGCCCCTTGACCACAACCCGCCCTTCCGGCAGCTCGAAATGCTCCACCCGGTTACGTCGCCAGCCGTGCGAGGCTTCGATGATCTCCAGCGAACGCGCACTCAGCACGACGGCTCCTTCGTGTCCAAAAAAGCGGCCAGCAATTCGCGAGCGGCGGCAGACGCCACCCGACGCCCCTGCAACACCTCGGCAGACAGACCCGGCAACATGCGACGAACATCGGCGTGCTGCCGGAATGCCTCGCGAAGACCGGCTTCGATGCGTTCCCACATCCAGGCGCCGGCCTGCTGGTGCCGCTTGGCTTCCAGGCGGCCGTTGGCGGTCTGCAGCCGGCGGAAATCGCTCACCTGCGACCAGAAGCTGTCAACACCCTGCCCGTGCAGCGCGCTGATCTGGATGACCTGCGGGTGCCAGACATGGGTGTCGTGGTGGGCGTGCTCGGGGTTGCCATGCAAACCCAGCAGACGCAAGGAAGATGTGATCTGCGCCCGCGCACGGGTGGCGGCGTCGGGGTCGATGTCAGCCTTGTTGATGACCACCAGGTCGGCCAGCTCCATCACACCCTTCTTGATGGCCTGCAGGTCGTCTCCGGCGTTGGGCAGTTGCAGCAGGCAGAACATGTCTGTCATGTTGGCCACGGCGGTTTCGCTCTGGCCCACGCCCACCGTTTCCACGATGACCACGTCGTACCCGGCGGCTTCGCACACCAGCATGGATTCGCGCGTTTTTTCGGCCACACCGCCCAGGGTGCCACTGCTGGGGCTGGGGCGGATGTAGGCGCGCTCGTTCACCGACAGGTGTTCCATGCGCGTCTTGTCGCCCAGGATGGAGCCGCCCGACACGCTGCTGGACGGGTCTACCGCCAGCACGGCCACGCGGTGGCCCAGCCCGATGAGGTGCAGGCCCAGCGCTTCAATGAAGGTGCTTTTGCCCACGCCCGGCACGCCACTGATGCCCAGCCGCAGCGCCTTGCCAGTGTGCGGCAGCAGCGCGGTCAGCAGCTCGTCCGCCTGGGCACGGTGGTCGGCCCGGGTGGATTCGAGCAGCGTGATGGCCTTGGCCATGGCCCGGCGCTGAACGGCGCCCTGCCCATGGACGATGCCATCGAAGAGCACGGCAGGGTTCAAGCGACCGCCTTCTTGATCTGCTCCAGCACGTCCTTCGCGCTGGCGGGGATGGGGGTGCCGGGGCCATAGACGCCCTTGACGCCCGCTTCGTACAGGAAGTCATAGTCTTGGCGCGGAATCACGCCGCCCACGAAGACGATGATGTCGTCGGCGCCCTGCTTCTTCAGTTCTTCGATGATGGCGGGCACCAGCGTCTTGTGGCCTGCCGCCAGTGTGGAAACACCCACGGCGTGCACGTCGTTCTCGATGGCCTGGCGCGCGCACTCTTCGGGCGTCTGGAACAGCGGGCCCATGTCCACGTCAAAGCCCAGGTCGGCAAACGCGGTGGCCACCACCTTGGCGCCCCGGTCGTGGCCGTCTTGCCCCAGCTTGGCGATCATCACGCGCGGGCGGCGGCCTTGGCTCTCGGCAAAGGCAGCAATCTCTTCCTTCAATTTTTCCCAGCCCTCGGCCGAATCGTAGGCAGCTGCGTACACCCCGGTCACCTTTTGTGTGTCGGCGCGGTGGCGCCCGAAAACCTTCTCCAGCGCATCAGACACCTCGCCCACCGTGGCACGCAGGCGGATGGCGCGGATGGACAGGTCCAGCAGGTTACCACTGCCGCTTTCGGCGGCGGCGGTCAGCGCGTCCAGCGCCGCCTGCACGGCCGCATGGTCGCGTTTGGCCTTGATGTCCTTCAAGCGCGCGATCTGCTGCTCGCGCACCTTGTGGTTGTCCACTTCCAGAATCTCGATCGGGTCTTCCTTGGCCAACTTGTATTTGTTGACGCCCACGATCACGTCCTTGCCCGAGTCGATGCGCGCCTGCTTCTCGGCGGCAGCGGCTTCGATCTTGAGCTTGGCCCAGCCGCTGTCCACGGCCTTGGTCATGCCGCCCATGGCGTCCACTTCCTCGATGATCTTCCAGGCTTCATCGGCCATCTGCTGGGTCAGCGACTCCATCATGTAGCTGCCCGCCCAGGGATCCACCACGTTGGTGATGTGCGTTTCTTCCTGGATGATGAGCTGCGTGTTGCGCGCGATGCGGGCGCTGAACTCGGTGGGCAGCGCAATGGCTTCGTCGAAGCTGTTGGTGTGCAGGCTCTGCGTGCCGCCGAAAACGGCCGCCATGGCCTCGATGGTGGTGCGCACCACGTTGTTGTAGGGGTCCTGCTCGGTCAGGCTCCAGCCGCTGGTCTGGCTGTGCGTGCGCAGCATCAGGCTCTTGGGGTTCTTGGCGTTGAAGCCCTTCATGATGCGGCACCACAGCAGGCGGGCCGCACGCATCTTGGCAATTTCCAGGTAGAAGTTCATGCCCACCGCCCAGAAGAAGCTCAGGCGCCCGGCAAAATCGTCCACGTCCATGCCCTTGGCAATGGCGGTCTTCACATATTCCTTGCCGTCCGCCAAGGTAAAGGCCATCTCCAGCGCCTGATTGGCGCCCGCTTCCTGCATGTGGTAGCCGCTGATGCTGATGGAGTTGAACTTCGGCATGTGCTTCGAGGTGTACTCGATGATGTCGCCGATGATCCGCATGGAAGGCTGGGGCGGGTAGATGTAAGTGTTGCGGACCATGAACTCCTTGAGGATGTCGTTCTGGATGGTGCCGCTGAGCTGGTCCTGGCCCACGCCCTGCTCTTCGGCGGCCACCACGTAGCCCGCCAGCACGGGCAACACGGCGCCGTTCATGGTCATGGACACGCTCACCTTGTCCAGCGGAATGCCATCGAACAGGATCTTCATGTCCTCCACACTGTCGATGGCCACGCCTGCCTTGCCCACGTCACCAAAGACGCGGGGGTGGTCGCTGTCGTAACCGCGGTGGGTGGCCAGGTCGAACGCCACGGACACGCCCTGCCCGCCCGCTGCCAGCGCCTTGCGGTAGAAGGCGTTGGATTCCTCGGCCGTGGAAAAGCCCGCGTACTGGCGTATGGTCCAGGGCCGCACGGCGTACATGGTGGCCTGCGGGCCACGGATGAAGGGCTCGAACCCTGGCAGCGTGTCGGTGTAGGGCAGATCTTTCGTGTCTTGCGCCGTGTACAACGGCTTGACCACAATGCCGTCGGGCGTAACCCAGTTGAGGCTATCGAGCGGACGGTCTTTGAGCGACTTGGCGGCGGCCTTTTCCCAGTCGGACAGGGAGGAGGGCTTGAACTCGGACGTCATGTGGGGCACCTGTACATGTGATCTTGGACGGAACGGATTCTACATCATTCATAATTATTGATGCAAAATTCAGATTGGGGTAACATCCCACCCCATCCGCTCCATTGTCGATCCTTCCACCATGTCACTTACCCCACGCGCCCTGTACGAAGAAGTGGCCGAGCTGTTGCGACAACGCATTTTCAACCGTGAGCTGGCGCCCGGAAGCTGGATCGACGAGCTGAAGATCGCCGAGGAACTGGGCATCAGCCGAACCCCCTTGCGTGAAGCGCTGAAGGTGCTTGCCGCCGAAGGGCTGGTCACCATGAAGGTCCGCCGGGGTGCCTACGTGACCGAAGTATCCGAACAAGACTTGCGCGAGGTTTACGAACTGCTGTCCCTGCTGGAGTCCGATGCCGCCGGGGCCGTGTGTGAGCGCGCCACGGAAGACGAATTGCGCGAGCTCCGGGCCCTTCACGATGAACTGGAGCAGTCGGCCGACCCGGCCACAGGTTCGCGCGAACGTTTCTTCGCCCTCAACGAGGCATTTCACCTGCGCCTGCTCGACCTGGCCGGCAACCGTTGGCGCAAACAGATGGTGACGGACCTGCGCAAGGTCATGAAGCTCAACCGGCACAGCTCGCTGTTCAAGTCAGGGCGTATCGAAGAGTCGCTGAAGGAACACCGTGCCATCATGGCTGCTGTGACGGCACGTCAAGCGGGCCAAGCCCGCGCCGCAGTGAAAACCCACTTTGCGAACGGGCTGGAAGCAGCAGCCTGAACCGGGGATATCCCGGGTGTCCAGTATGTGCCGGCTCCCTAAAATGGGGCGCTTGAACCCGGGCGGATGCCAACATGAAACCACCGACCGCCATTCTGGACGACATACCCTCATCCCACCTCGACCGGCAGACCCTGCTCGAATACCAGGCGATCCTTGAAAACGCCTCGGTGGGCATCCTGTTCACCAAAAACCAGCATGTCCTCCAGTGCAATCCGCGCTGCTCCGAGATTTTTGGCTGGCCTCACCCGGAACTGGTCGGTCAGCACGGTTCTGTGTTCTACCTGTCCCCCGACCATTACGCCAACACAGGACGCGTCGCCTCACCCATCTTGGCTCAAGGCAAGCTGTTCGACCAGGAAATGCCCATGCGGCGCAAGGACGGCAGCGTCGTGTACTGCCACATCCGCGCCAAGGCCATCAATCCGGCCAACACGGCCGAGGGCGCCATCTGGATCGCCGAAGACATTGGCGATCGCCGGCGGGCGGAAGCCGAAATCCAGAATCTGCTGCTGCGACAGCAGGCGATTCTGGAAAACGCCTCGGTGGGCATCCTGTTCACCCACAACGGCACCATCGCCCACTGCAACCCCCGCATGGAGTTGATCTATGGCTGGCCCCCAGGCAGCCTGATCGGACGTCGCAGCAACGTGTTCTTCCGGGACCCCGAGGACTACCAGGCCTTTGCGGACCGCGTGGGTCCCTTGCTGGCAAGCGGCGAGCTGGTGGACATCGAATGGCTCAATATCCGCCAAGACGGCAGCCCACTCTGGAGTCGCCATCTGGCCAAGGCCATCCCCAGCCCGGAGGGAGGCCAGGGGGCCATCTGGATCAGTGAAGACATCACCAAACGCAAGGCCATCGAGGACGACCTCAACCAGACCCGGCGCCTGCTGGAACAGCGCGTGCTGGAGCGCACCGCCGAGCTGGAAAAGGCCCACCAGCAGCTCGACGCCATGATCCAGTGTGCCCCGCTTGCCATCTACACACGCGATCGCCACAGCATCGTCACGAGCTGGAACCCGGCAGCCGAGCGCATGTTTGGCTGGTCAGCGGAGGAAATCGTGGGACGACAGATTCCGTCCGTCCCACGCGACCGCCTGCAGGAACATGAAGAAATGAAGCGCCGCGTGCTGGCGGGTGAAACACTCATGCAGACCGAGGTGGTGCGGCAGCGCCGGGATGGCAGACGCATCTACCTCAACATGACGATCGCCCCGATGCGCGACAGCGCCGGTTCGATCACCGGTTACCTCACCATCGCCGCAGACATCAGCGAACGCAAGGAAGCGGAGCAACGCATCGAGTTCCTGGCTTACCACGACGTCCTGACCGGCCTGCCCAACCGTCTGTTGTTGCGCGACCGGGTGGACCAGGCGATGGCCCAAGCGGACCGCCACCACAAGCATGTGGCACTGCTCTTCATGGACCTGGACAATTTCAAGCAGATCAACGACACGCTGGGCCACGACACCGGGGACCTGCTGCTCAAGGAGGTGACGCAGCGGCTCAACCAGTGCATTCGCGACACCGACACCGTGAGCCGGCAGGGCGGCGATGAATTCGTCATCCTGCTGCGGGATCTCGCCGACGGACAGGCCGCCGTTCCCGTGCTCGACAAGCTGATGGAACATATGCAGCGGCCCTTTGCGCTGGACGGCAACGAACTGACCACGTCGGTGTCGGTAGGAGTGGCGGTATACCCAGAAGATGGCCGGACCTTCGACACCCTGATGAAAAAGGCCGACATGGCCATGTACCAGGCCAAGGAGAACGGACGCGCGACCTACCACTTCTTCAACGATGCCATGAGTCACCGTGCCAGCGAGCACCTGGCCCTGCGCAACGGCCTGCGGCGGGCGCTCGACCATGGCGAACTGGAACTGCACTACCAGCCACAGGTGGAACTGGCCAGTGGCCGCATCACCGGCGCCGAAGCACTGCTGCGCTGGAACGCCCCTGGTGACGGCCTGATCATGCCGGGACGGTTCATCCCCGTGGCCGAGGAAAGCGGGCTCATCGTCCCCATCGGCGAATGGGTCATCATGGAAGCCTGCCGACAGGCCAGTGCCTGGCGCCAGGCGGGGCTGCCCGAACTGTGCGTGGCCATCAACCTGTCGGCCGTGCAGTTCCGCCGCGGCAATGTGGAGCAGACTGTGCTCCGGGCCCTGGAAACCACCGGCCTGCCCCCGCATTGCCTGGAACTGGAGCTCACGGAATCCATCATGATCCAGAACGTCGAACAGGTGCTCGCCACGGTCCGCCGGCTCAAGCTGCTCGGCGTGAAACTGTCGATCGACGATTTCGGCACCGGCTACTCCAGCCTCTCCTACCTCAAGCGGTTCGAGGTGGACAAGCTGAAGATCGACCAGTCCTTCGTGCGCGATCTTGCCACCGACCCCGACGACGCGGCCATCGTTCGGGCCATCGTCCAGATGGCACGGAGCCTGAACCTGAAAACCATTGCCGAGGGGGTGGAAACCGAAGACATGCGTCACATGCTCCGGGTGTTTCAGTGCGACGAGGCCCAGGGCTACCTCTTCGCCCGCCCGATGACGGCCGACATGTTCACCCGCTTTCTGAGCGAACGCCCAGGCGTCTGAACCTCAGACGGCCCCCTGCGCCAGCGCTGCCCGGGCCATGGCCCAGACCTCCCGTGGCGGCAGCGGCTTGAGCCGATGGTTGCTCCAGACCTGGCGCCACAGTCGCGCGCCGCGCTGGCCGTGATACAGGCCCAGCATGTGGCGCGCGATCGCATACCAGGGGGTACCGTCCTCGTGGGCCTCGCGTTCCATGTAGGCCACCATCGCCTCCTCCACGGACTCGCGCACGGGTGGGCTGGCAGGCTCGCCGTAAAACCCCGCATCCCAGCTCGACAGGAGCCAGGGGTGGTGATAGGCCTCGCGACCCAGCATCGCGCCATCGACCTGACGCAAATGCGCCTCGATCGCCTCGTTCGTCTGGATGCCCCCATTGATCACGATGGTCAGGTGTGGAAAGTCCCGCTTCAGGCGATAGGCATGCTCGTAACGCAGCGGGGGTACCTCGCGGTTTTCCTTGGGCGAGAGGCCCTGCAACCAGGCGTTGCGCGCGTGCACGATGAACACTTCGCAGCCCGCCTCGCTGACCAGCCCCACGAAATCACGGACGAAATCGTAACTCTCCACCCGGTCGATGCCGATGCGGTGTTTGACCGTGACGGGAATGCGAACCGCATCCCGCATCGCCTTGACGCCATCGGCCACCAGGCCGGGCTCCGCCATCAGACAGGCACCGAAGGCACCCCGTTGCACCCGCTCACTGGGGCAACCGCAGTTCAGGTTGATCTCATCGTAGCCCCAGGCCTCACCGAGGCGCGCCGCGATCGCCAGCTCACGCGGCTCGCTACCACCGAGCTGCAACGCCACCGGGTGCTCCTGCGCATCGAAGCGCAGATGGCGACGCACCGATCCATGCATCAGCGCCCCCGTGGTCACCATCTCGGTGTAAAGTCGGGTGCGACGGGTCAGCAGACGGTGGAAATAGCGGCAGTGTTTGTCGGTCCAGTCCAGCATCGGCGCCACGGACAGGCGCCAATCGCGGGAGAGGCCTTGAGTTTCTCGGGTCATGGGAGCGGATTATCCCAGCCCCCAAACGCAGCAACCCGCCAAAGCGGGTTGCCAGCGTCAAACCATGCGCCTGATCAGCCCATGTGCAAACCGCCATTGCAGGAGAAATCGGCGCCGGTGGTGAAGCCGGCGTCCTCGCTGGCCAGCCACGCGACGATCGAGCCGATTTCCTCCGGGTTGCCCAGACGCTTGACTGGAATGGTGGCCACGATCTTCTCCAGCACGTCCGGGCGGATGGCACGCACCATATCGGTCCCGATGTAGCCAGGGCTCACGGTGTTGACCGTCACCCCCTTGGCGGCCACTTCCTGGGCAAGCGCCATGGTGAAACCGTGCATGCCGGCCTTGGCCGCGGAGTAGTTGGTCTGGCCTGCCTGACCCTTCTCGCCGTTGACCGAGGAGATCTGGATGATGCGACCCCAGCCGCGCTCCACCATGTCCGGCACCACCTGCTTGGTCACGTTGAACATGGAGGTCAGGTTGGTGTTGATGACGGCGTTCCAGTCATCCAGCGTCATCTTGAGAAACATGCGGTCGCGGGTGATGCCGGCGTTGTTCACCAGCACATCGATGGGGCCGTGCTCTTCCTTGGCCTTGGTAAAGGCCTGGACCGTCGAATCCCAATCGGCCACGTTGCCCACGCTGGCATGGAACGAGAAGCCCAGGGCTTTCTGTTCATCCAGCCACTTCTGGAAGTCCCGCGTCGGACCGCAGCCCGCGATGACCTTGAATCCGGCCTTGGCCAGACGGTGGCAGATGGCGGTACCGATACCGCCCATGCCGCCGGTGACGTAAGCAACTTTCTGACTCATGCTTTTCTCCTCTGGATGTGATGAGTGGGTGACAGACAGGAAATCAACGCTCGACGGTCAGGGACACGCCCATGCCGCCGCCAATGCACAAGGCCGCCAGACCCTTCTTCGCGTTGCGGCGCTGCATTTCGTGCAGCAGGGTGACCAGGATGCGACAACCGGAAGCTCCGATGGGGTGACCGATCGCAATGGCACCACCATTCACGTTCACCTTGGCCGGATCCACGCCCAGCCCCAGGTTGACGGCACAGGCCTGGGCGGCAAAGGCCTCGTTGAGCTCGAACAGGTCCACATCGCCCACGCTCCAGCCGGCACGGGCCAGGGCCTTTTGCGAAGCCGGAACCGGGCCCATGCCCATGGTGGCGGGGTCCAGGCCGCTGGTGCCGAAACTGCGAATGGTGGCAAGGGGCTTAAGGCCCAGCGCAGCGGCCTTGCTGGCCTTCATGACCATCACGGCGGCCGCGCCGTCGTTGATGCCCGACGCGTTGCCCGCCGTCACGGTGCCAGCCTTGTCGAAGGCCGGGCGCAGCCCGGCCAGCGCATCGGCATTGGTCTTCTTGTTGATGTACTCGTCGGCATCGAACACGACCGGGTCACCCTTCTTCTGCGGAATGACCACAGGCACGATCTCGTCCTTGAACTTGCCGGATTCCTGCGCGGCGGCCGCCTTCTGCTGACTGGCGAGGGCGAGCGCGTCCTGCTGCTCGCGGGTGATGCCGTGCGCCTTGGCCACGTTCTCGGCCGTGATGCCCATGTGGTACTGGTTGTACACGTCCCACAGGCCGTCGACGATCATGGTGTCGACCATCTTCCAGTCGCCCATGCGCTGGCCGTCGCGGCTACCGTTGAGCACATGCGGGCTGGCGCTCATGTTCTCCTGACCACCGGCAATGACGATCTCGCTGTCACCCCAGGCCACGGCCTGGGCTGCCAGCATCACGGCCTTCAGACCGGAGCCGCAGACGGCGTTGATGGTCAGGGCCGGCGTTTCCTTGGCGATGCCGGCCTTCATCATGGCCTGGCGTGCCGGGTTCTGGCCCGCGCCAGCTGCCAGCACCTGGCCCATGATCACTTCACCGATCTGGTCGGCGCCCACGCCCGTGCGCTCCAGCAGGGCCTTGATGACGGTGGCCCCCAATTCGGTGGCCGGGATTTTGGCCAGACTGCCGCCGAACTTGCCCACGGCGGTACGGGCGGCGCCCACAATGACGATGTCTTCCATGTTCACTCCTCTGTTGGTGTCGGTTGATGATCGGTGGCCTCAGGCCTTGACCTTGACGTACCGGCCCGGTGCCGGTTCGATGGGTTTGTGCTTGCGGTTCCCGTAGCTCTTGGGCGCAGGGATCAGCTTCCCGGCATGGCGCTTGAGCCAGGTGGACCAGTCCGTCCACCAGCTGCCCGGGTGCTCGGTGGCGGAAGCGAGCCAGTCGTCGAAGCGGGCCGGGAAACGGTTGTCCACGCCGATCCAGTGGCTGCGCTTGCCCTTGCTGGCCGGGTTGATCACCCCCGCGATGTGCCCCGACGCCCCCATGACGAAGCGCTTGGGCCCGGGCAGATGCTGCGTGCTGGCATAGGCCCCGCCGATGGGCACGATGTGGTCTTCGCGCGAGCCATAGATGTAGACGGGAATATCGACCTTGCCCAGGTCGATCTTCTCGCCGCAGACCGTGGCCGCCCCGGGTTTGCAGAGGCGGTTTTCCAGGTAGGTGTTGCGCAGGTACCAGGCGTAATACGGCCCCGGCAGGTTCGTGCTGTCGCTGTTCCAGTACAGCAGGTCGAAGGGCGGCGGCGTCTCGCCTTTCAGGTAGTTGCCCACCACGTAGTTCCACACCAGATCGTTCGGGCGCAGAAAGCTGAAGGTGGTGGCGAGGTCCCGACCGGGCAGCAGGCCGCCCTTGGCGAACTGCATCTCGCGAAACTTCACGAAGGCCTCGTCGATGAAAACGTCCAGAACCCCGGTGTCGGAAAAGTCGAGGAAGGTCGTGAGGAAGGTGGCGCTTTGGACCGGCTTTTCGCCGCGCGCGGCCAGCACGCCCAGCGCCGTGCCCAGCATGGTGCCACCCACGCAGAAGCCCAGGGCATTGATGTCCTCGGCGCCGGTGATCTCCTGGGTGACCGCAATCGCCCGGATGACCGCGTCCTCAATGTAGTCGTCCCAGGTCTTCTGGGCACAGGATTCGTCGGGGTTGCGCCAGCTCACCACGAAGGTGCGCATGCCTTGCTCGACCGCATAGCGGATCAGGGAATTCTCTGGCTGCAGGTCAAGGATGTAGAACTTGTTGATGCAGGGCGGAACCAGCAGGAACGGACGTTCGTGAACCTTGGCGGTGAGTGGCTTGTACTGGATGAGCTGGAACAGGTCGTTCTCAAATACCACCTGACCTTCGGTGGTCGCCACGTTCTTGCCAACCTCGAACGCGCTTTCGTCGGTCATGGACACATGACCCTGCTTCATGTCGTGCAGCAAGTTCTGTATGCCCTTGGCAATGCTCTCGCCCTGGGTGTCCAGCGCTTTTTTCTGTGCCTCGGCGTTGAAGGCCATGAAGTTGCTCGGAGCGCTGGCCTCGATCCACTGCTGGACGGCGAAGTGGATACGTGCGCGGGTCTTGGCATCGGCGTCCACGGCCTCGGCCAGTGACATGAGCGTACGGGCGTTCAGCAGGTACACCGCAGCAGCGAAAGCGGACAGGGGATTCTGCGACCAGGCCTCGCTGGCGAAGCGGCGGTCCTTAGGGGGCTTGACCTTGAGCCCCTGATTCCAGAGCTCGGTGAGTTCCCGCATGTAAGCCTGCTGGATGTCCAGCATGCGGGAGGGCTCCACCTTGACAGGCTGTCCGGTGATTCTGGCCAGCAGATCGCTCAGGTTGGCGTCACTGGGCAGCCCGAAGCTGGGACTGGGAACACCCGACGCCTGCTGGGCCTGGAGCATCTGGGTCCATTGCTGCATGGCGGCCTGCTGGAATTGCTGGGCCGACTGGAGCCAGGGATTGTCTGGGTTCATGCACATCTCCGGGAGTGGGGTTGCCGCGCGGCCTGCAGGAGGAAAAGAGCGGTAGGCATTACAGTGTGGGATGGCGAGCTTCCAATGACCTGACATGTCGTCGGGCTGGCGGAGTCGCGGTTGCAAAGCATACGCATGTATCTGGTCGTCATTGCCTGGCTCTATGTGGCGGTCCTGATGGCGGTGGCCGAGGCCACCAGCAGCACGGGAACCGTCCTTGGGGCCATTATCACCTTCTTTCTTTACGGTTTGCTGCCCATCGGCATCGTGATTTACCTGATGGGGACGCCGTTGCGCCGAAAAGCCCGGCTGGTTCGGGAACAACAGGATGCGGCCCTGCCCGTTCCCGGTACCGCCCCGCCACTGACACCCTCAGGAAGGACGCCAGATCAAGGCGGCCATGCGTCCGCTGCCCCCGAGGCGGACGGTGTCGCGCCGGTGCGAGAAAAACCATGAGGGCTGACTAACGGTACACCACGCGGCACTGCCGTCGTTGCCTTCGATGGCGTTGAAGCCCAGCTGGCGCAGCCGGTGCCGCGCCAGGGCCGACAGGTTCGCCAGATAGCGAGCCGAACCGTCCACCGCCAGCGTACTTGCAACGAAATGAGCCTCCGATCCGGCATCGCTTTGCAGAAAAGCCTGCCTCACGTCTTCTCCCACTTCGAATTGCCCGGGCCCGATGCAAGGCCCCAACCACACCGTGATGCGGGAACGGTCGGCGCAGCGCTGCGCGGCAGGCCACGCTTCGCACAAGGCTTCCAGCACACCGCGCCCCTGCGAGCCAGCCAGCCCCCGCCAACCGGCATGCGCCGCCGCCACGCTTCCCCCGTCAGGGTCCGAGAACAGGAGAGGCAGACAATCGGCGACCATCACCGTGCAGGCCAGGCCGGCCTCATCGGTCCAGCATGCATCGGCCTGCTGGCCGTCCTGGGAGTCGGACCGGAGTCGGCACACCGCCGTCCCGTGCACCTGCTGCAGGAACACCGGGCGCACCCCCAGCTCCAAGGCCAGCCGCTGCCGGTTCCGGGCCACGGCCAGCGGGTCGTCCCCCACATGGTCACCGAGGTTGAAGCTCGACCATGGCCCGACGGATACGCCGCCTTCACGGTAGGTCCAGGCGGCTTTCACACCGGCTGGCCAGCAAGCCCCGACCGGCTGACAACCGACACGGGACGGATCAGCTTTCGGCATCCGGACAACGGTCGGGCAAAGCACGCTGGAATGCCTCAAGCTGCATGCAGGCCTCGTAGGCAGCCAGGGTCAGCGGGATGTCCAGCGTGGCGTAATCCAGTCCGAAACGGCGTCCGTTGACCACTTGCGGGACCAAGCAGCAATCGGCCAGCGTGGGCGTGTCACCGTAGGAATAGACCGACGGGGCGAGCCCGCGCGCGGCGCGTTCGGACTGCAGGTCCCGCAGACGCCGTTCGTAAGCCAGCAGCCCTTCCTGAACCCAGTGGTTGTACCAGGCAGCACGCCGGGCTTCATCCAGCCCGAGCGGTCCGCTCAGGTATTTCAGGATGCGCAAGTTGTTGATCGGATGCACCTCGCAGGCGATGGTCTGCGCCAGTCCGCGCACGCGGGCACGGCCCAGGGCGTCGGACGGCATCAGCGGCGGCTCGGGGTGGGTTTCATCCAGGTACTCGATGATGGCCATGGACTGACTCAGCAGCGCCTCATCGGGATCGCCGGCCACGTCCAGTACGGGCACCAGCCCGTCGGGGCTGATCGCCCGGTAGGCGGCCCCCTGCTGCTCCCCTCGGGGCAGGTGGACGGACAGGTACTCGTAGTCCAATCCCTTGAGATGGAGCGCGATGCGCACGCGAAAGGAGGTACCGGAACGGAAGTAGTTGTAGAGCTTCATCTGGTCATGGTTGAAAGAGTCGGACGGTCAGGCCGCATTGTCCACCGTGCGCGTGAAAACCTTGCGCAGCAGCCGCGTGAGTTCGGTCCGTTCCCGCCCGTCCAGAGGCGCCATGAGTCGCTCCTGTGAGCGAGCGATGGGGACCATGAGCGCCGCCACCACGCTCTGGCCGGCCTCGGTCACCCACAGCAGACGGCGCCGGCGGTCGGAGGCATCGCGTTCGCGACGGATCCAGCCCTTGGCTTCCAGTCGCCCGATCACCGAGCCTGATGTGGCGGCGTCCAGGGCAACCGCCTGGGCCAGAGTCACCTGATCGAGTCCAGGTCGGTCGATCAGCGCGTTGAGGATGGCGAACTGGACTTGCGTGACGTCGTGGCCAGCGGCTTCCTGCATGAACAACGCCACAGACACCTGGTGTGCGCGGCGGATCAGGTGACCGGGAGCGTTGGAAAAATCGTAGCTGACAGGGGCTTTGGAATCTGAAGGCATGAGCGGACTGGAGCGGAGAAACACCCTGTTGTCATCATGGGGATTACACCTAGTCGATATCGGCCGTAAGCACACATATTGACACATTTTTTGCCTTACAGTCACGGGAACCGCAATCGCTTTGGCGACTCAGAGATTTGGCCATCAACCACCCACCCGGGATTCGTCGTTAAGAGGAGATCTTTCCATGATTCAACGCAGAACCTTGCTCCAGTCCGGTGCCGCCGTCGCGCTCGGCGCCCCCGCCCTGATCGGCTTTGCCCAGCAAAGCGTGACCCTGAAATTCCACACCTTCATGTCGCCCACCTCCAACGTGTGGCTGAACATGCATCGGGCCTGGATGGAAAAGGTCGAGAAGGATTCCGGTGGGCGCATCAAGTTCGAAGCCTATCCGGCCATGCAGCTGGGCGGCTCGCCCGTGCAACTGTTCGACCAGGCCAAGGACGGCGTGGTGGACGTGGTGTGGACCCTGCCTGGCAACACCCCTGGCCGCTTCCCGCGCTCCGAGGTGTTTGAACTGCCCTTCATGATGACCAACGCCGAGGCCGCCTCCAAGGCCTTCTGGGAATACGTGCAGACGAAGGCGGCCGACGAATTCCGCGAAGTCAAGCCGATTGCCTTCCAGGTCCACGGCCCTGGCATGTTCCACATCAAGAACAAGGCCATCAATTCACCTGACGACCTGCGCGGCCTGAAAATGCGTGGACCCACCCGTCAGATCACCAAGATGCTGGGCTACCTGGGTGCCACTCCGGTGGGCATGCCGCTGCCGCAGATCCCCGACTCGCTCTCCAAGGGCGTGATCGATGGCTGTGTCATCCCCTGGGAGGTGGTGCCTTCGATCCGTGTGCACGAACTCACGCAGTTCCACAGCGAGTTCGACCCTGCCGGCGGTGCCCTTTACACGACCACGTTCGTGATGGGCATGAACCAGCGCAAATACGATTCGCTGCCGCCCGACCTGAAGAAGGTGATCGACGACAACTCCGGCCTGAACACCTCCGCCTTCCTGGGTCGTACCCAGCAGGCGGGCGATGCACCGGCCCGCAAGCTTGCCGTGGACCGTGGCAACACGATCAACACCATCGGCCAGGCCGAGGCCCAGGAGTTCCGCCGCCGCGCCCGCCAGGTGGAAGTGGAGTGGGTGCAGGACATGGACCGTCGTGGCTTCAACGGCCGAGACCTCCTCGACACCGCCCGCAAGCTGATCGAAAAGCACACCAAGGCCTGACGCCTCCGGTCTGCCCGGCTTTCATGCAGAACCGGCCTCCCCCCAGGAGGCCGGTTTTTTCATGACCTCCACACGACCCCGTTGACCTGCGCGGGACTTTCCAGACCACTACACTCGGGGCATGTTTCGCTCAAAGATCAAACACTGCCGTGAATGCGGCACCGCGGTCGAGCACCGGCTGCCCGACGACGGCGACACCAAGGTCCGCGCCATCTGTCCGCATTGCGCAACCATCCACTACGAGAACCCGCTGAACGTGGTCGGCACCGTGCCGTTTTGGGGACCCGATGGCGGACAGGTGCTGCTGTGCAAACGCAACATCGAGCCGCGCTACGGCAAATGGACCCTGCCGGCCGGCTTCATGGAACTGGGCGAGAGCACCCTGGAAGGCGCCGTACGCGAGACACACGAGGAAGCCGGCGCCGAAATCGAAATCCTGGACCTCTTCACGGTACTCAACGTGGTGCGCGTGGGACAGGTCCACTTCTACTACCGCGCGCAGCTGCTCAGCGAGACTTTTCACCCTGGCCACGAAACCCAGGAAGCCCGCCTGTTCCGCGAGGACGAGATTCCCTGGGAGGAACTGGCGTTCCGCACGGTCAAGGAAACGCTGGAACGCTACTTCGAGGATCGGCGCCAAGGGCGCTTCAGCGTGCACACCGGCGATATCGCCTGATCACGCACGCCCCCCACCTCAGCTGAACAGCCGTCGCGTCAGTGCGGCACCGGCGGGCAGATGCCTGGCCTCCAGCGCATCGTAGAGGATCTCCAGATCGGCACCGATACGGTCCATCGCGTCCTTGCCGAGAGACTGTCCCCCATCGTCGGTGACGCTGCCTTCCATCGACGCCGCGAGCGCCAGGGCTGCTTCGCGCATGCGTACGAACGGACGCTCGGCTCGGGCAACATGTGGGACGTCCAGCGTGATCGAGAAATCGCGCAGCGCGGCCTGGTCGGGGTCCTCGGACAAGGCAGCCTGGGTCTCGAACTGCAGTACCAGCACCGGGGCAGCCCCCGGCTGCGCGGCGGGCAACACCATGCGACCGGGCAAGGCACCGGCAACGAAACCCTGCCGGGCAGCATGCTGAGTCAGATAACCGGGGCTCCAGGCGGCCCGGCTGGCCCGGAGGGTGAACGACAGCTGGGCGTCGTGCGCGCTGGCAAACTGGTCCAGCTCACGTGCGCGGGCAACCTCCTGCATCATGTCCGGAAAATCGGCCCCAAGCTGCAGGGTGTCGGCAAACGCCTGGAGCTTCACCACGAATTCGGAAAACTCGATTTCGTTGAGCGCCCCCATGCGATTGGCGAGCTGGATGCCGGCGCGCAGGCTGGCATAGCGCTGACCGGCACGTGGAAACTCCCAATCCTGGGTTTCCTGGTTCTGGCCTTCGATAAAGAACGGCTTGCTGCCGATGCGCCGCGTGCCCGGCAGCGCCGCGAGGACAGCGTCGCCCGAGACCACCGTGTCGGCCGTGAGCTGGACAAGCGCGTCAAGCTGGGTATCCAGCAACGGCAGGGAAGCCGACGCAGTGAGCGGCGGCCGGGAACCGCTGGCCACAGGGGATGTCTCGCCCGTCACGGCGTCATCGCGAAGCACAGGTTCCAGTCGATCGTCCAGGGCCTGGGCGACGACATCGGCGTCCATCGTCCGGACCTCTGCGCCGTCGGGCGACGCAGGGCGCGCACGGCGTGGCTGCAGACGGGAGGCCACCCAGCGGTTGTAGATCACCACGGCCGCCACAACGGCCACCCCCAGAACGATCAAGCCCAGCTGGAAAGAGGAGATCACGATGAGGCCTCCATCATGCCGGCGGCGGTTTCCATGTCCACCGCCACGATCCGTGATACGCCCTGCTCCTGCATGGTCACGCCGATGAGCTGCTGCGCCATTTCCATGGCGATCTTGTTGTGGCTGATGAAGAGGAATTGGGTTTCGGTGCTCATGCGTGCCACCAGTTTCGCATAACGTTCGGTGTTGGCGTCGTCCAGCGGAGCATCCACCTCGTCGAGCAGGCAGAACGGAGCCGGATTGAGCTGGAAGATGGCAAACACCAGCGCGATGGCGGTGAGCGCCTTCTCGCCGCCGGACAGCAGGTGGATGGTCTGGTTCTTCTTGCCCGGTGGCTGGGCCATGACCTGCACGCCGGCATCGAGAATCTCTTCCCCGGTCATCACCAGCCGGGCCTGCCCACCGCCGAAAAGCTCGGGGAACATCTTGCCAAAGTGGGTGTTGACCGACTCGAATGTATGGCCCAGGAGGTCGCGGGTTTCGGCGTCGATCTTGCGGATCGCGTCCTCCAGCGTGCGGATGGCTTCGTTGAGGTCGTCGGACTGGGCGTCGAGGAACTGCTTGCGTTCGCGAGCGCTGCCCAGCTCTTCGAGGGCGGCAAGGTTGACGGCGCCGAGCGCGGTGATCTCACGCTGGCAGCGGTCGATCTCGCCCTGCAGTCCATAGAGCTTGACCCCTTCGGTTTCGATGCCTTGCTCGAGCGTGCCCAGATCGGCCCCGGCTTCGGCCAGCCACTGCTGGTATTGGTCCAGCCCCATGCGGGCGGCCTGTTCCTTGAGCTGGAATTCGGTGATGCGCACGCGCAGAGGCTCCAGTTCACGTTCCAGCTGCAGACGGCGTTCGTCACTGGCACGCAACCTCGCAGTGAGTTCGTCGTAATGGCTGCGCTGGGCCGCGAGTTCCTGCTCGCGCTGGAGCTTGGCATCGAGCGCGTCCTGCAGCCCCCCCTGGGCAGCCGCGTCGGACAACCGCTCCAGCTCAGCCTGGGCACGCTGCTGTTCGTCGGCCAGGGCCACGGCCTGCTGGCGCGCGGTCTCGATCGCGCGCTGGAGCTCGCCGCGTCGCGCTTCCAGGCTGCGCTGGGAAAAGCTCGCTTCCTGGGCCTGCCGTTCCAGTGCGCGCAACTGTTCGCGGGCCTGATTCAGCCGACGCTCAGCGTCGATGACCCCGTCTTCGAGCTGGGCATGGCGTTCCTGGCCATCGGCCAGCTGCATGTCGAGTTCCTCGAAACGGGCTTCGGCGGTGATGCGGCGCTCCTGCAGCGCTTCGAGCTGGTCGTCCACCTCGGCCAGATCGTGACCGAGCTGTTCGCTGCGGGCACGAGCCTGTTCGGCCAGTTGGGTCAGGCGCAGCACCTCCACCTGCAGTTCGTGGGCACGGGCCTGCAGCTCTGTGGCTTCTCGACGGGCGGGCTGCAGACGCTGCGCCACATCGCCATAGGCCGCTTCAGCACGGTTGAGGGCCGTGCGTGCCTCGTCGGCGATCAGCGACTGGGCGCGAAGCTGCTTGTCGAGGTTGTCGATCTCCTTCGCACGGGCCATCAGACCCGCCTGCTCGCTGTCGGGGGCGTAAAAGCCCACATGATGCGCGGTGACGCAGTGACCCTGCGGAGTGTAGAGAGTGGCGCCGGCCGGCAGGTTGCCGCGCGCCGTCAGGGCTTCCTCCAGCGTCGCAACCGCGTAACAGCCCTCCAGCCACTCGCCGAGCAAGGCCTGGAGCGCTGCATCGTGTAGGCGCAAGCGCTGGGCCAGAGGCACCAGTCCCGGCACCAGGGGCCCCGCCGCCGCACCCGTCACGGGTGGGGTGAAGAAGGCCAGCCGTGAGGGCGGCACGTCGGAGGCAAAAGCCCGCACCATGTCCAAACGGGAGACTTCCAGCGCCCCCATGCGCTCGCGCAGCGCCGCTTCGATGGCCTGCTCCCACCCCGGTTCGGCCTGGAGCCGGGTCCACAACGGGCCGAGGCTGTCGAGACCGTGACGTGCCAGCCAGGGCTGGAGCTTGCCGTCGGTCTTGAGTTTGTCCTGCAAGGCCCTGAGCGCCTCCAGCCGGGCCGTCAGCTCGGCCATCACGCGGCCTTCGGTGTTCACCGTGGCCTGGGCCTGGCGTCGTGCTTCGTCGAGCTGCGGCAACAGTTCCTGCAACTCCTGTTGTCGGGCATCGGCCTGCTCCTGGGCCTCCTTGGCGGCTTCCCACTGCTCGCTGGCGCGTTGCAGGCGCGACTCATCGGGAGCGGCCATGGCGTTGCGGTCGGCCGTCAGCCGCTCACGGCGCTGCTGCAGCTGGCGCGACTGCTCCTCAATCCCGCGCTGTTCGGCCGCCAGCACCTGAATGGCTTGCTGCACCTGGGTCACGGCTGCGCGCTGCGTGGCGGCCCGGCCCTGGGCCTGGCGCAAGGCGTCTTCCAGCGCCGGCAATTGCTGCGTCTGCTCCTCGACCTGTGCGGCCAGGATGTCGCGCTGTTCGGCCGCCGACTCGTTCTGCTCGGCCAGGGATTCCAGCTCGGCTTCGGCGGTTTCCTGGCGCTGCGCCCACTGGGCGATCTGCTCCTGCAACTGCCCCAGGCGCTGCTGCACGCGCTGGCGGCCTTCCACCACGTAACGGATTTCGGCTTCGAGCCTCGCCACTTCGGCCCCGGCTTCGTACAGACGCCCTTGTGATTGGTTGAGTCGGTCACCCGCGTCGTAATGGGCCTGGCGGATGGCCTCCAGGTCGGCTTCAACGCGGCGCAGGTCGGCCATGCGGCTTTCGAGCTGGTTGACGGCCTGCAGCCCCTCGGCCTGGACCCGCACCAGCTCGGCTTCGGCGTCGCGCCGCTTGAGGAACCAGAGCTGGTGCTGGCGCAAGTTCATCTGGGCCTGGAGGGCGTGGTAGCGCTCGGCCACCTCGGCCTGCTTTTCCAGCTTGTCCAGATTGGCGTTCAGTTCACGCAGGATGTCCTCCACACGCGTCAGGTTCTCGCGCGTGTCGTTGAGGCGGTTCGCCGTCTCGCGCCGACGCTCCTTGTACTTGGAGACCCCAGCCGCCTCCTCCAGAAACAGGCGCAGTTCCTCGGGCTTGGACTCGATGATGCGGCTGATGGTGCCTTGGCCGATGATGGCGTAGGCACGCGGCCCCAGGCCGGTGCCCAGGAACACGTCCTGCACATCGCGGCGGCGCACCGGCTGGTTGTTGATGTAGTAGCTGCTGGTGCCGTCTCGGGTGAGCACACGCTTGACCGCGATTTCGGCAAACTGGCTCCACTGACCACCGGCGCGGTGGCTGGCGTTGTCGAACACCAGTTCCACGCTGGCCCGGCTGGCCGGCTTGCGATGCGTGGTGCCGTTGAAGATCACGTCCTGCATGGACTCGCCGCGCAGCTCGCTGGCCTTGCTTTCGCCCAGCACCCAGCGCACGGCGTCCATGATGTTGGACTTGCCGCACCCGTTCGGCCCCACCACGCCCACGAGCTGCCCGGGCAGGTGGAAGGTGGTGGGCTCGGCGAACGACTTGAAGCCGGAGAGTTTGATCGTGTGAAGGCGCACGGAAGACTGCTCGAAACGGATGCGACATCCCGCATCTGACGGACGACAAACCCGGAGTTTAGTCGTTCAACCTCCCCCCGAGGCATTTCGGCCAGTCAGTACCTAGGGTGATCCCGCGTTGCGTCTCGCAGATTCACTATGCTTTAATGCCCCGTTTTGGTGATTCTGATATTGGGAAAATCATATGCAGCTGATCTGGCTTTCCGGACCCACTGCGCGTGTCGTCACGGTATCGATCACGCGCAAGACGATCCTGGCAGGCATCGCCAGCCTGGCCGCGCTGTTTCTCATGCTGGGGGCCATCCTCCAGTTTTTCGGTCTTCGGGTGGCGATCGAGTTGCGTCCCGACCTCGCCAAGACCCTGGGCGCGGTCACCTCGGCCAGCGAGCAGCAACGGATTGAACAGCACTACCAGGAACAGCTCGCCGCCCTGGAAGCCCAGATACAGGGCCTGACCCGCCAGATCGGCTCACTGGAAAAGACCAAGCGCCAGTTGGTCGAGCTGATCCCGGCCCGCCCGACCCGAACTGGCCCCGGGGGCCAAGGCGGGCCCATGCATCTGTTGAGCGAATTCCAGTGGTTCGCCCCGAAGGCAACCGAACGCATGGGCAAGCTCCATGAGGACACCTGGCAGCTCGAACACCGGATCACAACCCTGAATCGCCTCTGGACCCTGGAAAAGGACTGGCTGACACGCCTGCCGCTGCTGAGCCCGATCGTGGAACCCCACCACATCTCCAGCGGTTTCGGCCTGCGTCGAGACCCCTTCACCCGGGCACTCAGTCGGCATGAAGGCATCGACTTTGTGGCACCGACCGGCACGCCGGTGCTGGCAACGGCCCCGGGCCGTGTACTCCAAGCACGATACTGGGGCCCTTATGGACTGCTCGTCGAAGTCGAGCACGAATGGGGGTTCGCCACCCGATACGCCCACTTGAGCCGTCTCCTCGTGAAGGAAGGTGATACCGTAGAGGCGGGTGACACGGTGGGCCTGCTAGGCAACACCGGCCGTTCCACCGGTCCGCATCTGCACTACGAGGTCCGGTTTCAAGAACGGGCCATCCAGCCACAGGCCGACCACGTGATCCGTACCGCCCGCCAGCACACGGTCTTCCCGACCACTGCATTCGCCCAGTTCTGAGGAGCCCTTCCATGTTTCGCCGTCCCCCCAAACACACGCCGGTCAACATCGCCCAGGAAAAATTCGACACCATCCTTGGGCCACAGACCGAGGTGACGGGTGACATCCGCGTATCGGAAAGCATCCGCATCGACGGCCGCCTGGCGGGCAACGTGAGCACCGACGCCGGGGGCCACGTCACCGTGGTGGTGGGCGCCCATGGCGTCGTCGTCGGCAACGTGACCGCGCGCCGGGTGGCGGTCGCCGGGCGAGTCCAGGGCAGCATCGAAGCCCTGGAGGAGGTCGAGCTGCACAGCGGGTCGGTCGTCGAAGGCGACGTGACCTGCGCGTCCATCTCGATCGCCCATGGGGCCCAGGTGATGGGGCGGATGACCGCTTCACACGAACGCCCCCTCACCACCCCGGTCGACAACTTGACCCCGGCGATCGCCGGCAGGAAGAAAGTCGAGCTGGTGGCCTGAGCCGGTGCCGGCCCGGCCGCGCTACCATCGGAGGCTATGAACCCTCTGCTCACCCGCCTGCAACCGTATCCGTTCGAGCGTCTGCGACAACTGTTCGCGGGCGTGCAGCCCAACCCGGCCTACCGTCCGATCAGCCTGGGCATCGGTGAGCCCCGACACCCCACACCGGCCTTCCTGAAAGACAGGCTCTGCGAGGCTATCCAATCGCCTGATGGCGGACTGGCCACCTATCCGGCAACCGCCGGCACGCCCGAGCTCAAGCAGGCATGCGCCACCTGGTTGCAGCGCCGCTACGGCGTCCTCCTGGACCCGCGCAACCAGATCCTGCCAGTCAACGGTTCGCGCGAAGCGCTGTTCGCGCTGGCACAGGTGGTGGTGGACCCCCGCGCCTTCGCTGCAGGTCCGGAACCGGTGGTCGTGTGCCCAAACCCTTTTTATCAGATTTACGAAGGCGCAGCCTACCTCTCCGGTGCCCAGCCCTGGTTCGCTCCCAGCAACCCTTCACGCAATTTCGCCACCGACTGGTCCAGCGTCCCGCCCGAGGTATGGGCCCGCACCCGGCTCGTGTACACCTGCTCCCCCGGCAATCCGACCGGAGCGGTGATGCCACTCAACGAGTGGGCACAGCTGTTTGAACTCAGCGACCGCTACGGCTTCGTCATCGCGTCCGACGAGTGCTACAGCGAAATCTACTTCCGCGACGAGCCGCCACTGGGCGGTCTGCAGGCGGCGCACCGGCTGGGCCGCACGGACTTCCGACGGCTCATCAGCCTGACCAGCCTCTCCAAACGCAGCAACGTGCCAGGCCTGCGCAGTGGCTTCGTGGCCGGCGACGCCGAATGGATACGTGCTTTCCTCCTCTACCGCACCTACCATGGCAGCGCCATGAGCACCACCGTACAGACCGCCAGTGCCGCTGCCTGGCTGGACGAGGACCACGTGCGCGACAACCGGCAGCAGTACCGGGCCAAGTTCGCGGAGGTCACGCCTCTCCTCGCCGAGGTGATGGACGTGCGCCTCCCGGATGCCGGCTTCTACCTATGGGCAGGGGTACCCGACCGATTCGGTGGTCTGGACCACAGCGGACATCCGGAACGCGACGTCCAGTTCGCCCGTGAGCTGTACGCCCAATACAATGTCACCGTACTGCCCGGCAGCTACCTGGCCCGCGAGGCGCAGGGGCACAACCCCGGGCGCCATCGGGTGCGCATGGCCCTGGTCGCCGAAACCGACGAATGCGTCGAAGCCGCCCGCCGTATCACCCGTTTCATCCAATCCGTCTGACGGTTCTCCACCATGACCTTACCTCTGCAACAGATCATCGAAAACGCCTGGGACAACCGTACCCAGCTCTCCCCCGCCACGGCTCCCCAGGAGGTGCAGGATGCGGTGGAAGAAGTCATCAGCCAGCTCAACGTGGGCAAGCTGCGCGTCGCCACCCGCGAGGGTGTGGGCCAGTGGACCGTGCACCAGTGGATCAAAAAAGCGGTGCTGCTGAGCTTCCGCCTCAAGGACAACGAGATCATGCAGGCCGGCGACCTGGCCTTCTACGACAAGGTACCGACCAAGTTCGCTCACCTGAGCCCGCAGGAGATGGCCGCCACCGGCGTGCGCGTGGTGCCGCCCGCCGTGGCGCGGCGCGGCAGCTACATCGCCAAGGGCGCGATCCTGATGCCCTCCTACGTGAACATCGGTGCCTACGTCGATGAAGGCACGATGGTGGACACCTGGGCCACCGTGGGCTCCTGCGCCCAGGTCGGCAAGAACGTGCACCTCTCGGGCGGCGTGGGCCTGGGCGGCGTGCTCGAACCCCTGCAGGCCAACCCCACCATCATTGAGGACAACTGCTTCATCGGCGCGCGCTCCGAGATCGTCGAAGGCGTGATCGTCGAAGAGAACTCCGTCATCTCGATGGGCGTCTACATCGGCCAGAGCACTCCGATCTACGATCGCACCACGGGCGAGGTCAGCTACGGCCGCGTCCCCGCAGGCTCGGTGGTGATCAGTGGCAGCCTGCCCAAGGAAGGCGGAAAATACAGTCTGTATGCCGCAGTGATCGTGAAGCGGGTGGATGCACAGACCCGCGCCAAGACCAGCCTGAACGACCTGCTGCGGGACTGATTCACCAACGCCAGAGGGGGCTGACATGGGTACGATGGAGCGGATTCTTCGCCTGATGGGGGAAAAAAGAGCCTCCGATGTGTACATGTCCGCCGCCTCGCCGGTACAGATCAAGATCAACGGGGTATGCACCCCGATGAACCCCCAACCGTTGCCGGTGGACGGGCCACTGCAGTTGCTGTCGGAAATCGTTACCGATGAGCAGATGCGTCTGTTCCAGAGCACAGGCGAGCTCAACATCGCCGTGCCCGTGGCCGGCGTCGGGCGGTTTCGGGTCAGCGCCATGAAGCAGCGTGGCAGCTGCGCCGTGGTGATCCGTTTCATCAGCACCGAAATCCCGAGCATCGAGTCGCTGAACATTCCGCCGGTGCTCGCCGACATGATCCTGGCCAAACGCGGCCTGATGCTGGTCGTCGGCTCGACCGGCTCGGGCAAGAGCACCACGCTCGCCGCCCTGCTCGACCACCGCAACGCCAACATGTCTGGGCACATCCTCACCATCGAGGACCCGGTCGAGTACCTGTTCAAAAACAAGAAGTGCATCGTCAACCAGCGCGAGGTCGGCACTGACACGGAATCGTTGCAGATCGCGTTGAAGAACGCGCTGCGCCAGGCTCCGGACGTGATCCTGATCGGTGAAATCCGCGACCGGGAAACCATGTCCCAGGCCATTGCCTACGCCCAATCCGGCCACTTGGTTCTGGCCACGATGCACGCCAACAACAGCTATCAGGCGCTCAACCGCATCCTCAACTTCTACCCGGTGGAGGTGCGCCCCTCCATGCTGAACGATCTGGCCTCGGCGCTCAAGGCCATCGTCTCCCAGCGGTTGCTGCGCACGGTCGATGGGGGGCGTGTTCCCGCGGTGGAGGTCATGGTCAACACCCGCCTGATGAGTGAGCTCATCGAGAAGGGTGACTTTTTCGGCGTCCGCGAGGCGCTGGAAAAATCCATGGCCGAGGAATCCCAGACCTTCGAGGAAGACATCGCCCGCCTGATCATGGATGGCAAGGTCGACCGCAAGGAAGGCCTGTCGTATGCCGATTCGCCCACCAACCTGATGTGGCGTCTGCAGAACCAGGCCCCCGCCTCGTACGGTCGCCCCGCTGCGGCTGCCACGGCCGAGACGCCTTCGGCCGAAGCGACCGGCCCTTCGTTTTCCGACTTCACCCTCGATGTCAACCACTGACATCGCACACACCGTTTCACCATGACCGCCACCTTGCGCCTGACCGAGGCGCTGATCGCTCGTTCCTCCGTCACCCCCGACGACGCCGGTTGCCAGACCCTGATCGCCACCCGGCTGATGCCGCTGGGCTTCGTGTGCGAGACCCTCGAGAGCGGCCCCGCCGACTTCCGCGTCACCAATCTGTGGGCCAAGCGCACCGTGGCGCCAGACGCCCCCACACTGGTCTTCGCCGGCCACACCGATGTGGTGCCCACCGGTCCGCTGGACCAGTGGACCAGCGACCCGTTCACCCCCACCCACCGCGATGGCAAGCTGTACGGCCGTGGTGCCAGCGACATGAAAACCTCGCTGGCAGCCATGGTGGTGGCGTGCGAGGACTTCATCGCCACCCACCCGCAAGCGCCCCTGAACATCGCCTTCCTGCTCACCAGCGACGAAGAAGGCCCCGCCAACGACGGCACCGTGGTGGTGTGCCGCGAACTGAAGAAACGCGGCGAGCGGCTGGACTATTGCATCGTGGGCGAACCCACCTCGGTGGAGCGCACGGGCGACATGATCAAGAACGGCCGGCGCGGCACCATGAGCGGCAAGCTGACCGTGAAGGGGGTTCAGGGGCACATCGCCTACCCGCACCTCGCGCGCAACCCCATCCACATGCTGGCGCCCGCGCTGACCGAACTGGTCGCCACCCGCTGGGACGAGGGCAACGACCACTTTCCGCCCACCACCTGGCAGGTCAGCAACATCCACGGTGGAACCGGCGCCAGCAACGTCATCCCCGGCACCGTGGTGGTGGACTTCAACTTCCGCTTCAGTACCGAAAGCACAGCTGAAGGACTGCAGCATCGCGTGGCTGGCATCCTGTCCCGCCATGGCCTGCAGGCCGGCACGGACTACGACCTGGCCTGGACCGTGGGCGGCCTGCCCTTCCTCACCCGCCCTGGCACCCTGGTGGACGCGGTGCGCGACGCCATCCGGGCCGAAACCGGCATCGAGACCGAACTCTCCACCACCGGCGGCACCAGCGACGGCCGTTTCATCGCCCAGGTGTGCCCGCAGGTGATCGAACTGGGTCCGCCCAACGCCACCATCCACAAGGTGAACGAGTGTGTGGCCGTGGCCGACATGGAGCCGCTGGCGGCCATCTACCGGCGGGTGCTGGAAAACCTGGCGGGCGTACCGGCCACGGACGAAGCCACGCCGTGAACACGACTCACCCCTCCTTCCCTACGCTGGGCGCTTTGCTGGAACACGCTGCCGGTTTGCTGGACGCCGCCCAGCTGGCCTACGGCCACGGCACAACCAACGCCCGCGACGAGGCCGTATGGCTCACGCTGTGGTCCCTGGGCCTGCCGCTGGACAGCGACCTGTCCGAACTGGGAACCCGGCCCATCAGCAACGATGAGCAAGCCCGCGTACTGGCCCTGATCGAGCGCCGCATCACCACCCGCCAGCCCGCCGCCTACCTCACCCACGAGGCCTGGCTGCAAGGCGTGCCGTTTTACGTGGATGAGCGCGTGATCGTCCCGCGCAGTTTCATCGCCGAACTGATCGCCAACGCCGAAGGGACCGAGAGCATCGACCCCTGGCTGGGCGAACACACCCGCCGCGTGCTCGACTTGTGCACCGGCAACGGCAGCCTGGCCGTGCTGGCTGCACTTGCCTGGCCCGATGTGACGGTGGACGCCGCCGACCTCTCGCCCGATGCGTTGGCCGTGGCCCGCATCAATGTGGACAAGCACGGGTTGCAGGATCGTATCCGCTTGATTGAATCCGACGGCTGGGCGAATGTGCCAGACCGTTACGACCTGATCCTCTGCAACCCGCCCTATGTGAGCCGAGCCAGCATGGAGGCCTTGCCGGCCGAGTACCGCGCCGAGCCGGTGATCTCGCTCGACGGTGGACTGGGTGGCGGTGACGATGGCATGGACTTCGTGCGCCACCTGCTGGACCACGCCCTGGACCACATGAACGAACACGCTGTGCTGGTGCTGGAAATCGGCAATGAGCGCGAGCACTTCGAACGCGCGTTTCCCACCCTGTTGGCCTACTGGCCCGACACCACCTCGGGCGAAGGCCCGGTGCTGCTGCTCACCCGCGAGGCATTGGAAGACTGGCAGGCCACGCGTTACATGACCGGAGGCGCCGCATGATCACCCTGCGCGACGTGACCCTGCGGCGCGGCACCAAGATCGTCCTCGACCGTGCGAGCGCCACCATCAACCCCGGCGAAAACGTCGGTCTGGTCGGCCGCAACGGTGCCGGCAAATCCAGCCTGTTTGCGCTGCTGCAAGGCCATCTGCACGAAGACAGCGGCGACTTCCAGTGGCCGCGCCAGTGGCGCCTCGCCCAGGTGGCGCAGGACATGCCCGAAACCGACCAGCCCGCCACCGCCTTCGTGATCGACGGTGACACCCGACTGCGCGACGCACAGCAGGAGGTGCACGCCGCCGAAGCCAGCGGCGACGGCGAGGCCATGGCCCACGCCTACACCGCCCTGCACGACGCCGGCGCCCACGACGCCCCCGCACGCGCCCAGGCGCTGTTGATGGGGCTGGGTTTTCAGGTGAATGAGCTCGAGCGTCCGGTCAACAGCTTTTCGGGCGGCTGGCGCATGCGGCTGCAACTGGCGCGCGCGCTCATGTGCCCGAGCGACCTGCTGATGCTCGACGAGCCCACCAACCACCTGGACCTGGACGCCCTGGTCTGGCTGGAAAGCTGGCTCAAACGCTACGAAGGCACGCTACTCGTGATCAGCCACGACCGCGAATTTCTGGACGCGGTGACGCAGGTCACCCTGCACATCGACAACGGCAAACTCACCCGCTACGGCGGCAACTACAGCCGCTTCGAAGACATGCGGGCCGAGCAGATCAGCCAGCAGCAGGCCGCCTTCGCTCGCCAGCAGGACAAGATCGCGCATCTGCAGCGCTTCATTGACCGCTTCAAGGCCAAGGCCACCAAAGCCAGGCAGGCGCAAAGCCGCGTCAAGGCCCTGGAGCGCATGGAAAAGATCGCGCCGGTGCTGGCCGATGCCGAATTCAGTTTCACATTCGACGAACCGGGCCAGTTGCCCAACCCCATGCTCAACCTCCGCGAGGCTCGCTTCGGCTACCGCAGCGACGCGGGGGTGGACACGGTGATCGTGCAAAACGTGTCGCGCTCGGTACAGGCAGGCCAGCGTCTGGGCATCCTGGGCGCCAACGGCCAGGGCAAATCCACCTTCGTGAAAACCGTGGCGCGGGCCCTGCCCCTGCTGGGCGGCACGCTCACTGAGGGCAAGGGCCTGCGCATTGGCTACTTCGCGCAGCAGGAGCTGGACGTGCTGCGCCCCGACGACACGCCACTGGCCCATATGATCCGCCTGGCCCGCGAAACCGAAGCCGCCGGCACCCTGATGGGCCAAGCCCTGCGCGAGCAGGACCTGCGCAACTTCCTGGGGCGTTTCCAGTTCAGCGGCGACATGGTGCAGCAGACCGTGGGTACCATGAGCGGCGGCGAAAAAGCCCGCTTGGTGCTGTGCATGATCGTGTGGCAACGCCCCAACCTGCTGCTGCTCGACGAACCCACCAACCACCTGGACCTGGCCACCCGAGAGGCCCTGGCCATGGCCCTGAACGAATTCGAGGGCACGGTGATGCTGGTCAGCCACGATCGCGCCCTGTTGCGATCGGTGTGCGACGAGTTCTGGCTGGTGTCGCACGGCGGGATTGCGCCCTTCGATGGCGATCTGGACGACTATCAGCGCTACCTGCTGGACGTAGCGAAACAGAAGCGCGAAGCGGCGCAGACCCAAACGCGTGCGCTCGCAGCGGCTGAAAGCACGGCCACCGTGTCGGCGCCACCCAGTGTCCAGGCCGATGCCCCACGCGTTCCCCCCGGCGAACAACGCAAGCTGGAAGCGCAACGCCGCCAGCAACTCGCCGACCAGCTCAAGCCCCACAAGAAGCAGCGCGAGAAACTGGAAAAGCAGCTGGAAGCCCTGCAAGCCGAGCAGGCCGAACTGCACACCCGACTGCAGGGCAACCTCTCGCCCGCCGAACTCGCCGACGCCGGTAAACGACTCAAGGCCGTGGACGACGCGCTCGCTGAAACCGAAGAGGCGTGGCTGGAAGTGGCCGCCCTGATCGAAGACCTGCAAAACGCCGCTGCGGTGTGATGGAACTGCCCGCCCTGCCACCTGCCTTCCTGCTGCTGCTGGACGCGGTCGTGCCCGCCGCCCAGCGGCCCATGGTGGACGAGAGCTATAACCGCCCGCACCGGGCCAGCTTCCGCCTCAACCCACTCAAGGGAAACCCGGCAGAGACCCTGGCCGAACTGATGGCCCACCCGGCGCTCAGCCTGGAGGCCGTTGACGGGGTGGATGGTGTGTTCACCGTGCCCGCCGAACAGCGCGAACACCTCACCCACCACCCGGCGGCGGGAGACGGTCGCCTCTACATCCAGGGGCTGCCCAGCATGGCGGCTGTCTGGGCGCTGGACCCGCAGCCCGGCGAGGAAATCCTCGATCTGGCCTCTGCACCCGGCGGGAAGACCAGTTACATCGCCGCCTGCATGCAAGGCCAGGGCCGGCTGGCGGCCGTGGAAGCCGTCAAGGCGCGCTTCCACCGCCTCAAGGCCAACCTGCAACGCCTGGGTGCCGGGCACGTGCACACTTACCTCAAGGATGGTGCCGTGGTCGGCAAGCTGACGCCCGAGCGCTTCGATCGTGTGCTGCTGGACGCCCCCTGCTCATCCGAGGCCCAGTTCACCCGGCTGGACCCCGAATCGTGGGCCCACTGGAGCCCCAAGAAGGTCAAGGACAGTGCGCGCCTACAGGCACGGCTCATCCGCTCAGCCTGGGCGGCCCTCAAGCCTGGGGGGCGGCTGGTGTACAGCACCTGCTCCCTGTCACCCGAAGAAAACGAACTCACCGTGCAGGGCCTGCTGGCGGAACAGCCCGATGCGTCTGTCGAGGCCATCGCGCTGCCCACCCGACCGGGCACACTGCCCACGCTGCCCGGCCTGACCCACTGGCAAGAACGGGCACTGGACCCTCTCCTGGCGCAGTCGCTGCGCATCCTGCCCAGCGACCGCACCGACGCGTTTTACGTCTGCTGCCTGCGCAAAGCGGCCTGACGGATCGCGTCCAGCGTCCCCCGCGTGGTGATGACCTCCGGGTCCAGCGGCATCTCGATCAGGGTGCCGGTGGGGGCGTCCAAAGCCCGACGCAGCGCAGACTCCCAATCGGCCGTGCGGGTCACGCGCTCGGCGGCGTACCCGTAGGCCCTTGCCAGGGCACAGAAATCCGGATTGCTGAGCGACGAACCGGCCACATGACCCGGGTACTCGCGCTCCTGGTGCATGCGGATGGTGCCGTACATGCCGTTGTTGAGCAACAACACAATGGTCTTGGCGCCATGCTGCGCGGCCGTGGCCAGTTCCTGCCCGTTCATGAGGAAATCGCCGTCCCCCGCGACGGTGAACACGATGCGCCCGGTGGCAATGGCCGCAGCCACCCCAGCCGGCACGCCATAGCCCATGGCGCCGTTGGTGGGTGCCAGCTGGGTTTTCAGGCCCCTCGCCAACCCCGGATACCGGTAGAAGCGGTGAAGCCAGCTCGCAAAATTCCCCGCGCCGTTGGTCAGCACCGCATCGGCCGGCAGCAGGCGCTGCAAGGTGTGAATGACCTGGGGCAGATCGATCTCACCAGGCAGTTGCACGCCGCCGTTGGCGGGGTCGATGTTCGCCAGGTAGTCCGCGTGACAGCCTTGCGCCCAGTCGGTCCACGGCACCTGCGGTGGGGCGGTCAGCACTTCCAGACTGCGGGCGGCGGCCGACAGGCTCGCGCAGATGGCCAGATCCGCCTGATAAACCCGGTTCAACTCCTCCGCGCTGCTGTGGATGTGCACCAGCTTCTGCCGGGTGCGTGGCGCCTCGATCAGGGTATAGCCGCCGGTAGTGGCCTCGCCCAGCCGGGGGCCGATGGCGATCAGCAGGTCGGCCTGCTGGATGCGCTGCACCAGCGCCGGGTTGATGCCCAGCCCCACGTCCCCTGCGTACAGCGGGTGGTGGTTGTCGAACGTGTCCTGGAAGCGAAAGGTGTTGCACACCGGCAGTTGCCAGTTCTCGGCGAAACGCGCGAGCGCCTGGGCGGCCTGCGGGGTCCACCCCCCGCCCCCGGCCAGCACCAGCGGGCGTTGCGCCTGCAACAGCATCTCGCGCATCTGTCGCAGCGCGCCGGGGTCGCTCCAGGCTTCCACCGCCTCCACGCGCGGCAACGGCGCGCTTTCCACCGGGTGGGTGAGCATGTCTTCGGGCAGCACCAGCACCACCGGGCCGGGCCGACCGTTCATGGCGGTGGCGAAGGCGCGGGCCACGTATTCGGGAATGCGGCGGGCATCGTCGATGCGCTCCACCCGCTTGGCCAGCGGCCCGAAAAAGCGGAAGAAGTCCACCTCCTGGAAGGCCTCGCGGTCGCGGCAGTCGCTGGCCACATCGCCCACAAACAGCACCATGGGCGTGGAGTCCTGGAACGCCGTGTGCACGCCAATCGACGCATTGGTGGCGCCCGGCCCGCGCGTGACGAAACACACGCCCGGTCGCCCCGTCAGCTTGCCGTGGGCCTCGGCCATGAAGGCAGCCCCGCCCTCCTGCCGGTTGATGACGAAGCGGATGCGATCGGCATGGCGATGGAAACCGTCCAGCACCGCCAGGTAACTTTCACCCGGCACCCCGAAGGCATGGGTCACGCCCTGTTCGATCAGGCATTCGACCAGCAGATGACCGGCCAGACGGGGGGAAGACGCAGGCGTGTTCATGCATGCACCTCCGCCGTGCGCCGGCCCACACCCAATGCGGCGAACACCGACAGCATGAGCACCACCGCCGCCCCGGCCAGGGTGACCCCGTACCAGCCCCGGTCCATGAAGGCACCGAAGATCAGCGGCGAGATGGCGAAGCCCACGTCCAGCCCGGAATAGACCGTGCCATACACCCGGCCTGTGGCCCCCTTGGGCGTCGCGCGGCGGATCATCATGTCGCGGCTGGGCCCGGCAATGCCCACTGCAAAACCCGTGATCGCCAGCACGATCATGGTGCCCGCACCGCCCATCCATCCGGTGGCGGCGAGCAGCATCAACAGGGCTCCCGCGCCCATGCAGCCACCCACCACACGGTCGGTGTGCGCGGCCTTGCCCGCGACGAAGCCCCCCACCACCATGCCCAGGGCGCCACAGAGCATGTAGGCGGTGAGCGTGAAGGTAGCGGCCTCCAGGCTGACCGCGTGCACCGCCTTCAGGATGGAGGCCGAGTAAGTCTGCACCACCGCCAGCGTCATGGTGGACAGCAGGAAGAAGGCGAAACACCACCACACCACCGGCAGCTTCATGAAGGCGAGGTCACTGCCCCGCGTGGCACCCGGTTGCCGAATCACCACCTCGGTCTTGAGGTGGTCACGCTGCCACACCAGCAGGGCCAGCACACACAGGTACATCACTGCGGCAGCCAGGTAGGCAGTGCGCCAGTCGGCCAATGCCGAGATGCCGACCAGGAACACCGGCGCCGCCGCCCAGCCCAGGTTGCCGGTGAGGCCGTGCACGCTGAAGGCATGACCCAGCCTCGGGGCCGAGACCCGCTGGTTCAGGATGGAGAAGTCCACCGGGTGAAACGGCGCGTTGCCCAGACCGGCCAACACCGAAACCAGCATCAGCCCCGCGTAACTGTCAGCCATGGAAGCGGTCAGCGCCGCCGCGGTGAACAGCAACAGGGAGCCGAACAGCACGGGCCGCGCCCCGAGTCGGTCCACGACAAAGCCCGCACTGGCCTGGCCCAGACCGGAGATCACGAAAAACACGCTCATCAGCAAGCCCACCTCGGAAAAGGAAAGGCCAAACTCGCTCATGAACACCGGAAACAGCGGCGGCAGCAGCAGATGGGCAAAATGCGAGGATCCATGCGCCAGACCCACCAGGGCCATGACACGCGCGTCGTCGCGCAAAGGAACGGAAGGAGGTGGCGACGAAGCGCCGAGGGAAATGCTTGACATGTGACGAATCGTAAGCGAAACCCCTCAAACCCGCACTCGCGGGGGTGAACCCGCCCGGCACCGCGCCAGACACAGGCACAATAGCCGCATGAACATCGTGATCCTTGACGACTATCAGGACGCCGTGCGCAAACTGCCCTGCGCGGCGAAGCTCGAACCCTATCCTGCCAAGGTGTTCACCAACAACGTCAAGGGGGTGGGGCAACTCTCAGTGCGCCTGCGCGATGCCGAGATCGTCGTGCTGATCCGAGAGCGCACCCAGATCACCCGGCAGCTGATCGAGAAGCTGCCCAAGCTGCGGCTGATCTCCCAAACCGGGGGGGTGGGCCGGCACATCGACGTGGCGGCCTGCACGGCACACGGGGTGGCCGTGGCCGAGGGGATCGGTTCACCCGTGGCGCCCGCCGAACTCACCTGGGCACTGATCATGACGGCCATGCGGCGCATTCCGCAATACGTGGCCCACCTCAAGCACGGTGCCTGGCAACAGTCGGGCCTCAAAGCGGCCGCCATGCCGCCGAACTTTGGCATCGGCATGGTGCTGCGGGGCAAGACCATGGGCATCTGGAGCTACGGCAAGATCGGCCAGATCGTCGCCGGATACGGGCGCGCATTCGGCATGCGGGTGATCGTGTGGGGCGGGGAAGCCAGCTGCCAGCGTGCCGCCGCCGATGGCTACGAGGTGGCTCCCTCCAAGGCCGCGCTGTTCCAGGAGTCGGACGTACTCAGCCTGCACCTGCGGCTGGGCGAAAACAACATGGGCTGCGTCTCACTGGACGACCTCAGCCTGATGAAGCCGACCGCGCTGCTGGTCAACACCTCACGCGCCGAACTCATCCAGCCCGACGCGCTCGTGGCCGGTCTGAATCGCGGTCGCCCCGGGATGGCCGCCGTGGACGTCTTCGAATCGGAGCCCATCCTGCAGGGCCACGCCCTGCTACGCCTGGAAAACTGCATCTGCACGCCGCACATCGGCTTCGTGGAACAGGAAAGCTACGAAAAGTACTTTTCAGCAGCGTTCGACAACGTGGTCAACTACATCAAGGGAACGCCAACCAACATCGTGAACCCCGGCGCCCTGCAGTACCACCGCTGATCACCCCTGGGCCGATCGACCTCAGGCTTTGGGATCGTCCGGCTTTTCCTGGGACTTGGGCTCAAGTTCGAACGAACCGAAATCGAAGTCGAGGGTGTTTTCGTCCCGCTCATCCGCCTGCGACGAGCCCGGCGTCTTCTCGGCCCCGCTGGCAGGCGGTGATAACGGCAGTTCAAAATCGAGCATCGGGGCAGCCGCGACGGCGGCCACCGGACTGGGATCCAGTTCCGTCACGGACTTCCAGTCCGGCGTGTCCGGTGCCGCTTCCCGCGGCGGGGTATCCAAACCGGCATCGCGGGCATGCAGCACCCCTATGAGCATCAGCAGATCGTCAAACGCCGTCAGGGTGCGCACGGTCAACAGGCTGTCTGCCGCACCGGGCTGCGAGGCCAGCGCGCGTGCCAGCAGGTCGCCCGCCGCATTGGAAGGCCATTCACGCACAAGTGCCTGCATGAAGACCGCATCCTCGTCAAGGTGACGAGGGGCCGAGAACACGGTCACATCCGGGACCAGGCGCTGAAAGTGCGTTTCGTAGAACCGCTGGGCAGTGGTGCGATCGGACTCGCTGCCGTGCAGATCGGCCAACTGCAGCCACAGCAGATACGGCGCCTCGGACGCCCTTGGGCTTTCAGACACGAAGGCGCTGAGCGCAGCCATGGCCTCCTGCATCTGACCAATGGACTCGCAGAATCGCACCTGCTGCCAGGTGTCCTCCAGAACACCCAGGTCCAGCGGCGCCACCGGGACCTCGTGGAACATGGACTCGCGCGCATCGGCCACCTCCAGCCCATCCATGGTGCCGGTCGGCAACCAGGAGGCTTCGACCGGGGGGCGCACATCCCGAGGCGGCGGACCGGCAGGTGCCTGGTCTTCGCTGACCAGCTTCGGTGCCGTGACCACAGGCGACCCGGTGGCGGCGTTCGCTCCCGGAGCTTGCGGCGGTATGTCCCCGGACGACCCGGTCTGTACCGAATCGGGAGTCTGGGGAAGGGAGGATTCCCACCATGGCACCGGAACCGGTGCCGATGCGGCGGATTCGCGACGTGTCCGCAGGGCGTACCAAAGCCCGCCGAGGAGCAGCAGCGACAGGCCACCCAGACCATACACCAAAGGCGATGGCCCCTGTGACTGCTCGGCGGCACGCAACTGGGCGTTCATGGTTTCCAGCGCGAGGCGCAGGCGCTCCTGCTCGGCCCGCAAGGCGTCGACCTCCTGCTGCAAGGGATTCGGCTCGGTCGCCCCGGCGGGCGGTGTCGGTTCGTCAGAGGCAGGCGCTGCGGCTCCCGCGTCGGTCGTACCGACCGACGGCATGCCAGGGGTGCTGGGGGGAAGTTCAACGGGGTCGAGCTGCAGGCGCGAGCCACCGGACGGCGCATCCTGCGGCGGACTCACCGTACCGGCGGCCTGCTGGGGCGAATCCTGCACCGGGGGCGGCGCCACGACCGGCAGCGGACGGGACTTGGACAGCATGCGCGTCACCGCCGCCGGGCGAGGAGCCGGCGCGGAGAGGCGGATCGGGGTTTCGGGCTCGAGCGGAGCCGCGTCGGCAGGGCGAGCCGGCGAGGCCGGGACCGAAAGGGATTGCCCCGACAGGCGAACCGGCGGCTGCACCGTCACCGGAGCCGCCGCAGGCGCCGGGCGCTGAACCAGCACAGGCCCCGAGGGCGACGGAGCAGGCGTTGCCACGCGAGGCTCCACATCCGCCAGCAAGGTGTAGCTGCGTCGGAACGGCGTCTGGCAGCCGGCCTTGACGGCCAGCGTCACGATCGGCTCGTTCACCGGCTCGGTGGTACGCACCCGCAAGGCCCCAGTTCCGTCGGTACCGACCCGATGAATGGCGGCCGTGATCGCGGTGGCCGGAACGCGCATGTCGCCGTAGATCACCTCGGCTTCAAGACACAACCCGGCCGCTGCTTCCGAGGGATCGATGCTGCTCTGGACCAGGATGTCAAGCGGGCGACCGATAATGACGCTGCCTTGTGTCGCGCCCAGTGAGACCGCAACGACCTGGGTGGCTGTCACGAGCAGCGCGCTTCCCATCGCCAGCTTCAGCATGTTCCGTTCCTCGTTCTGCGGATGTTGGTATCGTTGTTCACGCTACATTCTGGCACAAGCACCCCCACCAGCATTCCATGAGAGACCGCATGAGCCCCTCTTTTCTCCACATGGCCGTCGTCGGCACTGGCGCCATGGGCCGTGGCATCGCCCAGATCGCGGCACAGGCCGGCAGCACCGTGTGGCTGTACGACACCCAGCCCAATGCCGTCGATGCCGCGCTTCAGTCCTTATCGGAAACGTGGAGCAAGCTCCATGCCAAAGGCAGGATCACGACCGAGCAGCTCGCCACCTTCCAGTCGCGTCTGCGCCCAGCCGCCACGCTCCAGGAGCTGAAGGACTGCGACCTGGTGGTCGAGGCCATCGTCGAGCGGCTGGAGGTGAAACGGACGCTCTTTGCCGAACTGGAACGCTGGGTCGGACCGGCCACCGTGCTGGCCACCAACACCTCGTCACTGTCGGTCACGGCCATCGCCCATGGTCTGGATCGCCCGCAGCAACTGGCCGGCTTTCACTTTTTCAATCCGGTACCGCTGATGAAGGTGGTCGAGGTGATCGCCGGCCTCAAGACCGACCCTGCGATCGCTGAACGCCTGGCGACCTATGCCCGGGAAATGGGACACACGCCGGTGATGGCCCAGGACACGCCGGGCTTCATCGTGAACCATGCGGGTCGTGGGTACGGTACCGAGGCCCTGCGCATCGTGGGCGAGCAGGTGGCCGACTTCGCCACCGTAGACCGCATCCTCAAGGATCAGATGGGTTTCAAGCTCGGGCCGTTCGAGCTGATGGACCTGACCGCGCTCGACGTGTCGCATCCGGTGATGGAGTCCATCTACCACCAGTACTACGAGGAAGCGCGCTACCGCCCGAGCGTGATCACCGCGCAGCGGCTCGCCGGCGGCGTGCTGGGCAAGAAGGTGGGAGAAGGCTTTTACCGCTACATGGAAGGCCAGGCCCAGGTGCCTCCGGAACCCCCGGTGCCCCGGCCTGCGTCCTTGCCGCCGGTGTGGGTGCCGGCACGCGCAGCCCGGCGCGCCGAGCTGTACCAACTGCTCAAGGATCTGGGCGCCACCATCGAAACGGCGCAGCAACCCTCCGCACAGGCGCTCATCCTGGTCGCGCCCCTGGGGCACGACGTGACCACCGTCGCCGCCGTGGAACGGCTGGATGCCAGCCGCACGGTCGGCATCGACATGATGCTGCCCGATGCCACCGTGAGGCGACGTGTGCTGGCCACCAACCCGGCCACCCGACCCGACATGCGCGACGCCGCGCACGCCCTCTTCGCGCGCGATGGCAAGGCCGTGAGCGTCATCAAGGACAGCGGCGGCTTCGTGACCCAGCGGGTCGTCGCCACCATCGTGAACATCGCCAGCGACATCTGCCAGCAGGGCATCTGCACACCGCAAGACCTGGATACCGCCGTCACCCTCGGTCTGGGCTACCCGCTCGGCCCCCTGGCCATGGGCGATCAGGTAGGGCCCACCAACGTGCTGGAAATCCTGTTCAATCTGCAGACCGTCTATGGCGATATGCGCTATCGTCCTTCTCCCTGGCTGCGCCGCCGCGGCGCGCTCGGCCTGAGCCTGACACACGTGGAGGCCTGAAACATGCCCGCTACCCTGAAAAGCCACAGCGTGGGCGCCACCCTGGTGCTCACCATCAGCAACCCCGACCACCGCAATGCCCTGGGTCCCGAGATGTACGCCGCCGGCGTCGAGGCCTTCAACGCCGCCGACAGCAACCCGGACGTGCGCTCCATCGTGATCACCGGCGAAGGCTCGCACTTCTGCGCCGGGGGCAATCTGCAACGCCTGCTGGGCAATCGCCAGCAGCCCCCCTCGGTCCAGGCCGAGAGCATAGAAGGGCTGCACGGCTGGATCGAGGCGGTGCGCAGTTTCTCCAAGCCGGTGGTGGCGGCGGTGGAAGGCTCGTGCGCGGGCGCCGGATTTTCGCTCGCGCTGGCGTGCGATTTCCTGGTCGCGGCCCAGAACAGCGTGTTCGTGATGGCCTACGCCAACGTGGCGCTGTCCCCCGACGGTGGCGGCAGCTGGAGCCTGGCGCGACAGTTGCCGCGTGCCACCGCCATGCAGTTGCTGATGCTGGGTGAACGCATCGGTGCGGAGCGATTGCAGCAGCTCGGTCTGGTCAATCACGTCACCGACCCCGGACAGGCTCTGAGCCGTGCGCTGGAGTTGTGCGAGTCGCTCAATGCCAAGGCGCCCAATGCCCTGGCGAGCATCAAGGAACTGGTCAACGATGCCGCGCAGCAGCCGCTCAGCGCCCACTTGCGGCAGGAGCGCGACCAGTTCGTGCGCAACCTGCACCACCCCAACGGCGGCGAAGGCATTGGTGCCTTCCTTGAGAAGCGCCCGGCACGCTACCGCTGAAGCCCCCGCGTCACCCGCGAGACATTTCCATGCACCCCCAGTCACTCACAAGACAGACGATGGACGAACCGATTCTGACAATGGAAGAACGCGAGGCGATCAATAGCGGTCGCTGGTTCACGAGTCTTTCCCCATCACTTCGACACGACATCCTCCGATGCGCCTACGTCAGACGTTACAAGGACGGCGACCTCATCGTGGCCCGTGGCGACCCACCTTCCGAGTGGTCCGCCGTGGCCAAGGGCGCGGTGCGCGTGAGCTCGACCTCGCTGTCGGGCAAGCAGATCACCCTGACCTATGTGGAACCGGGCGTGTGGTTCGGCGACGTGGCAATGTTCGACGGCGACCAGCGCACGCACGACGCCTATGCCCACGGCCCCACCACGCTGCTGTGCGTGGCGCGCAACGACTTCCAGAAAATCCTGTCGCAGCACGTGGAGCTGTACGAGGCGCTGTTGCGGCTGCAGGCACGGCGCATCCGCAACCTGTTCGGCCTGGTGGAAGACCTCAACACCCTGCCCTTGCGCGCCCGGCTCGCGAAACAACTGTTGCACTTGGTGCGCAGCTATGGCGTGCCCTGCCTGTCCAACGGCAACGAAACCCGCATCGGCCTGCAGCTCGCCCAGGAAGAACTGGCCCAGATGCTGGGTGCTTCGCGCCAGCGGGTGAACCAGGAGCTGAAAGCCATGGAGCGCGAGGACGCCATCCGCATCGAACCGGGAGGACTCGTGGTGCGCGACCGCTCAGCGTTGATGCGAATCGCCGAAGCCGAACACTGACCCCCACAGGAGACCCCACCGGCCATGAGTGACACACCCTCCACCCCTCAGGCCGATACCTCGCCCCCAGGCGGTCATGCGATCGACCTCCCTGCCCTGGAGCGTTGGCTCACCGCCCACCTCGCCGGTTTCAGCGGGCCCTTGCAGGTGGAGAAGTTTGCCGGTGGGCAATCGAATCCGACCTACCGCCTCATCACCCCGACACGGAGCTACGTGATGCGGGCCAAGCCCGGCCCGGTGGCCAGACTGTTGCCATCGGCCCACGCCATCGAACGCGAGTTCCGCGTCATGAGCGGCCTTGCCGGCACCGATGTGCCCGTGGCCCGCATGCACGTGCTGTGCGAGGACGAAAGCATCATCGGCCGTGCCTTCTATGTCATGGAACACGTGGACGGCCGCGTGCTCTGGGAGCAGTCCCTGCCGGGCATGACCCCCACCGAACGCCGCGCCCACTACCTGGAAATGAACCGGGTGCTCGCCGCACTGCACAAGGTGGATTTCCGCGCCGCCGGCCTCGGCGACTACGGCAAGCCGGGCAACTATTTCGAGCGCCAGATCGGTCGCTGGAGCAAGCAGTACACGGCCTCGATCACCCAGCCGATCCCGGCCATGGATGAGTTGATGGCCTGGCTGCCCGAACACATACCGGCCATGGCGCGGGACGAATCGCTGGTGTCCATCGTGCATGGGGACTACCGGCTGGACAATCTGATGTTCCACCCGACCGAGCCCCGGGTGCTGGCCATTCTGGACTGGGAGCTGTCCACGCTGGGCCATCCGCTGGCCGATTTCAGTTACCACTGCATGGCCTGGCACATCCCGCCAGGCGCCTTCAGGGGCATCGGAGGCCTGGACGTGAAGTCCCTGGGCATTCCGCAAGAGGACGACTACATCGCACGCTACTGCGAACGCACGGGCTTCGCGACACCCGAGCAGCTCAAGGCGGACTGGAACTTCTACCTGGCCTACAACCTGTTCCGTCTGGCCGCCATCCTGCAAGGCATCGCCAAGCGCGTCGAAATGGGCACCGCATCCAGCGCTCAGGCCGTGTCCTCGGCCGCCGGCGCCCGCCCGCTGGCCGAACTGGCCTGGGACTTTGCCCGCCGCCACTGACCCTCCACTTCACCCACGACACCGATTCACCACGGAAGGACCACCATGCATTTCGACTACACAGACAAGGTCAAGGGACTGCGCGAACGCCTGCTGGCTTTCATGGACGAGCACATCTACCCCAATGAAAGCCGCTTCTTTGCCGAAATCGCGGCCAACCGGGCCAAGGGCAATGCGTGGCTGCCGACCACGTTGATCGAGGAACTCAAGCCCAGGGCGCGCGCGGCCGGGCTATGGAACCTGTTCCTGCCCCAGTCCAAACGAGCGCCGGAGGGACTGAGCAACCTGGAATACGCCCCGATGTGCGAGATCATGGGCCGTGCGCCGTTTGCAGCCGAGGTGTTCAACTGTTCGGCCCCGGACACCGGCAACATGGAAACCCTGGAGCGCTACGCCAGCGAAGCCATCAAGGACCAGTGGCTGGAGCCCTTGCTCAAAGGCGAGATCCGTTCGGCCTTTCTGATGACGGAACCCGAGGTCGCGTCCTCGGATGCCACCAACATCCAGTGCCGCATCGAGCGTGACGGCGACGAGTATGTGATCAATGGCCGCAAGTGGTGGTCGTCCGGC
>JAUVXK010000065.1 GCA_030603635.1 Burkholderiales bacterium | reverse complement strand
CCTGGCGCGACCTGGACCGCGCCAGCGCCATGATGGCCAACCTGCTGGCCTCGCTGGACCTGCCCGAAGGGGCCCGGGTGGCGGTGCAGGTGGAGAAATCCGTCGAGGCCATGGCGCTCTACCTGGCCACCTTGCGTGCCGGGCTGGTGTTCCTGCCGCTGAACACGGCCTACCAGAAAGCCGAAATCGCATACTTCATCGGTGACGCGGAGCCCGCCGTGGTCGTCTGCACCGGGGCGAATTTCGGCTGGGTCAGCAAGATCGCCTTCAAGGCCGGCACGGCCCATGTGTTCACCCTGAACGACGACCGCACCGGCAGCCTGCTGGAGCGCGCCATTCACCACAGCGATGTCCATGCCCCCGTGCCGCGCCAGGCCGATGACCTCGCCGCCATCCTGTACACCAGCGGCACCACCGGCCGCAGCAAGGGGGCCATGCTCACGCACGGCAACCTGCTGAGCAACGCGCTCATGTTGCGCGACTACTGGGGCTGGCAGGCCGACGACGTGCTCATCCACGCCTTGCCCATCTTCCACGTGCACGGGCTGTTCGTGGCCATACACGGCGCACTCATCAACGGCAGCTCCCTGTTGTGGATGGCCAGATTCGACCCCAAAACCGCCATCGCCTGGTTCCCCCGCGCCACGGTGTTCATGGGGGTGCCCACGCTGTACGTGCGCATGCTGGCCGAGCCTGGGCTTAACCCAGAGGCGGCCCGGCACATGCGCTTGTTCATCTCGGGTTCGGCACCGCTGCTGATCGACACCTTCCAGGCCTGGCAGCAGCGCACGGGCCACACCATACTCGAACGCTACGGCATGAGCGAAACGATCATGCTCACGTCCAACCCCTACCGGGCGGATGCACGCTACGGTGGCCAGAGCGAACGGCGCGGTGGCACGGTGGGCTTTCCACTACCGGGGGTGGGGGTGCGCGTGGTGGGGGAGGGTGACCAGCCCCTGCCGGCGGGTGAGATCGGCGGCATTCAGGTTCGAGGGCCCAATGTGTTCAAGGGCTACTGGCGTATGCCCGAGAAGACACGCGAGGAATTCACCGCCGACGGCTGGTTCCGCACCGGCGATGTGGGGGTGCAGGATGCGCGCGGCTATGTGAGCATCGTCGGTCGCAGCAAGGACCTCATCATCAGCGGCGGCTACAACGTGTATCCGGCCGAGGTGGAGGGCGCGATCAACGAGTTGCCGGGTGTGGCCGAGAGCGCGGTGGTGGGCGTTCCCCACCCCGATTTCGGTGAAGTGGGCGTGGCGGTGGTCATTCCTCAGCCGGGCCAGACGGTGGATGCCGAAGCCGTGCTGGCCTGCCTCAAGGGCAGGCTGGCCAACTTCAAGGTGCCCAAGCGCTGTGTGGTGGTCGCCGAACTGCCGCGCAACACCATGGGCAAGGTGCAGAAGAACCTGCTGCGCGAGCAGTACCGCAGCCTGGTCGCCTGAGCCCGTTCAGCGCAACACCAGCACCGGAATGTGCGAGTGCGTCAGCACCTGTTGCGTCTCGCTGCCCAGCAGCAGGCGCTTGAGGCCCCGGCGCCCGTGCGAGGCCATCACGATCAGGTCGGCCTTGTGCTTCTTGGCCGCGGCGATGATGGCCTCGGCGATCAGGTCGGACTTCACCGTGGCCGGCTTGACCTTGACTTCCTGCTTCTGACCTTCGGCCTTGACCGCGTTGACCACTTCCATCGCTTCGGCCTGCCATTCTTTTTCGATGCGCTTGATCTCTTCGGCCGCCAGGGCCACGCCACCTTCGAAATAGGTTTGCGGGTAGCGCGGCACCACCTTCAGCGCCACCACCTCGGCGCCGGTGACGTCGGCCAGCTTCAGCGCGTGCTGCACCGCCTGGTTCGAGAGCTTGGTGCCGTCGGTGGCCACGAGGATGCGCTTGTACATGGGGTGTTCTCCTGGTTGTGGGGGATGACCTGCATTCTGCTCCGTTCAGGCAGGGTTTTCCAAGTCTGGCGTGTAGCGCGCTGGCGGTGTTGACTTACGTCAAACCACGGCAAGGTTTCCACTGCTATCCTTGCACGATGTCGGATTCCATCGTGGTTCAGCAACCGGGCGCCCCTGAAGGGGGGCATCGCGGTCCGCTGACGGTCGATGACGACTTCCTCGTTCTCGACGATCCGGTCGAGCAGGCCGATTTCACCCGTGCCTGTCCTGGCGATGGGCGCGACCTGACCGAGGCGGTCCTGATGGTGCAGGGCATGTATTGCGCCGCCTGTGCCAACACCGTGGAAGACGCCCTGGCCGGGGTGCCCGGCGTGGCGGCGGCCCAGGTGCACGCCGCCACCCGCCGCCTGACCGTGCGCTGGGACCCGCAGCAGGTCCGGCTTTCCGCGCTCGCCCGGGCCGTGGGCCGCACCGGCTACCGGCTGTTGCCCATGCAGCAGGCGCTCGGGGTGGAGGAGCGCCTCGCCGAAACCCGCAAGGCCCTGTGGCGCCTGTTCGTGGCGGGTTTCTGCATGATGCAGGTCATGATGTACGCGTGGCCCTCGTACGTCACCGAGCCGGGCGAGATCCCGGCCGACATCGACCAGCTGCTGCGCTGGGCCAGTTTCGTGCTGAGCATTCCAGTGGTGGTTTTCTCCAGCGGCCCCTTCTTCCAGAGTGCCTGGCGCGATCTGAAGCAGGGGCGCATCGGCATGGACACGCCGGTGTCCATCGGCATTCTGGCCTGCTTCTTCGTGAGCGTTGCGGCCACCTATGACCCCTCGGGGCCATGGGGGGAGGACGTCTGGTACGACTCGCTCACCATGTTCGTGTTCTTCCTGCTGGGGGGGCGCTACCTGGAGTTCCGCCTGCGCGACCGCACCGCCGGGGCGCTGGACGCGCTCATGAACCGGCTGCCCGAACAGTGCGAGCGCCAGATGGCCGACGGCGGGTTCGAATCCGTTTCGATCAAGCGGCTGGCCGTGGGCGACGTGGTTCGTGTGCAGGCCGGGCAGGCCTTTCCGGGCGACGCCACCGTGCTGAACGAAGGCGCCACGGTGGACGAGGCCTTGCTCACGGGTGAATCCCAGCCCCTGACGCGCCGCCGCGGCGAAGGCGTGGTCGCTGGCAGCTACAACCTGGCCGGCACCGCGTTGGTCCGCATCGACAAGCTGGGGCGGGACACCCGGTTTGCCCAGATCGTCTCGCTCATGGAGCAGGCGTCCACCGAAAAACCCCGGTTGGTCCGGCTGGTGGACCGGATCGCGGCCCCCTTCCTCGTGTTGGTGATGCTGTCGGCGGCCATGGCCGGCTACTACTGGTGGCAGATCGACCCGGGCAAGGCCTTTGCCGTTGCCGTTGCCGTGCTGATCGTCACCTGTCCTTGCGCCTTGTCGCTCGCCACGCCGTCGGCCATGCTGGCTTCGGCCGGCGGGCTGGCCGGGCGCGGCATCCTGGTGCGCCGATTGCAGGCATTCGAGACGCTCGCCAGCGTCGACACCTTTGTATTCGACAAGACCGGCACCCTGACCCAGGACCGGGTGGTGCTGCGCGACGTGATCACCCGCCCCGGGTTGAGCCGTGCCGCTGCCCTGGCACTGGCCAGTCCGCTGAGCGCGGCGTCGCTGCACCCGGTGTCGCGGGCGATAGCCCTGGCGGCCCGCGAGGAGGTGCCAGACCTCCCCGTGGCCACTGAAGACCACGAGGTACGCGACATGCCCGGGGCCGGCCTGGTGCTGTCGTGTGGGGCCGGCAAGGAATACCGGCTGGGCTCGGCCCGCCATGGCGGGTTGGACGAGCGGGCGCTGCTGGCCGAGGGGCGCACCGTGCCGGACGCGCCCTGCGCCTACCTGACCGATGCCGACGGCTGGGTGGCCACCTTTGTGATGGACGAGGGCGTGCGCGCCGATGCCGCCGAGGCCATCGAGGCACTGCGCCGCCAGGGGCTGCGCGTGCGCCTGCTCTCGGGCGACCGTCTGGCTGCAGCGCAGCGCGTGGCACGGCAGGTGGGGGTGGACGACATCGTGGCCGAGGCCAGCCCCGAGCGCAAGCTGGACGACGTGGTGGCGTTGCAGCAACAGGGCGCCACCATCGCCATGGTGGGCGACGGCCTGAACGACGGTCCGGTGCTGGCCCGGGCCAACGTGTCCTTCGCCCTCGGGCATGGGGCGCCGCTCACCCAGTCCCAGTCCGACTTCGTGGTGCAGAGCGGCCGGCTCTCGGAGGTCGTGCAGACCGTGCTGCAGGCCCGCCGGACGCTGCAGATTGTCAAACAGAACCTCTGGTGGGCGGGCGCCTACAACGCGGTGTCCGTGCCCATGGCGGTGGTGGGCTGGATGCCCCCCTGGGCCGCCGGCTTGGGCATGGCCCTGAGTTCCTTCCTCGTCATTGGCAACGCCATGCGCCTCGGGCGTATCCCCGTCATGGCCACCGAGCCGATTCCCACTCCTCAACCCGAACCGCTTGCGAGGTGACTCCCATGGACATTCTCTATCTGCTCATCCCCCTGTCCGTGCTGCTGGTGTTGGTCATCATCGGCCTGTTCTGGTGGGCCCTCCAAGCCGGCCAGTTCGACAACATCGAGCGTGAGGGCGAACGGATTCTTCGGGGCGATTGATCTATATCAACCGGATCAGATGGCCCTGCGGCGATACTGCGACGCGGTGAAATTCAAGAGGAGTTTTTATGTCCGTGACAACAGCGGATACCCAGTCGGGTGTCTATAACGACAAAGTCGTCAGGCAGTTTGCCATCATGTCCGTGGTCTGGGGCGTGGTGGGCATGCTGGTTGGCGTGATCATTGCGGCCCAGTTGACCTGGCCGGAACTGAATCTCGGGATCGAGTGGCTGTCCTATGGCCGCCTGCGACCGCTGCACACCAATGCGGTGATCTTCGCCTTCGGTGGCTGCGCCCTGTTCGCCACCAGCTACTACGTGGTGCAGCGCACCTGCCACACGCGGCTCTTCCTCGGCCCGCTGGCAGCGTTCACCTTCTGGGGCTGGCAGTTGGTCATCGTGCTGGCCGCGATCTCCCTGCCGCTGGGCCTCACCCAGGGCAAGGAATACGCCGAACTGATCTGGCCGATCGACCTGCTCATCGCGGTCGTCTGGGTGGCTTATGCCATCGTGTTCTTCGGCACCATCGGCATGCGCAAGGTCAAGCACATCTACGTGGCCAACTGGTTCTTCGGCGCCTTCATCCTGGCCGTGGCCCTGCTGCACATCGTCAACAGCGCCGCCGTGCCCACCAGCCTGCTGCACTCCTACTCCGCCTACGCCGGTGTGCAGGATGCCATGATCCAGTGGTGGTACGGCCACAACGCTGTCGGCTTCTTCCTCACCGCCGGCTTCCTGGGCATGATGTACTACTTCATCCCCAAGCAGGCCGAGCGTCCGGTCTACTCCTACCGCCTCTCCATCGTCCACTTCTGGGCGCTGATTTTCACCTACATGTGGGCCGGTCCCCACCACCTGCACTACACCGCCCTCCCGGACTGGGCGCAGTCGTTGGGCATGGTGTTCTCCCTCATCCTGCTGGCGCCCAGCTGGGGCGGCATGATCAACGGCATCATGACCCTGTCGGGTGCCTGGCACAAGCTGCGTGACGACCCCATCCTGCGCTTCCTGATCGTGTCCCTGTCGTTCTACGGCATGTCCACCTTCGAAGGCCCGATGATGTCCATCAAGACCGTCAACGCGCTGTCTCACTACACCGACTGGACCGTGGGCCACGTGCATTCCGGTGCGCTGGGCTGGGTCGGTCTGGTGTCCATGGGCTCGCTGTACTACCTGATCCCGCGCCTGTTCGGCCAGAAGAAGATGTACTCCATCCCCGCCATCGAGCTGCACTTCTGGGTCGCCACGATCGGTATCGTGCTGTACATCGCCGCGATGTGGATCGCCGGTGTGATGCAGGGCCTGATGTGGCGTGCCGTGAACCCCGACGGTTCCCTGACCTACACCTTCGTGGAGTCCGTCAAGGCGAGTTATCCCTTCTACGTGATTCGCCTGGTGGGTGGCCTGATGTATCTGGGTGGCATGTGCGTCATGGCCTGGAACGTCTGGATGACCGCACGTGAAGGCCTCAAGGCCGGTGCCGTGCCCGAAGTCAAGATCCCTGCCGTTGCCCACGCCTGAGGAGTCCCACAACATGGCCAACCAAAACGAATCTCCCAAGGGTTTCACCCACGAGCGCATCGAAACCAACAACTTCCTGATGATCGTGCTGATCGTTCTGGTCATCGCGGTCGGGGGGCTGGTGGAAATCGTGCCGCTCTTCTTCCAGAAGTCCACCACGCAGCCGGTCGAGGGCCTCAAGCCCTACACCGCGCTGCAGCTGGCCGGCCGGGACGTCTACATCAAGGAAGGCTGCTACGGCTGCCATTCCCAGATGATCCGCCCCTTCCATGCCGAAACCATGCGCTACGGCCACTACTCGCTGGCCGGTGAATTCGTGTACGACCGTCCGTTCCAGTGGGGTTCCAAGCGCACGGGGCCGGATCTGGCCCGCGTGGGTGGGCGCTATTCCGACGAATGGCACCGCATCCACCTGATCAACCCGCGCGATCTGGTGCCCGAGTCGAACATGCCGGCCTATCCCTGGCTGGAGCGCAAGCAGGTGAACGCCGAGTCCATGCCGGCGCGCATGCGGGCCCTGCGTCTGCTGGGGGCGCCCTATACCGACGAGGAAATCGCCAACTCGGTTGAAGAGGTTCGTGGCAAGACGGAGATGGACGCGATCATCGCCTACCTCCAGAGCCTCGGGACCGCGGTTCGTTAATCGGAACAGGGGATGGAAATGGATGTCAACGACCTGCGCAGCATCGTCACCGTGATCAGTCTGGTGATATTCCTCGGCATCGTCTGGTGGGCGTGGTCGAAGCGCAACCAGGCCCGCTTCGACGAGGCGTCACGGATACCGTTGAACGACGAATAAGAAGTCCCCACCCACAAGAGAATCATCATGAGCGACTTCACAAGTGAATTCTGGCACCTCTACGTGGCCGGACTGACCCTGATCAGCATCATTGCCTGCCTGGTCTTGCTGTGGGTCAGTGGCACGACCAAGGTCAAGCCCCACAGCGACAACACCACCGGACACGTCTGGGACGAGGACCTGCGGGAGATGAACAATCCCCTGCCGAGGTGGTGGGTCTATCTGTTCATCATCACCGTGGTGTTCGGCCTGATCTATGGGGCGCTCTACCCCATGTTCGGCAGCATTCCAGGCAAGCTGGGCTGGTCTTCGACCGGGCAGTACGAGGCCGAGAAGCAGCGCAACCTGGACGCCATTGCGCCGCTCTATGCCGCGTTCAGCGAAATGGAACCCGAGAAGCTGGCGGGTGATCCGGCCGCCATGGCCATTGGCGAACGCCTGTTCATGAACTATTGCGCCCAGTGCCATGGTTCGGACGCGCGTGGCAGCCGGGGCTTCCCCAACCTGACCAACAACGACTGGCTGTGGGGTGGTGACCCGGATTCCATCCGCACCACCATCACGCAAGGCCGCATGGGCGTGATGCCGCCGATGGCGGCGGCCGTCGGCACGGCCGAGGACGTGAACAACCTGGCCCACTACGTGCTCAGTCTGTCGGGCAGCCCGCACGACAGCGTGCGTGCCACGCTCGGCAAGTCCAAGTACGCAGCCTGCGCTGCCTGCCACGGTGCCGAGGGGCTGGGCAACACCGCACTCGGTGCCCCCAACCTGACCGACAACATCTGGCTGCATGGCTGGGGTGTGGATGCGATCGTCCGGGCCGTCAACGACGGGATCACCAACGTGATGCCGGCGCAGAACGCGCTGTTGACGGAGCAGCAGATCCACGTGCTCACCGCCTATGTGTGGGGTCTGTCCAACCAACCCCAGAAGTGACCTGAAGCCGACGTTTCCCAGTGAGCACCGACACCCAGAAGGCCGGCACGCCGGCCGGTGATGACGACATCGAGATTTCGCTTTACGCGGCTCGGCAGAAGATCTATCCCCGGTCGGTCAGCGGCTTGTTCAGCAAGTGGCGCTGGGGGTTGGTGTGGCTCACGCAGCTCGTGTTCTACGGGCTGCCCTGGTTGGAATGGAACAGCCGCCAGGCCGTCTTGTTCGACCTGGAGGCACGGCGCTTCTACATATTCCACTTTGTCCTGTATCCGCAGGATTTCATTTATCTCACGGGCCTGCTCGTCATTTCGGCGCTGGCCCTGTTCCTGTTCACGGCCGTGGCCGGGCGTCTGTGGTGCGGCTACGCCTGTCCGCAGACGGTCTACACCGAAATCTATCTCTGGATCGAGCGCCAGGTCGAGGGTGACCGTTCGGCCCGCATGCGGCTGGACCAGTCGGCGCTGTCGCTGCAGAAGTTTGGCAAGAAATGGCTCAAGCACGCGCTCTGGGTCGCGTTCGGCCTCTGGACCGGCTTCACCTTCGTCGGCTATTTCACGCCCATCCATGAGCTCGGAGCCGCCGTGATCCAATGGGACCTGGGGCCCTGGCAGTCGTTCTGGATCTTCTTCTACGGTTTTGCCACCTATGGCAATGCGGGCTTCCTGCGCGAGCAGGTGTGCAAGTACATGTGTCCGTACGCGCGCTTCCAGAGCGCGATGTTCGACAAGGACACGATGATCGTCACCTACGATCAGGCCCGGGGCGAACCCCGTGGCCCCCGCTCCCGCAAGGCCGACCCGAAGGCGCTGGGCTTGGGTGCCTGTGTCGATTGCACGCTGTGCGTCCAGGTCTGCCCCACGGGGATCGACATCCGCAACGGCCTGCAATACGAATGCATCGGTTGTGGCGCCTGTATCGACGTCTGTGACGAAGTCATGGACAAGGTCGGGTATCCGCGTGGGCTCATCAGGTACTCCACGCAGCATGGTGTGGCGCAGGGTTGGACCGCAGCGCAGATGATCCGCCGGGTGTTCCGGCCTCGGGTGCTGGTCTACAGCGGCATCCTGCTGGCCATCACGGTCGCGGTCTTCGTCAGCCTGTGGCTGCGCACGCCGCTGAAAGTGGATGTGATCCGCGACCGCGGAGCCCTGGCCCGCATGGTCGAGATGGGACGCATCGAAAACGTGTACCGCCTCCAGATCATGAACGCCACCGAGAGTGAGCAGGCCTACACCCTCGCCGTGACGGGGCTGCCCGGCATCGAGATCGTCTCTGACACCATTGTGAACGTCATGCCCACCGAGGTCCGGTCGGTGGCCGTCACCGTTCAGGTGCCGCCGAATGCGGCGTCCCCGGGCTCGCACCCCATTGTGTTCGACATCGAATCGGGTCAGGATGCCTCCATCCGCGTGTCTGAAAAATCGGTCTTCATCGTCCCCCGCTGATGCCCGGAACCGCAACCAGAAAGGAATCCCGCCATGAACACCATGACCCAACGGCTGACTTCACCGCCGCCCTCTGCCCAACCCAGGCCGTGGTACCGCGAACCCTATGTCTGGCTGGTGCTGGGGCTCCCTCTGGTGGCGGTCATCGGCAGCATCACGGCGGCGGTGATCTCGGTTTACGCCATGGCCAACGATCCGTTGCTGGACCGCACACCGCCTCCCGTCATCCAGCCGGATCAGACGGTGATCGAAAAGCTCACGCCCGAGCAGCGTGCCGCCCTGGAAATGAGCCTGGCTCCGGCGCGCAAGGGCCGCAACCACGTGGCGAGCCCGGAAGTCCCCAAGGACTGAGGCCTTCGCTTCTCACACCTTCAACACCGGAGGCAGCATGGCGCAGCGATTGATGTGGATAGCCTGGCCCGCCTTCCTGATGGCGGCGGTTCTGGAAATGGTGGTTTTCGCCTTTGTGGACCCGAGCGAACTCCATTGGCGTGGTCAGCCGCTGGAGGTTTCGCGCCTGGGCATCTACACGATCGCGTTCTTCATCTTCTGGGCGATCACGATGGTGTCGAGCTTTCTCACCACCATGCTGGCAATGTCCCCGTTCGAGGTCAATCGCTGTCCCGTTCCGCCGGATCAGCGTCCGTCGGATTGCGCCGGGGTATCCGGTGTCGGTGGGGGTGGCTGTGCCAGCCGCTGCCCGCCCAAGCCGTAGCCTTCGGGCCGAAGGGGAAGCCTAGTCTGCCGCTGGCCCGGCCGATTGCGGGTTGACGAGCGCCTCCAGCGCCTGGGTGTCCTTGATCTGCACGTAGCGCTGCTTGACCTCGATGATGCCCTCGTCCATGAAGCGGGAGAACGTTCGGCTCACGGTTTCCAGCTTCATACCCAGGTAGCTGCCGATTTCTTCACGCGTCATGCGCAGGATCAGTTCCGACTGGGAGAAGCCGCGCGCGTGCAGCCGCTGCACCAGATTGAGCAGGAACGCGGCCAGCCGTTCCTCGGCCCGCATGCTGCCCAGCAGCAGCATGACGCCGTGGTCGCGCACGATTTCCCGGCTCATGATCTTGTGGACGTGGTGCTGCAACGTGCTGAACTCGCGCGAGAGCTGCTCCAGCCGATCGAATGGCAGCACGCACACCTCGGCGTCTTCCAGGGCGATGGCTGCGCAGGAGTGCTTGTCGTGCACGATCCCGTCCATGCCGATGATTTCCCCTGCCATCTGAAAGCCGGTGACCTGATCACGCCCATCGGCCGTGGTGACGCTGGTCTTGAAGAAGCCGGAGCGGACTGCGTACAGCGACGTGAAGGCGTCGCCCGCATTGAACAGGGCGCCGCCCCGCTTGACCCGGCGACGGGTCGAGACGACGTGATCCAGCCGCTGCATCTCGTCCGAGTTCAAACCCAGAGGCAGGCAGAGCTCGCGCAGGTTGCAACTGGAGCAGGCGACTTTGATGCTTTCGATATCCATGACGATGGCGACCCCGTGGACCACCGATGGCCCACGTGCCAATGATAAACCCGCAACGTGACGGATGCCGCCGTTGTTTGACTCACGTCAATGGGCTGTGGGTTGAATTGATGCACAGTCACGGGAAACTGGAGAATTGTCCGTGAAACATGTGATTGATGAGGGGTTGCTGCGGCGGTTCGACGTGCCGGGCCCCCGCTACACGTCCTACCCGACGGCGGACCGCTTCGTGGAGGCGTTCGGGGAGCGCGACTATATCCAGGCGCTGGAGCAGCGCCGGGCCGGCTCGCTGGCGCTGCCGCTGTCGGTCTATGTCCACATTCCTTTCTGTGCGTCGCTGTGCTACTACTGTGCCTGCAACAAGGTCATCACCAAGCACCACAGCAAGGCCGCGGAATACCTGCGCTACCTTTCGCACGAGCTGGAACTGCAGGTCCAACATTGTGGTCGGGGGCACCATGTGTCGCAAATGCACCTGGGCGGGGGCACTCCCACTTTCCTGAATGATGCCGAACTGGAAGACCTGGTCTCGATGATCCGCCGCCAGTTCACGCTGGTGCCGGGAGGGGAGTACTCCATCGAGGTGGATCCGCGTACCGTGACCGAGGAGCGGTTGCAGCACCTCCATCGGCTCGGCTTCAACCGCCTGAGCTTTGGAGTGCAGGATTTCGATCCGACGGTGCAGAAGGCCGTCCACCGCATCCAGCCCGCCGAACAGGTGTTCCATCTGGTGGAAGCTTCCCGGCGCATCGGTTTCGAGTCGGTGAACGTGGACCTGATCTACGGCCTTCCGCAGCAGACGCCCGAATCGTTTCGCCACACCCTGGATCAGGTCAAGACGCTGCGCCCCGACCGCATCGCCTTGTACGCATATGCTCACCTGCCGGCGCGGTTCAAGCCGCAGCGCCGCATCATTTCGGCGGAACTGCCCAGCCCTGCCGACAAGCTGGCCATGCTGTCCACGTCGCTTGACACCTTCAGCGAGGCGGGCTATGTGTACGTGGGCATGGACCATTTCGCCCTGCCCAACGATGCCCTGGCCGTGGCCAAGCGCCAGGGGCGGTTGCACCGCAACTTCCAGGGGTACAGCACCCAGCCGGATTGCGACCTGATTGCCCTGGGGGTGTCGGCCATTGGTCGCATCGGTGCCACGTACAGCCAGAACGCCAAGACGCTGGAGGAGTACTACGACGCTCTCGACCAAGGGCGCCTACCCATCGTGCGGGGTCTGGCCCTGAACCGGGACGATGTGTTGCGCCGCTCCGTGATCATGGCCATCATGTGCCAGGGCGTGGTGGATTTCGAATCCGTCGGGCTCGCGCATCTCATCGATTTCAAGAGCTACTTTGCCCGCGAACTGGAGCGCCTGCGCGACTTCGAGACCCTGGGATTGCTGCGTGTCACCGACACCTGCATCGAGGTCACGCCCGCCGGCTGGTATCTGGTGCGCGCCATCGCCATGGCGTTTGACAAATACCTGCAGCTTGACCAGGACCGGGCACGCTTTTCCAAGATCATCTGACCGGCGCCGCCTGATACAGTCCCTCCATGCTGGAATCCATGATGGTCTCGGCCCTGCTGATGGGGCTGGTGGGCGGTCCCCATTGCGTCGCCATGTGCGGCGCAGCCTGCGCCGGCATTGCCCGGGGAGCCGCCCCGCACAGCACCCGGGCGCTGTGGGTGTTCCAGTTCAGTCGCCTGGCCGGCTACAGCCTGTTGGGTGGCGTTGCCGGCGGCACCGTGCAGGGGCTGGCCTGGATGGGACAGCAGACGGCCGTCATTCGCCCGCTGTGGACCCTGATGCATGTGGCGGCCCTGGTGCTGGGTCTGGCGCTGCTCTGGCAGGCCCGCCAGCCGGCCTTCATCGATGCGTGGGCACAAGGTCTCTGGCGCAAGGCGCGACCGGTGATGTCGATGCTCGGGCCCCGGGCGCCACTGGTGCTGGGGGCGGGGTGGGCGCTGATGCCCTGCGGTTTGCTGTATTCCGCGCTGCTGGTGGCCTCGCTGTCGGCCGGCGCGTTCAACGGGGCTGCCATCATGGCGGCCTTTGCTGCCGGCACCATGGTGTCGCTCACTGCGGCCCCATGGCTGCTGCTCAAGCTGAAAGATGCCCGTTCCGGTGGCTGGGGCATCCGCCTGGCCGGGCTGGCGCTGGTGCTGCTGTCCGGCTGGGCGCTGTGGATGGGCATTACCGATCCGACCGGCTTGTGGTGCGCCTGAGGCGCGGTGCCGTGGCCACGATCAGGCCTGCAAGTGCAAGCCCGAAAGCGAGCCACTGGGCGCGCGTGAGTTGTTCGCCGAGGAACAGCACGCCTATGGCGGTGGCACTCAGGGGCAGCATCACGGTGAACACACCGGCCTGACTGGCTGGCACTTTCTTCAGACCGGCCATCCACAGCCAGACCGTCCACACACTGGCTGCGAGGCCATAGAAGACCAGCAATCCCCACAGGCCCAGGTGCAGCGTGGAGAAATCGAAGCTCCAGGCGGTCCACAGACCCAACGGTGTCATGAGTGCCAACCCCCAGAGGTTGATCAGGGCCGAGATGCGTCGGGGGCTCATGCGGCCAGCCAGACGTTTGCCAATGACCACGTAAGATGCTTCGCACACCACGGCGGCGAACACCAGGGCATTGCCGATCAGCGGCAACGGGATGCCCAGCCAGGTGTTTTCGGGGTCGGGGGCAGCGCTTCCCGTTTTGTCCAGTGAAAACAGCCCGATGCCGAGAAACGCGAGCACGATGGCCACACACAACCGTCGCGAAATCGACTCGCGCAGAAAGGCCCAGCTCAGCAGTGCCACCACGGCGGGGATAGACGACAGGATGACCCCCGCCGCGCTGGCCGTGGTGAGGCTCACGCCCCAGAGCATGCAGATCGAAAACAGGAAATTGCCCAGAAAGGATTCGGCGAACAGCAGCATGCGCGTGCGGGCGTCCAGCGGGCCCTCGTCGGCCGGTTTGCGCAGCCAGTGCGCCATGGCTGCAGCGCCAATGCCGAATCGCATCCAGGCCAGCAAAAAGACCGGAATGGCGGCGACGAGTGGCTTGGACAGGGCCACGTAGCTGCCCACCAGCGCCATGCTGAGAGCGAGTGCGCCGTAGGCGGTCCAGGGTGTGGCGGGCAGGGACATGAAGGGGTTCCGGGCTGAGGTCGATCATGCCAAAAAACGGGCACTTGCCCCGGCATGGGGCTCGGGAGCGGTTTGCGCATCAGAAATATGTTTTCATAATACAAAAAACAGTATGCTGCGGCGCAAAAAAATTTTTCATGACGAAAAAGAAAATTTCGTCATTTGGTACAAATTGTGTAACCTATTGATATTGAATGAATAAAAAAATGTCTTCTATAAGACATAAGATTGTTTTTGAGTCTTATATAAGACTAGACTAGAGTCCAACGGCACCGGAATTGCACGCTGTCTCAGCGACCGGGCCGCACTGGTTTGTCTTCAACCTTCAGGAGAGCGTCATGTCGTCCGCCATCAATCAACAACTGAGCCGCCAGCAGCAGATCGAAGCGCTGGAAAAAGACTGGGCCAACAACCCCCGCTGGAAAGGCGTCAAGCGCGGCTACTCTGCCGCAGACGTGGTGCGCCTGCGTGGCAGCGTGCAGCCCGAATACACCTTCGCGCAGAACGGTGCCCGCAAGCTGTGGGACAAGGTCAACGGTGGCGCCAAGAAGGGCTATGTGAACGCCTTCGGTGCCATCACCGCTGGCCAGGCCATGCAGCAGGCAAAAGCGGGCCTGGAAGCGGTGTACCTGTCGGGCTGGCAGGTGGCTGCTGACGGCAACACCTCCGAAACCATGTACCCCGACCAGTCGCTGTACGCGTACGACTCGGTGCCGACCATGGTCCGCCGCATCAACAACACCTTCAAGCGGGCCGACGAAATCCAGTGGAGCCGTGGCATCGAGCCGGGCTCTCCTGAGTTCATCGACTACTTCCTGCCCATCGTGGCCGACGCGGAAGCCGGTTTCGGCGGCGTGTTGAACGCCTTCGAGCTGATGAAGAACATGATCGCTGCCGGCGCCGCCGGTGTGCACTTCGAAGACCAACTGGCTGCGGTCAAGAAGTGCGGCCACATGGGTGGCAAGGTGCTGGTGCCGACGCAGGAAGCCATCGAAAAGCTGATCGCTGCCCGTTTCGCCGCCGACACCATGGGCGTGCCGACCCTGATCCTGGCCCGTACCGACGCCGAAGCCGCCAACCTGCTGACCAGCGACCACGACGCCAACGACAAGCCCTTCTGCACCGGCGAACGCACCCAGGAGGGCTTCTACCGCGTGAAGAATGGCCTGGAGCAGGCGATCAGCCGTGGCGTGGCCTACGCCCCCTACGCCGACCTGGTGTGGTGCGAAACCGGCACGCCGGACCTGGGCTTTGCTCGTGAGTTCGCTCAGGCCGTGCATGCCGCCTGCCCTGGCAAGCTGCTGTCCTACAACTGCTCGCCGTCGTTCAACTGGAAGAAGAACCTGGACGACGCCACCATCGCCAAGTTCCAGGACGAGCTGTCGGCGCTGGGCTACAAGTACCAGTTCATCACGCTGGCC